>DYWT01000261.1 GCA_020742515.1 Sporosarcina psychrophila
TTGAGAAAGCGCATATCGGTATCGGGGAAGAGACCTTTAACCTGGCATGCCATAAATCGGTCGACTGTGGTCAACGAATGTCCCAATACATGAGGAGTGAATCAGAAATTCCTGCTAATCCCGCTTCGACGCTTTGTGGATGCCTCCCGCGATAAGCCAGAAAGGAGATTACTTTCAGTCTTATCGCTCCGGCTACCAAGAAGTCGCGCCTTCGCTGGATGGTGGTCAATGTGAGAAAGTCCATTTCGTTATCGGGATGAGATCTGCAACCTGGCGTGCCATAAATCGATCGAATGTGATCAACGAATGTCCCAAAACATGAGGAATGAATTAGAATTCCTGCTAATACCGCTTCGACGCTTTGTGGATGCCTCCCGCAATAAGCCAGAAAGGAGAGCACTTTCAGTCTTATTGCTCCGGCTACCACGAAGACGCGCCTTCGCTGGATGGTCATTTGAGAAAGAGTGTTTCATTAGCTATGATGAAATCTGCAACCTGGAGTGCGTCTTTCTTGACTATAACTATATATGTTGAAATATTAAACTCGGTGTATAAATTGAGCGAAGGCGCCTATTTGGTGTCAGTAACTGGACACTGGTTAGCCGAAGCCATAAGACTGGCGCCCTAGCGCTTCAATGGAGTTCTTTAATTCAACGTATATAGAATAATCATTCACTGAACGAGGAACAACCCATCCAATTCTTTGGATGGGTTGTTCAAATGGTCCACTATGTAAAATGCGGCACTACTAGGCGATCCCTAGTCGGAATGAGCGTCGTATTATTTTCCACTTTCCGCCGAAAGTGCCCCCATGCGCGGGCCAGAGAAGTGCCGCGCCTCTGTGATTAGTAGTATATGCATGAGTGATAGACTATATACATGGATTTGTAAAAGATACCGAGAACCCTAATAAAAACGCTCATTCTGCAAGTTAATGGTTACTGAATGAAATTTCACAAATTGAAGAGGCTGAAATCGGCTAAATTAGCTGGATTTTTGAATTAATAAACATTAAAAAAATACTTGCGAAAAAAGAAAAAAGCTTCTATTGTAGGTAAGGAAACAAGGTGGAATCAGTTTTCGCACTAGTAAATGGATGTTTGCAAGGAAACTAAAAACTGAAATTTCAAGTGCAATGGATTATTCATAAATGGAATATGATGGGAAAGATTTTCGAGGCAATCAAAGGAGACATTTAAATGATTTTAGGAAAAAACATGGTAATCCGAAAAGAGCTATTTCAAACAATTGAAGGATTGACGGATGATCAGTTCAATAAAAAACCCTCAAATGGCGGATGGTCTCCGAAACAAATATTCGAACACCTGGTACGTATGGAAACAGTAATTGCGACAAATATAGCAGAAGAACTAAAAAATCCTGATAGCCCGAAATCGATGAATAAGCCAATAGTGCTTTCGACGAATCGCTTAGTGAAAGTGGAAGCCCCGGTATATACTGCACCAACTGAAGAATATAAGTCGAAATTAGAGATGAAAAAAGAGCTTTATGATTCGCGTCTTTTCTTGTTAGATGTGTATGAATTAAGCACGAAAGACGTACTTCGTGAAAAATCATTCAAACATCCGATTTTTGGTCAAGTTCCATTGATTCAATGGTTTCCGTTTGTCGGATTACATGAAAAACGTCACTTAAAACAGTTGAAAAAAACAATTGAAATGGATGAATAGTAAAGAGTAAAGCTCATCTGTGAAAGAAAAATAATGACTGTTTAATGCAATAGCACCCCAGTTGATAAAAATACATTATTTATTTTTTTACATGGATTCTTTTCACCCGTCATCGTCATAGAATGTCGGGAGGGGGAATCCATTTGTCAGCTTGGATTTGGGGTTTGGTGATATTTCAATTTCTGCTTGCCCTTGTCACCTATAGATTTTTGTACAACCGAAAAAAGTTGATCGGTTTTCATCTTGGCATGAACATCGCCATGGTAGCAGGTGGAGGATTGGCTCTTGGAACAGGTGTCCTTTTGATTTATGAATTCCCGGTTTACTATATGGAAGTCACAGTAGTAGCTGCTTTGACAGGGATGGTGACGGGAAGCTTTTTCGGAGGAATGTTTGACAATCAAACGCTGCTTACTGGATATATTAGCGGGCTTATGACAGGTCTGATGGCACCCATGATCGGTGTTGCCGCGTCTTACAGTATTCCATTTGCCATTATGGTGGAGTTTTTCGTCCTGTGCTCCTTTATGATGCTGTTTAGAGCAATGAGGTCTTCTTGAAAAATATAGGAAGAGGCGCGCGATGATCTTATTTGGATTTTTTTGCTCGTGCTAAGTAGCTTGTTGGGCGTCTATATGTACGCGTTATTTTATAAACCGCATTATAAAATCAGTGATCGTCTCAGTTTTACAGTAACTTTAGCCGCAGGACAGGTAACCAGTTTTGTCATCGCAATTATATTATATTTAGTTTTCCCAATGGACTTTACTATTATTTGTACAGTTAACTTATGGGTTGGTATTGTAATAGGCGCTCAATTCAGTTCGGTGTTAAGCAAGCAATTGGCAGTGGCGGGTTTTTTTAATGGTGGCGTGGCGGCAGTCATGGGGACGATGGTAGGTGTTATCGCCTTTGATCCGACCCTTTGCGGCTTGCCCGAATCGACTCTGAGTTTACAAAATACAGGCATGGCCGTTGGGATTTTCGGATTGTTGTTACTATGTGCCACGACATTGCTAGTGAGATACTCATTAATTAAAAAATGAAGGGAAGCACCGGCTATCGATTGCCGGTGTTTTTTTTCTGGTTTTACGTTACCGAATCGGCTGTATTAGTACTTTAAGCATATTATAGATATATTTTTACAAGTTATAACTTCCTATTTTTTGCTAATTAAAATACTGGAAATAATGGTTTTTTATTGTTTCATAGTCATAACTATGTGTTTTTCAGTTGAGACTCAATTAGTTGATATTTCCCTATTTAGTTAGTTATTCATGAAAAGGTACTGGTATCAAGGTTTAAACACATTCATCTATCAATTGTTGGGAAAATAACTACGATCTTTAATACTGGGAAAAACAGGTTTTAAATGGATATGAACTACCATTTAGTAAATCGCTGTCATTATTCGACAAAAAACATTTCTATATCCATGTATGTTTGTTAGTAACAACTAGATTTCCACAAGCGACACCATTGAGTACCTACACTAAATTTTAGGAAGGGGGCAAGGGATGTTTTTTTTAATTAAGAAAGAATTATTATTTTTTAATCGGGTCGGTGTCTAGGCTTCAGGCGTCAACCGGTCGGGTTATAAGTCGGCTCGGCTATAAGGACACCTAATGCATTTCTTTATGTCTCACGAAATGCAATCCAATCGCTGTAAAAATCGGAGGGAGGAATGAAGTTGAAGAAGCGTAGTCGAATTAGAATGTTCAGCATTGTTGCGACGTTACTTATGGTGCTTTCTTTGATCACACCTGGAATCGCGCACGCGGAGCCGAATAACAAACTGCACCAATCTTTAAATAGCGCTAATGTAATTTCAAAGGACAAAGTAAGTGATCGCTTGCTGGAAAGCTTCGGAAAATCTGACACCGTCACTTTTTTGATAAAATTCAAAGAAAAAACGGATACGGAAAAAGTAGCGAGCGAAGCAAAACAACATGCAAATAATGCAAACTTATCAGCACAAAAAGCGGAACTAATGCAACGATCGGCTGTCGTATCCGAACTGAAAACGACATCTATCGAAACACAACAAAATGTTAAACAGTATCTTGAACAGCAAGTTAAAGCAGGAAATGCTAAAGACATCACCTCTTACTTTATCGTAAACGGTATGGCTGTTACGGCCACGAAAGAAGTCGCGCAAAAGGTAGCGACATTCGCAGAGGTCGAAAAAGTGCTACCCAACGAAACGCGCGAACTTTTTGCAACAAAAACTGAAAACGCAGTGACTCCTGAATCTAAAATTGCAAATGTGGAATGGAATGTTGAACGTGTCAATGCACCGCAAGTGTGGGACATGGGTATTGACGGTTCCGGTACAGTTGTTGCAAGCATCGATACAGGTGCCCAATGGAACCACCCCGCATTGAAAGAACAGTATCGAGGGTACAACGCGGCTTCAGGTGAAGTAGATCATGACTTCAACTGGTTTGACGCAACTGTAGGACAAGCTACACCATATGATGATGTCGGTCATGGAACACATGTCACTGGCACAATGGTCGGTAGCGAACCGAATGGATCTAACCAAATCGGTGTTGCCCCGGGTGCTAAGTGGATTGCTGTTAAAGCATTCACTGCAGCTGGTGGGTCGGATAGAGATTTATTGGCTGCAGCTCAATGGATTTTGGCACCGACAGACGCCAACGGAAATGTACGCGTCGATCTAGCGCCAGATGTCGTGAATAATTCATGGGGCGGCGGACCAGGACTTGATGAATGGTATCGGGATGTCGTCAAAAACTGGCGAGCAGCAGAAATCTTCCCGGAGTTTTCTGCAGGAAACACGACGCTATCCAATCCAGGTGGACCTGGATCAGTTGCAGCACCGTCGAATTATCCTGAATCTTTTGCAACTGGCGCAACGGACATCAATAACAAAGTAGGGAGCTTTTCTCTACGCGGTCCTTCTCCATATGCCGAAACTAAACCCGACATTTCTGCACCGGGTGTGAATATTCGTTCATCCGTTCCAGGTAGCGGTTATGAAGGCGGCTGGAATGGAACATCAATGGCAGGACCGGCTGTATCGGGCGTGGCAGCGCTACTTCGCCAAGTAAACGCCAACTTAACAGTCGATGAAATGGAACAGATTTTACTTGATACGGCAACACCATTGACTGACGCAGAATATCCACAGTCTCCGAACCACGGCTATGGATATGGACTTGTCGATGCTTACGAAGCCGTTTCATCAATCGCTAGTGGCCTTGGGAAAATTGAAGGTCAAGTTTCAAAACAAGGAGACGATCAAGAAGCACCAACATACAAGCATGATGCTCCTGCAGAAACATATGCGGGAATGGATTTAGATTTGACGGTTCAAGCGACAGATAATATTAGTATCGCATCCGTCACATTGAACTTTAAGGACGCAGCTAACAAGTGGCAAGCGGTGGAAGCTAGCCGTAAGTCGGGTAATTACCAGTCAGGTGAATTTGTAGCAACGATTGCGGGCGAAAGCATCGCAGGCAATACATTCACTTACAAATGGACAATCAATGATTTTGGGAATAATGAAGTGACAAGTGAGGAATATACGGTCCAAGTGAAGCCGGGCATCACAATCGGTTTTTCAGAAGACTTTGAAACAACACCGATTGGTTGGACTTCATTTGGAGAGAAGAACAGCTGGGAGTGGGGCGTGCCGACATCAGGTCCAAATAATGCCTCTTCAGGTGAAAAAGTATATGCGACAAATCTTGCAGGCACATATGAAACTAATATGAATGCAACACTTGTCATGCCTCCAGTTGACTTGCCAGAAGGGGATTCCTACTTGCAATTTAAACAATGGCATAACTTCGAGCAATCTACATCCGGCAGAGCATGGGATTATGGTCACGTGTTTATTTCCACAGATCAGGTGGAATGGACCCAACTACTCATGATTCAAGGTCAATCGGATGGTTGGATTGACGGAGAAGTTAACTTGTCGGAATATAGCGGTCAACGTGTCTACATCGGTTTTAATGCATTTTCCGATTCTAGCGTTGTTAAAGATGGCTGGTATATCGATGATGTTGCACTGACAACTACTTCAAAAACAGGCAAAATGCAAAAGGGAACTACACAAGATGTTAACGGAAACAATGAAAAAGATAGCGGTAAAAGCCTTGGCGCTATCAAAAACGAAACTGGCAAAGACCTCGGTATTATTAAAGAAAAAGAAAAAGATGCGTTCAAAGAACCTATCGACCCGACAAAAATTCACCCGGTAGTTCCTAAGAAAGAACAACCGCCGGTCCAAGATGAAAAGGCAAACCCTACACTGCTTCCTTTAAGTGCACAAGTCAGTGTGCTTGAAACCGGGCGTTCGGTCTATTCGAACCCTGCTGATGGAAAATATTCACTGACGCATGGAGCAGGAACATTTACAGCGAAAGCAGAAGCATACGGATTCCAGTCTGAAGAACAATCCGTAACAATTGAAGCAGACAGTTCAACAAAAGTGAATTTCACGTTAAACGAGATTACACAATCCACGGTAAGCGGTACAATTACTGATCAGTCAACAGGTGAAGCAATCGGTGGAGCAACATTGCTGCTGATCGAAGATGCAAACATTACACCTGTCGAAACAGATGGAAATGGGAACTATTCCATTACCGCTTATGAAGGAGACTACACGTTGAAGGTGATTGCACGGGGCTACCACAGTCAAGAAGCGGCTATCACAATTGGCGACGGCGCGACTGAAAAAGATTTCGCTTTAGAACCATTTTACACATATCCAGGCGGCGAAATCGGTTATGACGACGGCACAGGCGAAAATGCGCGTGCATTTTATGATGCAGGGAATGGCTGGGGAGTGAAAATGTCTCTTCCAGAAGGTAAAGAATCCGGAATTGTCACAGACGGCGTACTTCGCTTCTGGGATACGGAATGGCCAGTTCCAGGAGGGACGGATTTTGCGGTGGAAGTATGGGATGCAACGGGTGCTGACGGGACTCCTGGCAAGAAACTTGCGGGACCAATCGATGCACAGGCTCTGCGTAACGGGGAGTGGACAGTTGTAGATTTAACTGAGCACAACATCGTTGTTAGCGGTGACTTTTACATGGTTTACATTCAGAAAGATCCAAGTCCAAATTCACCTGGACTCGCGACAGATGAAACTGGAACGAACGCGGGACGTAGTTATCAGTATGTATCGGGCGCCTGGTCAGCAGCACCTGCGGCGGAAGGGAATTACATGATCCGTGCACGTGTCAGCTATGAAGTCCATGCACCTATTATTACTTCGCCTGCAGAAGACTTCACTACGAATGAATCAAGCATTACAATCGAAGGAACAGCATCTCCGACGACAACAATCCAGCTGAAAAACAACGGAGAAGATGCAGGTTCGGCAGTGGTTGGGGAAGACGGCAAATTCACAATCGAAACGGGGCTTGCAGAAGGAGTAAATGAGTTCAAGGCAGTTTCCACGCTTAATGGCAAAGTGACAGGAGAATCTGCTCCAGTTACAGTAACATTAGATACTAAAAACCCTGAACTGACAATCGATAACCCGAAAAACGGTGATAAAACGAATCGTGAAACGGTTATGGTTGAAGGGACGGTTTCTGATGCTAATCTTGATTGGGTAAAAGTAAACGGTCAAAATGCAGAAGTCATCAATGGAAACTATTCTAAACGTATTTTACTTGATAATGGTGAAAACGAAATTACGGTTGTCGCAAGTGATAAAGCGAATAACCAAACTTCTATGACAGTTAAAGTAACAGCTCAATATAACGCACCGTCAATCGAAAATTTAACACCAACTAATGATGTCTACTTAACAACAGGAAAAAGTGTGAAAATAGAATTTGACAGTGCTCCAGGACTAAAAGCTAGTTTTGTAATCCACATGCCACTGACAAATGTAGGTAACGAAGTGACAAATGCCACCGAACTTCCATTTAGTGAGACATCACCAGGTCACTATGTAGGTTACTGGACAGTTCCGTTTGGCGTAACTGCTGACGGAGCGCGTATTGAAGCTAAAGTTATTGACAACTTCAATAACGAGGTACGTAAAGTGGCGGAAGGCAAGTTGTTTATAAACATGGAGAATACAGAAAAAGTGGAAGATGTCCAGATTATTCCGGACAGCGAAAGCATCGATCAAGAATAGTAAGAGTTATGGATTATCGTTTTAAAAATGGACATCGGCAGAATTTTGCCGATGTTCTTTTAGTGTGTTGGACTTCTGTGATTATTTTAGATTCTGATTGTAACTCGAAAACTTTTGAACGAAATATAAGATTTTTAAACTTTCAGATATATCTGTTGACTTCTGTGTATTTTGCTATTAATCTATATGTATATTACTAATTAGGTAGATGTCGTTTATTAAACGTTATATAAAAATCTGATTGATTAATTCAAAATGGATAAATTGAATACGGTTTAAAACGGAGCATAGGTCCATCACCTGGTATAGCCGGAGCAAATTCAAAGTAAGAATTGGGGGAATGGTGTTTGTATAATCCACAAATCGAAACGATGAAACGTGATGAAATGGAAAGTCTTCAACTTGACCGTTTGCGCAATACGGTGGGGGCCGTTTATAAGCATGTTGATTTTTATCGTGAAAAATTTGAAGAGTTGGGAATTGTTCCGGAAGATATTCGAAGTTTGGATGATATTGCGAAACTACCATTTACGAATAAACAGGACTTTCGAGATCATTACCCATTCGGTTTATTTGCTGTGCCACAAGAGGAGATTGTCCGAATACACGGGTCTTCTGGAACAAGTGGGAAGCCGACAATTGTTGGTTATACGTCAGATGATATAAACGTGTGGGCTGAAGTCGTTGCGCGATCCATTGTGGCGGCAGGCGGTAAAAGGTCGGATACTTTCCATAATTCTTACGGTTACGGTTTATTTACAGGGGGAATCGGACTCCATTATGGCGCAGAAGCCCTTGGGATGGCAGTTGTGCCAATGTCAGGAGGAAACACGAAAAGGCAGATCACGATGATTGAAGACCTCAAACCGAGAGGCATAGGAGGGACGCCTTCATACATGTTGACTATAGCGGAAAAAATGAAAGAAGCAGGCATCAATCCCAGACAATCGTCAATGGAGTATGGGATTTTCGGAGCAGAACCTTGGTCGGAAGAGTTGCGGATAAAGATAGAGGAAACGTTCAATTTGAAAGCGGTGGATATTTACGGATTGAGCGAAATCATGGGACCTGGTGTCTCAGTAGAATGTCATGAAGCGCAAAATGGCTTACATGTACAGGAAGATCATTTCTTTGTTGAGGTTATTAATCCTGAAACGCTTGAACAGGTTGCCGAAGGAGAAGAAGGGGAACTGGTTTTTACTAGTTTAACAAAGAGAGCGCTTCCAATCATCAGATATCGTACGGGCGATATCTCTTCAATCACACGCGAAATATGCAAATGCGGCAGAACCACTATAAGAATGTCGAGAGTGAAAGGCCGTACAGATGACATGATGATTATTCGTGGAGTGAACGTTTTCCCATCAGAAATTGAACGGGTGCTTCTAAAGGTGGAAAGCCTTGTACCTCACTATCAAATCCATTTAGTCAGGGCTGATTCACTGGACAACGTGGAGTTACATGTTGAAATAGATCGTGCCCTCTATGAAACAATTGCTGGAGATTTGACTGATGAACGAGTGATTCAGCTAAAGAAAGAAATCCAAAGTCTGATAAAATCGACATGCTTAGTGTCAATGGAGGTCATTTTAAATATTCCAAAAACCATACCGAGATCAGAAGGAAAAGCAATTCGGATTATAGATTTCAGAAACAAAAATGTTGTCGGCGTATAAGTCTAGTATGAGGGAAAAGTGAAGCAGATCGCGTGTGTCTATTATGAAACACAGACGGCAATCAGCAACGTAAAAGTACGGAAAATTGATGAAGAAAGGAGTAGGCCCATGCCTAAGTTTACAATTGTCAATCAGGAGACATGTATTGCTTGCGGTGCTTGTGGAGCCAGTGCACCGGATATCTTTGATTATGATGATGAGGGCTTCGCTTATGTCATCCTCGATGGAAATGAAGGGACAGCAGAGATCCCTGAAAATCTTCATGAAGATTTAGAAGATGCGTTTGATGGGTGTCCGACAGATTCTATTAAAATGAGCGACAGAGAATTAAGTAAAGAAATGGTCTAGGAAAAATGCCTGTGGATTTATCGGATTTCTATGTTGATGAATGTAACGTAATTATATATAGACGCAATTAAATTGTTATATAAGGTAGCAGAAAAACATACCTTGAATTAGGGGGGACTATGATAATGATCGGTTTGCACAACAAGGAAAAAGAACAATTAACTCACTTTATGCAACGGATTGAAGCAGGCGACAAGATTGAAGCGGATGATTGGATGCCTGAAGAATATAGACTGACCTTGATAAAATTAATTTCAATGCATGGGATGAGCGAAATAATGGGAGCTCTTCCCGAGAAGGAATGGGTACCGAAAGCGCCATCCCTCACTCGAAAGTTAGGCATTATGGCAAAGGTACAAGACGAAATGGGTCATGGCCAGCTTCTTCTCCGAGTAACGGAAGATTTGCTTAAGCCATACGGCAAAAATCGTGGGGATTTAATGCAGGACTTATTCAATGGAGATTTAAAATTTCACAATGTATTTCATATGAAAACGACCTCTTGGGCAGATGCGGGGATAATTGGCTGGCTCGTTGATGGGGCTGCGATAATTACACAAACAAATATGTTGGGATCTTCTTATGGACCTTACGGGAGAGCATTACAGCGTATTTGCGCTGAAGAAGTGTTTCATGCGCAACACGGAGAATCCATCATTATGGCACTTGCAGAAGGTACAGACGACCAGAAAGCAATGATTCAGGAATCTCTCAACTATTGGTGGGAGCCTTTGTTAATGTTTTTTGGACCAGCGAGCAAAGAAACAACAGGTTCTTCTAAACAAGATCTGACCATTAAGTATAAAATCCGGACGAAAACAAATGAAGAGTTCCGGCAAATCTTTTTCGATAAGTATATTCCGCGTATTTTATCACTTGGGTTGATAATTCCGGATCCCTCCATACAATACGATGCTGCGAGCAAAATGTGGTCATACAAACAGCCGGACTGGAATGAATTCAAAAAAATTATTAGAAATGAAGGACCTCGTTCTCAGGAACGTCTGAACTTGCGTCGTACATCTTATGAAAATAATGAATGGGTGCGTGATGCATTAAGTGCAGTCGTTAATTAACGAAAGGAGTCAGAGAAAATGACCGAAGAAAAAACATTTTATCAAGAATATGAAGTTTTTAGCAAGCGAACACCGAGCTCGGCATTCCAACACCAATTCAGCTTACTGGCTCCAAATGAAGATATGGCACTCGTCTTAGCACAGGAAAACTTCATGCGACGTGAGCCAGTTGCGGACATTTGGATTGTAAATCGAAAAAATCTTAGAAAAATGAATACAGAAGAGAAGATGACGCTCACCAGGCTTGACAATAAAGAGTACCGGACGACAAAAGGCTATGGGTACTTAAAGAAAAAATGGCGTCAATACGAGCAGCAAGTACTTGATGAAAAAGAGATATTGTCATGGGGAGGAGAGCGAAAATGAGCACAATAGATAATGGCATGAGTGCGGAATATAAAGAAGCACTCATTAGTTTGCTGTTCCAATTAGCGGATGATGATTTTTTATATGCATATCGCGGATCTGAATGGCTTGGGCTCGCTCCCCACATTGAAGAAGACGTCGCTTCCTCGTCGATTAGCCAAGACAGTATGGGGCATGCGGCGATGTATTATCAATTACTTGAAGACCTTGGAGCTGGAAAAGCAGATGACTTGGCTCACTTACGCCCGGCAAATGAAAGAAAGAACAGCGTTTTGACAGAACGGGTGAACGGTGAAGGCTATTATATGGAAACACCTAATTATGACTGGGCCTATCAAGTCGTTAGAAGTTATTTTTATATACAGGCGAAAAAGGTGAAAATTGAGTCGTTGTGCGAAAGCTCGTACAGACCGGTTGCTGAAGTTGCGATTAAAGTGAAAATGGAACTTTATTATCACAAGTTGCACTGGGAAACGTGGTTTAAGCAGTTAATGAGTTCTACTGATGTAGCAAAAAATAAAATGAATGACGCAATTACCCTTGTCATGCACGACTTTGGAGATGTATTTTCTTTCGGAAACCAGAGACAAGCGATTGCCAATAGTAATTTAATAGACAATGAGGAAGAAATGAAGAAAAAATGGATAGCAAGTATTGGCCCATTGTTCAAAGCCCTTCAAATTGAAGTGCCTGCAATTCCTGATCGTCCCGCGAAAAATGGACGAAACGGCGAGCATACAAAAGATTTGGATGACGCACTCTTTACACTGTCCGAAGTTTACAAGCTTGACCCCATGGCCATCTGGTAAGCAGAACGAGGAAAGAGGTGAATGGTATGACTGCTTCTATAGACGTTTCGATCGATCGCATTTATGAAGTTCTTATGAATGTGAAAGACCCGGAAATTGACTCAGTGAGCATTTTGGACCTAGGCATGGTAGGAGAAGTCACAACAACAGGGAATAATGTGAAAATCACTTTGCTTCCGACTTTTTTAGGTTGTCCGGCACTTGAATTTATTAAAATGAATACGGTAAATGCCGTGAAAAAATTGCCCGATATTGAGAACGTCGAAGTAGAATTCGTCTTTCATCCGCCATGGACGTCAGACCGTATTACAGAAGAAGGGCATTTGAATTTGAGGAAGTTTGGAATAGCTCCTCCCCCCCGTCATATTGAAGAGGATGGCTCATGGCATGTAGATTGCGCATATTGTGGATCTACCTATGTAACAATGGAAAATATTTTTGGACCGACAGCATGCAGAAGTATTTTGTACTGCAAGAGCTGTAAAAATGTATTTGAAGCAATGAAACCAGTTTCAACACTACTATAAAGTGAGGAGAATAAAAAATGGCTAAATTAATCGCATTATACAAACATCCTGAAAACAAAGAGGCATTTGATGATCATTACTTCAACGTTCATGGACCTCTTACAGCGAAAATACCTGGGCTTCGTGAAATGAAAGTGACTAAAATCACAGGATCTCCAATGGGAGGAGAGGGCAAATACTACCTCACTTGTGAGATGAGGTATGACAATTTAGAAGCGTTGCAGCAAGGTTTACGTTCTCCCGAAGGAAAGGCATCCGGCAAAGACTTGATGGGGTTTGCAGGTGATCTTGTCACTTTAATGATTGGTGAGGATGCGTAATGAATGGCTTTGAATTCATTGAAACTACATTAACAGGGAATATCGCGGTGATTGAATTGAACCGTCCGCGCCAGTTAAATTCATTGAATCGAAAACTGATTAGTGAGCTAGTCGATGCTATGGAAGAATTTGACCGTAATGATAACGTCCGGGTCATCGTGTTGACTGGAAAAGGACGCGCATTTTCAGCTGGAGCTGACATTGATGAAATGACGAATGATGATCCAATCAGCCTTGAACTAATGAATCAATTTGCTGACTGGGACCGCTTAGCACTCATTAAAAAACCAATTATTGGTGCAGTCAAAGGGTTCGTTTTTGGCGGAGGGTTCGAGCTAGCTCTTTGCTGTGACTTATTAATCGCAGCTAGAGTCACAGAGTTTTCATTCCCCGAAGTAGGGCTTGGTGTTATGCCTGGTGCAGGAGGGACGCAGCGGTTGACCAAACTTGCAGGCCGTACGAAAGCACTGGAATGGCTATGGACGGGGGAACGTATTTCCGCGGAGACAGCTCTCAAACACGGAGTTATTAACAAGATTGTGGCACCTGAACTTTTAATGGAAGAAACGCTGAAATTTGCAAATCGACTTGCCAAACAGCCACCGCTATCGCTGCGACTCATTAAAGACTCAGTTAATAAAGCAGTGGATTATCCCTTGTATGAAGGAATGCAATATGAACGGAAAAATTTCTACCTTCTTTTTGCTTCGCAGGATCAAAAAGAAGGTATGAACGCATTTGTAGAAAAAAGAAAACCGGATTATCAAGGAAAGTAAGGAGTGTGCTGAATGTTTGAGACGATTCGCTATGATGTCAAAGGTGGAATTGCATGGCTCATCTTAAATAGACCTGATAAACTGAACGCTTTTACCGCGCAAATGAATCGTGAAATAAAAGATGCGATCAAAGCGGCCTCTATCGATGAACAAGTACGCTGTGTTGTCATTACAGGCGAAGGACGGGCATTTTGTTCCGGTCAAGACTTATCAGAAGTGGATGAACAGATGGATCACGGTCAAGTATTAAGAGACCATTACGGACCGATGATTAAGCAAATTAGACAATGTGAAAAACCGATTGTTGCTGCGGTGAATGGGGTAGCAGCAGGAGCAGGGTTCAGTCTTGCACTTGCTTGCGACTTTAGACTTGTTTCAGAGCGTGCGAGTTTTATGAATGCTTTCATCCATGTTGGCCTCATTCCGGATTCAGGTAATCTCTATTATTTAACACAACTCGTAGGGCATTCGAAAGCAGCGGAACTAGCCATTTTAGGAGAAAAAGTACCCGCAGCTGAGGCCGTGAAATTGGGGCTTGCAAATCGACTGATTTCTTCAGAAAAATGGGAAGAAGATGTATCCGCATTCGTAGAACATCTTGCCGCGCTACCAACAAAAGCAATAGGCTTGATAAAACGCTCGTTGAAAACAGTTAGTGAACTATCGTTTGAAGATTATCTTGAGCAAGAAGCACAAGGGCAGCGGATAGCCGGTTTAACGAAAGATCATCGCGAAGGTGTTACTGCATTTATGAAAAAACGCAAACCTGTTTATACAGGACAATAGGAGGAATAAACCAATGACGACAATTCAAGAAGGAACAATAGAACAAGAATCAATGAAACGTGACTTTTACAAGCTGTTCATTAACGGTGAACAAGTAGAAAGTAGCAGTGGCGAGCGCACAAAGATTTACAATCCTGCGACTGGTGAACTACTTGCAGAAGTCGCAAAAGCGACGAAAGAAGACGCGGAAAAAGCTGTCCAAGCTGCCAGAGATTCATTTGATAATGGAAAGTGGAAAATAACGCCTGCTGGACGCCGTGCACGTGTACTAAACAAAATTGCAGCAATTATGGGCTCACGCTTTAAGGAGCTTGTAGAACTTGAAATTTTGAATACAGGTAAATCACTTGCAGCTGCTAAAGGTCAGATTTCACAAGCCATAGAAGACTTTGAATTTTATGCGGGCGCTATCGTTGCACACGGTGGATCAGTAAACAATGTACCTGGTCAATTCCATAACTACACAGAAAAAGAACCACTTGGTGTATGTGCACAAATTATTCCTTGGAACTATCCACTTATGATGGCTGCCTGGAAGATTGCTCCGGCTATTGCAGCAGGTTGCTCGGTCGTTATTAAGCCTGCGTCATTAACGCCACTTACAGCTATTATTCTAGGAGAAATTTGTTACGAAGCAGGCGTTCCAGCAGGCGTTGTTAACATTTTGCCAGGATCAGGTTCTGAAATTGGTAACTACTTGGTAGAACATGAGCTAGTGAATAAAATTGCATTCACAGGGTCTACACCAATTGGAAAAGACATTATGGCAAAGGCAGCAGGAACAGTAAAACGCGTAACGCTAGAACTTGGCGGGAAGTCTCCAAGCCTTGTTTTTGAAGATGCAGATATTGATGCAGCCGTTGATGGATCACTCTACGGTGCTTTCAATAACACAGGACAATCTTGTGATGCGCGTACACGAATTTATATTCATGAAAATGTGTACGACGAGTTTGTTGAGAAATTCATTACTAAAACTGAAAAACTCGTCATTGGAGATCCATTTGACAAAGCAACACATATGGGTGCAGTTATCGATCAAGGTCAGTTGGACACAGTGAAAAGATATGTTCAGTCCGCAATCGATGATGGTGCTGAAATACTTACAGGTGGTAAGGAATTGAAACCAGAAGGCTTTGAAAACGGATTTTGGTATGCGCCAACAATAATTGGAAATGTGACACAAGACATGAAGGTTGTTCGGGAAGAAATCTTTGGACCAGTTGTCATCGTATCGAAGTTTAAAAACGAAAAAGAGGCAATTGCATTAGCGAATGACTCGGATTTCGGTCTAGCTTCATCAATTTGGTCAACAAATACTGCAACGACAACACGTGTTGCCAATCAAATTCAAGCCGGAATCGTTATGATTAACACGCCATTCTCTGCATTCCCAGGAACACCATTCGGTGGCTACAAACAATCCGGATTTGGCCGTGAGTTATCAATCGGATCGCTTGATCTTTACACTGAAACGAAAAGCATCATGTCGTACTTTGGCAGCCGTCCAGTAAACCCATTTGGTCTATGAAAAGCGCAAGGCGCCGTTAAGCCCCGACAGGCATAAGTCGATCCAGCGACGTGGCGCTCTTTGCCACATAGCTGGATTGCTTATGACCCGAGGGTTGGCGCCTGAAGCTAGATACTGTTCCGGGTTTATAAGTTGAGGTATTGAATCCGGAGTATAAACTGAGCGCAGGCGCTTTTCGGTGTCCAGTTGCTGACACAATTCGAAGGACATAAATTGTGTCAGTAACTGGACACCGGGATGCCTCGCCTAGCGACGCAGCGATTTAATGGAGTTCTTTATTTCAACATATATATCTTTTAAAAATGACGGACAGGGATGTATGATCTCCTGTCCGTATTCTTTCACCATAAAAAGGAGGATTACTTATGATTAATCGTATAGTTGTTGTCGGTTCCGGCGTGATGGGCAGAGGGATTGCCTATGTTGGGGCACTTGGTGGGTATTCAGTTACAATCGTTGATATTAATGAAACAGCACTTCAAAATGCAAAGAATGAAATTAATGTTATTTTTGAAAAAGGACTTAAGTATGGAAAAGTATCAGCAGATAAAGCTGCAAAGGCTCGCCAAAATCTGAGCTATGAAAATGAGCTTGCAAAAGTAGCTGGAAACGCGGATTTAATTATTGAAGCGGTGCCTGAAATCGCATCGATTAAAAAACAAGTGTTTGAAGAAATTGAAGAACTCGCTTCAAAGGAATGTTATTTTGCAACGAATACATCTACGATGAGTCCTACTGAAATTGCTTCTTTCGGTAAACGTCCAGAAAAAACAATTGCTATGCACTTTTTCAATCCAGTACATAAAATGCCACTTGTAGAAATTGTCCGCGGGTTGGAGACGAGTGATGAGACGGTGGAATTAATTAGAGAAGTAGCCGTGAAGATGGGCAAAGAAACAGTTGTCATTAATGAATTTCCAGGTTTCATCACAAGCAGGATTAGCGCGCTTGTCGGCAACGAAGCATTTTATATGCTCCAAGAAGGACTTGGAACACCGGAAGAAATTGATAAAGCGATTAAACTAGGTTTAAATTACCCCATGGGCCCATTTGAACTCGTAGATTTGGTCGGGCTTGATACGCGTTTGAATAACTTGAACTATTTGCATCAAAAATTAGGAGAAAAATACCGCCCGGCGCCTCTTTTGGAGCAGTACGTCAAAGCGGGTCGCCTTGGTCGAAAAACCGGCAAAGGCGTATACGACTACGCCCTTGGAGAAGAGTTGGTTACAAAATGAGAGAAGTAGTTATCGTAGATGCTGTCCGTACACCTATCGGAAGATATAATGGCGCATTAAAAGATGTACGTCCGGATGATTTAGGAGCAGTTGTTATTAGAGCGCTTATCGAACGGAATCCTAATCTTCCTGCGAAACAGATTGAAGAAGTTGTTCTCGGAAACGCCAATCAGGCAGGGGAGGATAACCGGAATGTAGCTCGAATGTCAGGCTTGTTGGCGGGTCTTCCAGTCGAAGTGGCAGGCACGACGATTAACCGTCTTTGTGGTTCAGGGCTTGATGCTGTTATTTACGCCGCCAGGGCAATCGCAGTTGGTGACGGCGATATTTACATTGCCGGTGGAACAGAAAGCATGACGCGTGCTCCCCTCGTCATGGCAAAGCCTGATAAAGTAAATCCCCGTGGGAATATGGAACTGCAAGATACAACAATCGGTTGGCGCTTCACGAATAATAAGCTGAAAGAAATGTATGGCGCGGACACAATGCCACAGACGGCTGAAAATGTCGCGCAAAAGTATACCATAACGCGGGAAAATCAGGATTCATTTGCTTATGAAAGCCAGCAACGCGCAAAAAAAGCAATGGAAGAAAATCGTTTCGCTGAAGAAGTCGTCCCGGTTGTCTATAAAGACCGAAAAGGGAACGAAATCACTGTGGATGGGGATGAACATCCGCGGCCAGATACAACGCTAGAAAAGCTTGGTAAACTTAAACCGATATTTGAAGGCGGCACCGTTACAGCAGGCAACGCTTCGGGTGTCAATGACGGTGCATCTGCTTTGCTTCTTATGAGTGCTGAGAAGGCAAAAGAACTAAACCTCAAGCCAATTGCGAGGTATATTTCTGGAGCAACTGCAGGACTTGAACCCGCTGTAATGGGTCTTGGCCCAATTTACGCTTCAAGAAAAGCACTGGAACGGGCGGGACTGACCAAAAATGATATTGGACTTGTTGAATTGAATGAAGCCTTTGCTTCACAATCACTTGCGTGTATACGTCAGTTAGAATTAGACGATAAAAAAGTAAATGTCAATGGCGGAGCAATCGCTTTTGGGCATCCTTTAGGAGCGAGCGGTGCCCGAATTCTAACAACACTTCTATATGAAATGAAAAAACAGGACATTCAATACGGACTGGCAACAATGTGTATCGGGGTAGGCCAGGGTATCGCGGCAATTATTGAGAATGTGTCGGAGTAGTAGGTGAACAATGCTGTCCTTCACGGGCCAGTCCTCTTTTTGAAAAAGTTAGGATGAGCCTTGGCAAGAGTTGGGCAGTTTTTCATGTGAAAAGGAGTTGGAGAAATTACTCACTTACCATTCATATAACAAAATAATGAAAGAATTGTCGAATCATGATACATTGATAAGAGACGATAAAAGAAAGAGTGAGTATCATGGCAAATACACAATCAATGATTTTTACAATATATGGTGATTACATTCGCCATTATGGAAACAAAATTTGGAT
This sequence comes from Sporosarcina psychrophila, assembly GCA_020742515.1. Taxonomy (GTDB): domain Bacteria; phylum Bacillota; class Bacilli; order Bacillales_A; family Planococcaceae; genus Sporosarcina; species Sporosarcina psychrophila_B. Next base: position 18,754 of record DYWT01000261.1, read on the forward strand.
TGGCAGCTTGATTCGGTTATTAAAAGAATTTGGTCATAATGAACAATCGGTTCGGGTTGCTGTCTCAAGAATGATGAAACAAGGATGGATTCAATCCGAAAAGCAAGGGAATAAAAGCTATTATTTCTTGACGGAACGTGGCGAAGCACGGATTGAAGAGGCAGCAATCCGTATCTTTAAGTTGAATCCAACTGACTGGGATGGGAAATGGCGTATGCTAATGTATACGATTCCGGAAGAAAAGAGGCAGATTCGCGATGAGCTTCGAAAAGAGTTACTATGGAGTGGGTTCGGCAGCTTTTCAAATGGATGCTGGATATCGCCAAATAATCTTGAAAAAGAAGTGAATCTTCTAATCGAAAAGTATGATATTCAAGCTTACGTGGATTTCTTCGTGTCCGAATACAAAGGTCCGCAAGCGGACAAGTTGCTCGTTGAAAAAAGCTGGCCACTTGAAGAAATTGAAGAGAAATATCAAGCATTCATAGCGACATATAGCAAAAAATACATTGTCCATCAAAGCATAATAAATGCTGGTAAAATGACAGATGCAGAGTGTTTCGTGGAACGGACCAACCTGGTGCATGAATACCGGAAATTTCTCTTTACAGATCCGGGACTTCCAAAAGAACTGCTACCGGAAATCTGGAATGGCAATCATGCCACTCTGTTATTTGAACAATATTATAAACTGCTAGCCCAATCAGCAAGCCGTTTTTTCGAAGATGTATTTCAAGAAGATAATGACATGCGCAGGAAAGACAAATCGTACGATGCAGATGATCATCCGCTCATTATAGACCAACTAACAAATTAAAAGTAACGGGTTTTTGGGGATAAAAAAAGGACGTTACCTAAAACTAATAATGTCCTTACCGGCATCCATTTAGCATCGCATTTTGCGGTGTTTTTATTTTTTGTGAAATCTCCTATCTCCGCTAGCAATAAGCCTGTATCGACATGAATTTACAAGAATAAATTTAAAGTTTTTCGAATTTCAAGTGAAATGATTAGTGTATAATTTGAAGACATATGAGTTTCTATCTTCAACATAGTGGGGCAGAAAAAAGGAGTAATAAATATTTTTAGGCTTAAATTGATATATTTACTATGTGAAAAAATTAAACCACAGGATGTGTATCTAATGAGAAATAGAGGTTCTTCAGTCCTTATAGAAAAAAATAAAGTTGCTTTAATTAAGAGAGTTAAAGAAAATTGTGTTTACTACGTTTTTCCAGGCGGTGGAATTGAAGAAGGAGAAACACCTGAAGAGGCTACAGAAAGAGAAACATTCGAAGAACTAGGCGTTAAAATAAAGATTAAAGAACATGTTTGTTCAGTTGATTTTATTGGCACACAATATTTTTATCTTGCTGATATTGTTGGTGGAACATTTGGTACTGGAAGCGGGGAAGAGTTTACCGATTTAAATCTAGATAGAGGTACCTACCAACCACTTTGGATGGAGATTAAAAATCTTTCCTCATTAGATGTAAGACCGAGAGAAGTAACTGAAAAGATTCAGTCTATCTTCGGGAAATTATGAAGTTTTGAAATAAAGGTATTCTATTTTGTCGAGGGAGTTGTGTTAAATCTTGTTTAGTGGTCAGCAATTATATGGTAAGTTCAATCCGGTTGTAGCTCATGTAAAGAAAACATTCGAAATGGTTAACGGTTCGGGAGGGGCAGTGGTAATTATACATAAGGATCAACTAGTTGCAGAGGATTACTGGGGAAAACATTCTAAAGCTATTAATGCAAGACGAATTCAAGAAGATTCACAGTTTCATGTTGCTTCCGTTAGAAAAAGCTATATCGGATTTGCTGTTGCCTATGCTGTCCATAACGGTTTTATAGCATCAATTGATGACCCAATAACAAAATACCTTCCTTCACTTGATGCAAACTTTTTAAACGGAACTACTATTCGACACTTACTAACACATACACATGGTTTGAAAATAGGTAGAGATGAAATTATTCGAGAATTTATTCCAGGCCAAAGTTGGGCATACCGTGGAATTGGTATTGACATGTTAACGCAAATTGTAAAAAATTCAACAGGTAAAACAATAGCTGAGATTGTTTCTGAACTGGTATTTCAGCCTATGAAATTTAATCAAACTGGTTGGTATGGGGAAATGAATGAAAAGCTGGTTGAAGTAATTCGAGAACCTAATGACCCTAATTGGTTCATATACAAAAGTACTGAAGGGGACAAGATGAACATGTATGTGTCAGCTCGAGAATTGGCACTATGGGGTTATTTTCATTTGAAAAAAGGTATGATCAATAAAAAACAGATTGTACCTAAGGAAATTATACAATTAGCGACTTCTGTTCAAAGTCCGCCTTTTAAGGATACTGACAATCCTCAAAACGGTTTTTTGTGGTTTGCCAAAGGCTCCTCTGCTAAACGAAGCGAAATTGGCAAGTTGGTCCCTTATGGTTCGTACCAAATACTAGGATATACTGGCGTGGCCTTATTAGTAATTCCACAACATGACATTGTAGCAGTAAGAATGATGAATAGCTTTGGTTCACCTAAAGGATTTGATTATTTAGCAGATATTAGAGCTTTTGGCGATACGGTAATGAAAAATTATAGGGATACGTTTTAAATATTTCGCACTATTGAAGTAATTGATATTGCCTCGTGGAATATAAAGCTGTTGTACTACGAAATTCTTCTGTCTGAAAAAAGTTTTGGGTGATGAAGCCTCAGTTGAAGGGCGCTATTTTAATGGCAACGTTTCAAAAGAAGCATTTAATTTGTATAAAATTATTAGTCAAGAGGAGGGAATAGACACAATGGCATTAAGGACAAAAGCAAACCTGAAGGAAAAGGATAAATAGAATCTATTTGAAAAAGTGTTAGTAGAGTTACCAAGAACAATGGACATCGTAATTTCAGGCATACAAGAAAAAAAGAATGCAGACGGAGAAAGGAATGGGTGGAGCAGTACAGCTTTTGAGACTTATGATTCTTGTAGAACTAGGAATAAAATAGACATTATTACTATGGCTAAAGAGGGCGCTAAGAAATATCTTAAGGCCTATTTTTTAATTGTGTATAGTAATGATGAAACTGTAAAAAAACTCGAAAAATTATTCTGAAATAAAAGGAAGGACATGGGCTGGGAATGCTATCTGTCCTTCCTATTATGGTTATAAAGCTTTTAATGGAATAAATCTTCGATTATCTTTCGTAATGATATTGAAACATTTGTAATGTGAATTACGGAAAATGAAAAATGCCACCTCATTAAATGGTAGTAAAATCACTTAAAAAAGAAGTTAATAAGAAGTGGACCCCTACTATCTTGGAACGAATATAAAGTCACTAACAACCTGTCATGCATGTTTGAGTGTGAAATTCTGCTAAATAAGACAACTGACTATGATCCTATTTAATTTAGATGTAACCTCACCGATATAATAAACTTCGGAATTATTAGTACAATTAATTTATACTCATATGAGTTGAAAGTGAATACGGTGTGTAAACAGAGTGCAGGTGGCTTACCGGGCATCCCCATAGTGCCGAAGCGTATTTGAAGGCTTTACTTATTTCGACATACAGTAAATGAAGAAAGAAGGGGTTATTTTGAAAGAAACAATCACCAGTCATGAGGATGTATTAGAGATGTTGGATTCCTTACTACGTGAGCCTACAGGTTTTTGGAATGAGTTTTATTCGAATCGTGAAAAAGGAATTCCTTTTTTCGTCAATAAACCTGACGAAAATCTGGTAAGCTATTTTGAAAAAGACATAATAAATGCCGGAAATGTGCTTGAACTTGGTTGTGGTCCAGGAAGAAACGCCATATACTTTGCAGAGAAAGGGTGCACAGTTGATGCAATTGATCTATCAGAAGAATCGATTCAATGGGCAACAGAGCGAGCGAGAGAAAGCGAGGTAACCGTAAACTTTATTCAAGATAATATTTTTGATGTTCATCTAGAAGAAGAGACTTATGATATTGTCTATGATTCTGGCTGTTTTCATCACATTGCCCCGCACCGAAGAATGAATTACATAGAGTTAATACAAAAAGCGTTAAAGCCAGGCGGATACTTCGCTATTACATGCTTCGTGCAAGATGGGGACTTGGGTGGATCTGATATATCGGATTGGGAAGTTTACCGATTACGCAGCTTGGATGGTGGACTAGGTTTTACAGAAGAAAAGCTGAGGACGCTCTTTAATGGATTTGAGGAAATAGAAATGCGTAGAATGAAAGATGCAAAAAAAGACGAGGAAGTATTCGGTGTTTCCGCTTTATGGGCAGCTTTATTTAGAAAAAAGTAATAGGCAGAAAATAAAGAGGCTTTATATGAGTTGAACAAATGATTACGGCATATGCGCTTTACAAGGGCTTTTTGGAGGCACTGAAAAATCCCTAATACTTGGAGTGTATTGTAATTTCTCCTAATACCGCTTCGACGCTTTGTGGATGCCTACCGCGATAAGCCAGAAAGAAGTTCACTTTCAGTCTTATCGCTCCGGCTACCACGAAGTCGCGTCTTCGCTGGATGGTCTATGTGAGAAAGTACATTTCGTTATTAGGAATGAGACCAACAACCTGGAGTGCCATAAATCGATTGAATGTGATCAACGAATGTCCCAATACATGAAGAATGAATTAGAAATCCTGCCAATCCCGCTTCGACGTTTTGTGGATGCCTCCCGCAATAAGCCGGAAAGGAGAGCATTTGGGAGGGATTGAACTGCATCCCTCCTTAGTCTTATCGCTCCGGCTACCACGAAGTCGCGTCTTCGCTAGATGGTCTATGCGAGAGAGAGCATTTCGTTATTTGTGATGAAATCTGCAATCTGGAGTGTGTCTTTCTTGACTCTAATTCTCTATATGTTGAACTATTGAATCCGATGTATAAACTGAGTGAAGGCATCCCCTAGTGCCGTAGCGGTTCGATGGAGTTCTTTTATTTCAATTTATATAGTATCAACTAGTAATCACATATACTCTCGGCATATACATCTCAAAATCACATTACTCTCTATAAAGAACACCCTAGCGCAGGTGCGGCGAAAGGCATCCTCAAAGCACCAAGCGTTCTACAATCCACGCCCTGAATTACAACTTTCTAATGATTGAGCGCCACAGCAGATTCAATGGGATTCTTTAGTTCAATATATATGAGTTGAACATCACATGCGTTGATTAACCAGTAAATGACTACTTACTTTTGTGTTAAAACACTAGACACCCTATATACATGTGCTTTATGTAAGAAAGTGGTTAATCCACAGACGTCTTTTAATATCAACATATTGTCTTGTCAACACAAAGAGAGAGCTGCAAATCATAGTGATTTGCAGCTCTATTTAATTAGTTGAACGACTGAACATGAACGATTAGTGTCAAAGAGGCACGAGTCATTAGTTACTCATTTTCTCCATTCTTTAAAATCTCCCGATAGTCATATCCTTTTTGAACATATGAATCAATCGACAATTGAATGATTTCAAAGTCTTTGTCGTTTAATTCTCTCACTACTTTCCCCGGTGAACCAACAACCAGTGAACGAGGAGGAATTTTCTTGCCTGGTGGGATTAACGTGTTGGCGCCAATAATACATTCTTCACCAATTTCTGCGTGGTCAAGAATTGTAGAACCCATTCCAATAATCGATCGCTTTCCGACTTTGCAGCCATGCAGGATAACGTTATGCCCAACGGTAACTTCATCTTCTATAACGACTGGAGCGTCTTCATATAAGTGGATGGTTGAATTGTCTTGGATGCTGCACCTATTGCCTATTGTAATAGGCCCTTCATCTCCTCGCAGGACGGTATTAAACCAAATAGTAGATTCTGACCCAATCTGAACTTCTCCGATAATTTTAGCACCTGGAGCAACGAAGACCGTCGGATCGAGTACAGGGCTTTTCTCTTTGAATGTGATTAACAATACTTTCAACTCCCCTAGTTATTATTTAATTCTTAATTGTTTTTTAACTCTATTTAGTATAACATAATTACATAGGGGTGGACGAAAAATGATATACGTTTGTGAGCTACTTGAAATTGATTATCCAATTATACAAGGCGGAATGGGGAATATTAGTAATGCCCAGCTAACAGCGGCTGTTTCAGAGGCAGGGGGGCTTGGTACGATAGGATGCGGTACAATGACTCCCGCTGAAGTAGAGAAATTAATAGTTGAAACGAAAAATCTGACGAAGAAGAATTTCGCAATTAATATTCCAATCAGTGTTACACCATATGTAAAAGAGCTGATTAATCTTGTCATCAAACATGCTATTTCAGTTGTTTCACTATCAGCAGGAAATCCAGCACCATATATTCCTGCATTACATGAACAAGGGGTGAAAGTCATTGCGCTTGTAGCCTCGGTGAAACATGCCCTTAAAGCGGAAGCTGCAGGAGCAGATCTTCTGGTGGCAGAAGGGTTTGAAGCGGCTGGCATCAACTCTAGCCTTGAACTGACGACATTCACATTGATACCGCAAATAGTGAAAAACGTTAAACTACCGGTAATTGCGGCAGGAGGCATCGGTGATGGCAATGGATTGGCAGCTGCGTTTATGTTAGGCGCAAGTGGTGTGCAAATTGGAACTCGTTTAATTGCAACAAAGGAAGCGCCCTTTCATGACATATACAAGCAGAATCTTGTGCGAGCAAGTGATACGGAAACAATACTTATTGGACGCAGTGTAGATCGGCTGAGGCGGATACTAAAGACGCCTTATGCAGTTAAACTTAATGAGTTGGAAAAATCCGGGATGACACTTGAACAATACACTGAACTGACGTCGGAAAAACAACATGTCAAAGGTGCAATCCATGGCGATATGGAAAATGGATTTATCAATAGCGGTCAAATTGCAGGATTGATTGAAACCATCCCGACTGTGAAAGATTTACTTGATAGCATGATGAATGAAGCAGAAAATCAAATGAATAAATCCATAGAAGAGTTCAAAAAAGTACTAAACAAATTGGTCAATTGAATGAGGGGCTCCTTTCAGCAATTAGTTAACGGTAAGCAACGAAAAAACGCCGACCCGTTCCAAGGCGGCGTTACGTTCATTTCTTAAGTCATCACGTTCGTTTTTTGAATGCTTCAAGTGTCAGCAGCTTATGCTTACGCGCATAATCTTCTATTTCAGAGCTGTCTGCATGCTCTTTCAAAAGTCTGATAAGAGTGTAATGCTCTTCGATCGATTGTGGTGTCCGTTTGGGGTAGAAGGTGAAACCTGCTTGTCTAACAATATCTAATCGACTCCACGTTTCTTGTATATTTTTTATTAATAAATTATTGGGGCAAAAAGAGTAGATATGAAAGTGAAATTCTCTGTTCAACACACCTAATTTATCTAACTCATAGTTTTCCAACATTTCCTTCATCTCGTTATTAATGCTAGCTAGTGTTTCAATTCCTTTTGATGTAATCAGCGGTGCGCTAAGCGCCGTTGCATGCCCTTCTAATAAAGCCAAAACATGAAGGGTCTCCGTGTAAAGTTCGTTATCAATACCACGAACAATTGCTCCGATATTTGGTTTAAACTCAATTAGTTGATCGGACTCTAATTGGTGGATAGCTTCTCTTACAGGGATATGACTAGAGCCGACCTCCTTCGCAATTTGATCGATAATAATTCGTTGGCCAGGGGCATAAGTACCATCTACGATTCTTGTGCGAATCACTTTATAAGCATATTGTCGTTTATTCATTTTATTTTCCATAGTAACCGAATTATATATTAATTAATATATGATTGCAACGCTTATAGACCAAGAAGAGCAGAACTTTCTAAAAGCGATAAAACCGCATTAATCGCATACTAGTATTCAGATTATAAAAATACTTCTGATAAGTACTTGAAGTCATATACAGTATGATATATGATAATTGTAAATAATCGTTTACCATTTAAGGTTTCCATCGTATGAATACCGGCATGAATTTACCATTGAAAAAGGAGAGTAGTTCGACCAAGGAAATGAGAATAACGACTGAAGATGCACTATGAATTTGTAAGCGTTTTCAAAAAGGGGTCTCACATATTATAACTTGAGTAGGGGATATATTATGAAGCGAGGATTGGATGTTGGTAGAGAGGAAACAATCGAGATAATCGTAACAGCGGATATGTTTGCTTCATTTGAAGGGAAAATTGTACATCCTGTCTATTCAACAGTCGCAATGACATATCATATGGAATGGGTTTCTCGGAAAATCATTCTTCCATTTTTGGAAGAGCATGAAGAGGGAATGGGTGCATCAGTCCAGCTGAAGCATCTTGCTGCGTCCCCACTTGGTTCTACCGTTACCATAACGGCAACTCTAATTGAACTTCGTGACAATAAAGTTGTGACAAAAGTCACAGCGCAAAATCAGTTGGGGCTTATTGGAATAGGTGAGGTAATGCAGGTTATATTGCCGAAGGAAAAAATCGTGAAAAAGTTAGATGAAGTTTCATTCTAAACAGGGATTTTGTATGACCAATCCTAAGGGGGAAAATCGCATGATGCTAGCTGAAAGAACGTCAATGACAAAGGAATTTGAGCTCTTTGATCGAATGAGTGAGCACGAACAAGTCGTTTTCTGTAATGACCCTTCAACAGGTTTACGTGCAATTATTGCAATTCATGACACTACGCTTGGACCAGCACTTGGCGGTTGCCGCATGCAACCTTACGGCAGTGTGGAAGAAGCGTTGGAGGATGTCCTTCGTCTTTCAAAAGGAATGACTTATAAATGTGCAGCTGCCGATGTCGATTTCGGGGGTGGGAAAGCAGTTATTATCGGTGATCCTAAAACAGATAAGTCACCGGAATTATTCCGCGCATTCGGTCAATTTGTAAACTCACTTGGCGGTCGTTTTTATACGGGAACGGATATGGGGACGACGATGGACGATTTCGTTCACGCGATGAAAGAAACGAATTTTGTCAACGGCCTGCCGGAAGTATACGGAGGCGGTGGCGATTCATCTATTCCTACAGCAGCGGGTGTTTTGTACGGTATAAAAGCGACCAATCAGATGCTATATGGAAATGGCGAATTAGGTCAGCATATCTATGCAATTCAAGGGCTTGGAAAGGTTGGATTCAAAGTCGCAAGTGGATTGCTTGAAGCAGGTGCTCACATCTTTGTAACAGATATTAATGAAGAGAGTCTGCGGGCAATTGAAGAAGTTGCGGCAAGAACAACTGGCAAGCTACAAATTGTTGCAAATGAAGCTATCTATTCGCAAGAAGCGGATATATTCGTTCCGTGTGCATTTGGCGGGATTATTAATGACACTACAATTCCTCAGTTTAAAGTAAAAGCGATTGTAGGATCTGCGAATAATCAGTTGTTAAATGATAGGCATGGTAAAATATTGCGGGATAAAGGAATATTATATGCACCGGATTATATTGTCAATTCTGGTGGTCTCATACAAGTAGCGGATGAATTGTATGGCATTAATCACGAACGGGTGCTTGCGAAAACGAAACATATATACGATGCGATTTTAGAAGTTTACAAGGAAGCTGATAACAGTGGAAAAACAACTGAGGAATCGGCGAATGCAATGTGTGAGAAGAGAATAGCAGATCGAGGAAAACGGAACAGCTTTTACTCAGCACCAGCAAAACCAAAGTGGTCGATTCGTAATCTATCCTGATTGGAGGCAAGTTAAGTGGAACATAACTATCCTATAAAAAGAATAGTAGACGATAAAGGCTTTTTTGTTGACACAAGCTTTGAAAAGCAAATAGATGAGCAATTGGTTAAACAGTTGTATTATCACATGTTACGAATTCGTACATTTGATAGAAAAGCGATTAACTTACAACGACAAGGGCGTCTAGGAACATACGCACCTTTTGAGGGACAGGAAGCTGCTCAAGTGGGTAGCGCACTCGCATTAAATGCCGATGACTGGGTTTTCCCGACATATCGTGATCATGGAGCCACGATAACGTTTGGAAAAAGTATGGCCAGAACGTTTTTGTATTGGAATGGCAGGCTAGAAGGCTGTGTAGCGCCGGCAGACAGAAATATTTTTCCGCCAGCTGTTCCAATTGCGACACAGCTCCCCCATGCAGCGGGTGCTGCATGGGCTGAAAAGAGAAAAGGAACAAAAAATGCAGCAATTGCTTATTTTGGGGACGGTGCGACTTCGGAAGGGGATTTTCATGAAGGGTTAAATTTTGCGAGCGTATTCAAGGTGCCAGTGGTCTTTTTCAACCAAAATAATGGGTATGCAATTTCGGTCCCAATTGAAAAACAGATGAATTCTGCAACGATTGCACAAAAATCAGTTGCCTATGGTATGCCGGGATTCCGTGTCGATGGGAATGATTGTTTTGCGGTTTATTTTGAGACGAAAAAGGCCTTTGATAATGCTAGAGCTGGCAACGGTCCGACATTGATAGAAGCAGTTACGTGGCGAAAAGGTGCCCACACAACTGCTGATGATCCGTCTAAATACCGATCTGAAAAACAAGGAGTTAATTTTGTAGACCCTCTTACACGATTAGAATTATTTATGAGAAATTATGGCTATTGGAATGACGAATGGGTTCAAGCTACTAAAGAAAAAACTATAAGTGAAGTCGAAGCGGCTGTAGAAGAAATGGAAAAGTTTCCGCCGCCTAATGTAGAAGATGTTTTCGATCATGTATACGCTGAAATGCCCGCTCAGCTCACTGAACAAAAAGAAGCGTACCTTGCGCATT
>DYWT01000262.1 GCA_020742515.1 Sporosarcina psychrophila
TAATTCAATATATTTACCGCTATCTTTACAGGTACATCATTCTGTTTGTGATGGTTATCATGCAGGATTGTTTATGAACTCTATTCAGGAATTGTCAGATAGGCCTAATGACTGGCTTTTATAATATGAGACAATGCCGACTGTACTTTTTACAGTCAGTTTTCTAATGTCACTAACCTGCCCGTTAATTTAAGTGTACTACTTCACAAAACGCATTGCTTATTACATATGTAATAAGCAATGCCACAACTCTTAACTTTTGAATACGAGATAATAAAAAAGAAAGCTTTTACTGATAGAATATCAGTGCTGCTTTCTTTTTTATGTTGAATATATAAATTTTAATATTTAGCAAAAACTTTTGTTTGTTCATCAATGATATGTCCGTCTATTTCAAACGTTTTACCAGCATAATCAAATAAATGGTAATAAGTTAAAATAGACTCTGAAAATGATATATCATTTTCTTTGTTAACAAATATCAGCTCTTGTCCTTTTTCTATACGGTTTTCAATTTCATCTTGATAGCTTTTTACAAGATAAATGCTATCGCCACGCCATATTTCTTGACCGTCATAAATGAAGTCGTCATCATCATAGTAATCAATGAAAATAATGTCATAAGGGGTACTACCAACAAAAAGCGGAAAACATACGCTAAGCAAAATTCGACATAAAGAATGCCGATTTTTCCTACGCTAAGGAATTTTCGGATTTCATTTTATTGATTAAGAGGGCGCAGTGAATCTAAGCTTGTTATTTTCGTCATATCAAAGGTATATTCACCAAGAAAATTGATATGTTCCCATCCCAGAGGTGAAATGTGTTTTAATAGGTCCTCCCGTAAATTTCCTTTTTCCTTTAACAATTTCGTTGCTTCAGTTAGATATACGGTATTCCATACGCTAATTGCGTTAATTATAATGTTTAATGCACTTGCGCGCTGCAACTGATCCTGTAAACCTCTTTCCCGTAACTCGCCTCGTTTTCCGAAAAATAATGCTCTTGCCAAACCATTCATGGCTTCCCCTTTATTTAGTCCTCGCTGGATACGTCTACGTAATGTCTCACTAGATATATAATCTAGGATAAAAATAGTTTTTTCGATTCTTCCCATTTCCCGTAAAGCGGTGGCTAATTTGTTTTGTCTTGCATACGAACCTAACTTCCCCATAATAAGCGAACCGGATACTTTTCCCTCTCTAATAGAATGGGCTAATCGGAGCACGTCATCAAAGTTTTCCTGAATAACCTTTGTGTTAATCCGTCCACGAAGTAAGTTTTCCAATTTAGGAAAATCATTTGGTTTTTGAATTGTGTAAAGTTTAGCGTCAGCTAAATCACGAAGTCTTGGTGCAAATCGAAACCCCAACAAATGACTTAAACCGAAAACCTGATCGGTATAACCTGCTGTATCAGTATAATGCTCCTCAATATTTAACTCCGTTTCATGATGAAGTAATCCATCGATGACATGTACAGCATCTCTTGCGTTTGTATTAATGACTTTCGTATAAAAAGAAGAGAATTGATCACTTGTAAACCGATAAATGGTTGCACCTTTACCTGTACCATAATGAGGATTTGCTTCAGCGTGCAAAGATGATACACCAACCTGTACTCGCATTCCGTCAGATGAAGAAGTGGTACCATCACCCCAATATGAAGCAAGGGTTAATTTTTTCTGAAAATTTACCAATGTGGATTGCGCCCGACTAATAGCATCATCGTACAAACGCCATTGAGCAGCATTAGCCATTTGGTGATAAGTAATTCCAGGTGTAGCATCTGCCATTTTAGTCAAACCGATGTTAGTTCCCATTGCCATAAGTGCAGCCATCAGAATAGGATTTTCCTCTCCCTTTGGAGGTCTATTAGTGGAAGCGTGTACCAACATTTTATCAAATCCTGTCCAGTGGGCTACCTCCATTAAAAGATCAGTGAGCTTTACCTTTGGCAGCATATTATACAAGGATAGACTGAAGTTTCGTGCTTCTTCTGGAGTATCTTTTTCTAAACGATCTAGTCTAAGTTTAGATTTTTCGATGTTTACTCCTTCAAGATCATCAAGATTATTTGAAATCCATGTGAGTCGTTGAATTAGTGCCTTCCTTTGTTCTTCAAGATATACCTCAGCTGAGGAGCGAACTGCTAACTTAGTTTCTTCAAGATTTGTTGCTTTCCAGTCCTCTTTAGCAACAAGGTACTCTTCAAAGTCCTTATGTAGTCTGCTACCAACAACATATACGTCTCCAGAGCGAATATGATTTTTCAATTCTGTTAGGGCAGCCATTTCATAATAATGTCGATTTATTGTTCCTTCTTCATCATAAACATGTTTCTGCCAACGTTTTGGAACAAAATCTATCGGAGCCTCATCTGGTACTTTTCTTTTTCCAGATTCATTCATTTCTTTCAATGTTTCTAAAGCACGTATTAATGGCTCTGATGCTATTGTGGAACGAAACTCTAAAGACTTAAGAAGGGCAGGAGTATACTTTCTCAGATAAGTGAATCGATTTCCAAGCAAATCAAGATAATCATAGTCCATTGGTCGAGCTAATTTTTTCGCTTCTTCAACGGAGGTAATGATTTTATCCCATGGCATTACTTTTTCAATGGTGCTAAATGGATCGAGTCCTTCATCACGCGCTTGAATAAGCGCGGCTCCAATGTCTGCAAAATGAATAACTTTTTCATTAACTGCTTTTCCATTTTCCCTTTGCATTTCTTCTTGTGTTTTTCGACCTTTTGATTGTAAAATCATCATTTGCCTATCATGAATTTCAATTGCTTGGTCAATTAAGTCTTGGCTGAGTGTCACAAGGTATGCTACCAGAATGGCGTATTTCTTATTTTCTTTAAATCTGCGAAATGAATGAGGTTCATAACGTGCTCCAATACGTGATAATTGAAGCAATCGATTGGGATGCACTTCTTGTGTAATCATTGGAAGTTTCAAGTCCCTGATATATTCCAAACGCTTAATTACTTTTAAAAAGGCATCGGGTGACGATTGGCCAGGAAGTTCCCTTAACCATGCTAATGGAGTTTTCCTGTTTTCAACAAAGGGGTCGATAAGTGTCTCCAGTTTTTGTTTTTGCCAATTTGAAAGGGGTTTCATTAAGGATTTGAATATTTTTTCCTCTGCTCTCCGACGGGTTTCCCAAACAAGTCTTTCTATGGTGGTTATTCCAGGAAGTATTATTTTTTGATTCCGTAATTGTTCTTGAACTGTATGAAGTAGGTACATTGAATTTCCATTTTGCAAGGCATGTTGCATTAAAAACTGTGCAGTCTTACGATACTTACTTGGAGAGAAATTCTGATAACCAAATACTTGTCGAATTTCTTCCAAATGTTCATGTTTGGTTGGATCACGTTTAGCATATAAAGAAAAAGAATCGGGGTCAGCATTTATTTGCTTCGCTATATATTGAATTACCAAATCCGGTATAGGTTCAACATATGAGAGTGACCATCCAGGGTATCGTAAAACGCATAATTGGACGGCAAATCCTAAACGGTTATGATCCCTTCTGTGTCGATTAATAATTTCGAGATCATATTGCGAAAAAGTATAATAGATTTCTAATTCACGTTCGGTCATATCCAATGGTATTCGTACAAATTCTTCCCTTTGATCTGCTGTGAGTAATTCTTTTCCTCTAGATGCCATATTACCCCACCTTCGTAAAAAGTATTTATTTTTTTTCCAAATAGCGATAAATTGTTGTGCGGGATACACCCCATTTTTCAGCAACATCTTTAATCGGAGTGCCATTTTCAATTAGAGCTCTCATCATTTCAATATCTTTTGATCCATATTTCTCTGGGCGACCACCTAGTCGTCCACGCGCTCTTGCAGCTGCTCGTCCAGCAGCCGAGCGTTCCTCAATTAGATTACGCTCAAATTCTGCAAAAGCCGCAAATAAGTGAAACATCAATTGCCCCGTTGCGTTGCTTTTGTCCATAGTCAAGTTTTCCTGTAGACTGTGGAATCCTATTCCTCGTTCATTCAAAGTATTTACGATTTGTATTAAGTCCTGCATGTTTCGACCGAGACGATCTAATCGCCAAACGACAATTGTATCCCCCTCGCGTACATACTGGAGCGCCTCTTCTAAACCGGGACGTTTTTTCTTCGCCCCGCTCATTTTATCGTGGAAAATTTTCGTACAACCATGTTGGGCTAACGCATCTGTTTGTAAATCCAAGTTTTGTAATCCCGTTGATACACGTGCGTATCCAATAAACACAAAAATCACTCTTTCTCTATTATTCCTTTTGCTTCATTGTAACATAAGTTAAATAATAATAGGTTAGTAGACATAGATTAATGTACAGAGATATGTTATATTTAAAGCGTTAAAAGACACTTCCTAAAAGGGAAAAAGTTGTATGTACAGAAAAGGGAGAGTTTTGGAACAAACAGTAGCACCCACGATTGTCAAAGGTTATTATATGATAAAGTGTAAATGCTGAATTGCGGAATCTGATCCATGGATTGAAATAATAAATAGCCAATGATCGTTCTTTCAACTTTATTCAGCAATCGGGCCATATTGTAGAGTAAGACTTATTAAACTAAGCAGGAGAGCTGCATAATGAGATAGGAGAATAAATGAAACAAAATAAACTTCACTATACCACAATGATAATGACTCAGTTCCCAGATATAAGCATACAATCCGTCGAGTCGCTTGGTGAGGGCTTTAGGAATTACGCGATCCTCGTCAATGGAGATTGGGTTTTTCGTTTTCCCAAGAGTCAACAAGGTGCAGACGAATTGAACAAAGAAATCCAATTGCTACCTCTGTTGGTCGGTTGTGTTAAGGTGAATATTCCACAGTATGTATATATCGGAAAGCGAAGTGATGGAAATCCCTTCGTGGGCTACCGTAAAGTCCAAGGCCAAATCTTGGGTGAAGACGGGATGGCCGTTTTTCCCGATGATGCAAAAGATCGACTGGCGCTGCAACTTGCTGAGTTCATGAATGAGCTAAGCGCATTTCCTGTTGAAACTGCCATATCAGCCGGGGTTCCTGTTACAAACCTGAAAAATAAAATTCTCTTGCTATCGGAAGCTGTGGAGGATCAGGTGTTCCCTCTTCTTGATGAGTCTTTAAGGGACTATCTCACGCTGCGCTTCCAATCCTATATGACTCATCCGGTATATACACGATATACGCCGAGACTAATTCACGGCGATTTGTCACCTGATCATTTTTTGACGAATTTGAATTCACGTCAGACCCCATTAACAGGCATTATCGATTTTGGTGATGCCGCAATAAGTGATCCCGATTATGATTATGTATACCTTTTGGAAGATTGCGGCGAGCTGTTTACTCGGCAAGTGATGGCTTATAGAGGCGAGGTTGACTTGGATACTCTCATCAGAAAAGTCTCCTTGTTCGTAACGTTCGATCAAGTCAGTTACCTGTTAGAAGGCTTAAGGGCAAGGGATCAGGACTGGATTTCTGAAGGGTTAGAGCTTTTGGAAGAGGATAAGGCCAACAATTTTGGTGCGAACAGTGCTTAATGATTCCTTTCAGATAATATTAGGAGAGGAAATCGCTATCTTCCACAAACGGGCGCG
>DYWT01000263.1 GCA_020742515.1 Sporosarcina psychrophila
GGACTGGCACTCATTCCTGAAGCATTGGCTTTTGCGTTCATTGTGGGTGTAGACCCACGTGTCGCGTTATATGCTTCGTTTACAATTGCGGTCATTATTTCATTTGTAGGTGGGCGACCTGGTTTAATTTCAGCTGCGACAGGTGCGATGGCTTTAGTGCTTGTCAGCTTAATGGCGGATCATGGTCTACAATATGTCCTTGCAGCCACAATTTTAACAGGAATTATTCAATTAATACTCGGAGGATTTGGTGTTGCGAATTTAATGCGCTTCATCCCAAACTCCGTCATGCTTGGATTTGTGAATGCACTAGGGATTATGATTTTCATTACGCAAATGCCTTATTTACTTGGATCAAACAGTATGACCTATCTATTTGCGATTGTTACATTAATTTTAGTGTACGCGGTTCCACGATTTTTCACGGCTATTCCTGCACCTCTTGTTGCGATTGTCGTTATGACTTGTATTGCACTCATAAGTGGTGTGAAGTTACAGACAATAGGTGATCTTGGAACAATGCCAAATTCATTACCGGTATTTTTCCTTCCAGATATTCCACTTAACTTTGAAACGTTAAAAATCATATTCCCTTATTCTTTGGCTTTATCGATTGTTGGTTTATTGGAATCACTACTTACTTCCCAAGTATTGGATGATATGACTGATACGTCGAGTAATAAAAATAAAGAAGCACGTGGCCAAGGGATCGCCAACTTTATTACTGGTTTTTTCGGTGGGATGGCCGGTTGTGCTTTGATTGGTCAATCAATCATCAATATTAAATCAGGTGGACGAGGACGCTTATCGACATTGACCGCGGGTGTATTTCTAATGTTTTTAATTATTGTTTTAGGTGATGTAGTTATCAAAATTCCAATGCCCGTTCTTGTCGGGGTGATGATTATGGTTAGTATTACAACATTTAATTGGGGTTCGTTTAAGTTTCTGAAACAAGCGCCTAAATCGGAATCACTTGTTATGCTCATTACAGTTGCGATTATTTTATATACACATAATTTAGCGATTGGTGTTGTTAGTGGTGTTATATTAAGTGCGCTATTCTTTGTTGCAAAAATTTCGCGTGTGACAGTGACGCATGATTTAGATGGGTATCAAGTAAAAGGTCCTTTGTTTTTTGCCTCAACTACAAAATTTATTCAGTCATTCGATAACGTTTCAGAAAATGAAATCGTCATTAATTTTGAAAATAGTCAGCTGTGGGATGAATCTGCGGTAGGTGCAATAGTTAAAGTGAAACAGAAGCTCGAGCAAAAAGATGTGAAGGTACAGATTCAAGGGTTGAATTCCTCAAGTGAACAATTGTACAAACGATTAACCTAAGGGAGGAATCTATATGAGGATTGCTGTAGCCATTGATGGGTCAGAAAACGCTTTACGTGCAGCAAAATATGCTATTACGCTTGTCCAATACCTATCCGAGACGCATTTAGAAGTTATTTATGTATCGGATTATGATAAGGCGAAAGATGAGCGACTGTTATCGCAAAGTCCAGAGAGCTTAACATTAAAACGAGAGCAAAAAGTGCATCCTGTTTTAAAAATAGCAAAAGACGCAGGAGTAAAGACGAAGCTTATCACGTTAAAAGGAAATCCGAGTCAAGAAATAATAAAGTATGTGAATTCTGAAGAAATTGACCAACTTGTCATCGGGAGCCGCGGCTTAAATACTTTTCAAGAAATGGTACTCGGTAGCGTTAGTCATAAAGTAATGAAGCATGTGGATTGTCCGATTACAATTGTTAAATAAAAGCTTTCTTTCCCACCCAATACTATATGAAGTGATGACTTAAATTTAGTGCCTATGCATCAAAATGAGGGATTAACCTATGAAGTATCCTCTTCTTTGCGTGCAGTCGCCCGCTTCAGCATAAATTCTCCCACCTTCCAAAACTTTTAAAAATACGTTTGAAACTTTTTCTGGAAATCTTCGTCTGTACGTTGCTTAACTGACAGTGGAAGTAGAAATAGGAGGAAGTTAAATGAAGAAGTGCAAAATGTTTATCGCAATCATGGCGGCAGCTGTTGCTATTTCTGCCATCGTTTTACCAATGCAGGCAGAAGCGGTAGTGAAGGGGCCGTTTAAGGACATATCCAAGAACAGCCCGTATTATGAGATCATCCATGAAATGCGGGACCGGCATATTATCAGTGGTTACGAAAATGGGGAATTTAGGCCGAATGAGGTCATCACAAGAAAACATGCGGCAGCCCTCGTCAACCGTGCGACAAAATTGCCAGCAACAAAGCATTTCGTTCCGTTCAAGGACGTATCCACGAAGAATGCCTTTTTCAATGACGTGAAGAAATTACAGCAAGCCGGTGTTTTTGAACCTGATTCGAAGGGCAACTTCTACCCGAATAAACCGATTACCCGCGCAGAAATGGCAAAGGTACTAACGATCGCATATGATCTGAAAGTGAAAGTGGAACTGGATTTCATGGACGTGCCGAAAGACCATCCGGCAAACAAGTATATCCGAGCGTTATATTCGAATGGGATAACAACAGGGGATTTTGGGTTCTATAATCCGGACAAACCCATTACAAGAGCGCATTATGCCGTATTTCTACATCGATTGTTGCATATGGACGATCCCATCGATCCAGCGGCACCAGCACAACGGATCCTCGGGCAGTTTGCGGGCATTTCTGCGCAAGAGCTGGAGAGAAATTCCGGCACGATGGCCAATACGATGCTACGAATGCTTGCGCAAAAAGTGACGAGTCATCCATCCGATTATCTCATTACGGACGTGTTAGAGAATGGATGGGCGGAAGTGAATAGCTACTCCGCAGGCCATGCATCCGGACAAATGGCTAAGGAAAACATCCTCTATTTAAAAAGATTTGCTCCGAAGGGGTCTGAACTAGAAGGCATTTTGAATAAATGGTTGGATGGTGACTTTTCTCAAGTTAAAGATGACTATTTTGAATTGAGACGCATTGGAGACCCGGAATACGGGAATTGTGATATTTGTGAAGACCATTCTTCTATTCATATCAGGACCCAAAGAGCTGAAGAACATTTTGTGGACACCATCTA
The DNA here is from genome assembly GCA_020742515.1 of Sporosarcina psychrophila. Taxonomy (GTDB): domain Bacteria; phylum Bacillota; class Bacilli; order Bacillales_A; family Planococcaceae; genus Sporosarcina; species Sporosarcina psychrophila_B. The sequence goes on from DYWT01000263.1 coordinate 3,068, forward strand.
TGGAGAAGAGGGATTACAACGGCATCGGTTGCAGTGGTATAAAGCGGGTTAACACTATCAAGCGCTAGGCACCAATTCAAACGGGTGCCTGGTCTTTTATGTGTTTTATTGTGAAAGGTGCCAGGTTCCAACACAATTTAGAATTGTGTTGGAACCTGGCACCGTTTCTTTTCAGACTTTCACATCATCATAGATCGACAACGTACGCTGTAGTGAATGTAGCTGTTCGTCGTTCAAGGGAATCATCGGCAAACGAACACTGCCGACTTGAATTCCTCTTAGGTTCAATGCCGCTTTTAATGGTGACGGATTCGGAGCGGCAAAAAGTGCATTCATCAGTGGCAACAGTTTACGGTGATCTGACGCCGCTTCTTTGACGTTGCCCATTTTGAAATTTTGGATCATTGTTTGCATTTCATTGCCTACAATATGAGATGCGACGGAAACAACGCCAACACCACCAATTGATAAGACGGGGATTGTTAAGCCATCGTCGCCGCTGTACAAGGAAAATCCTGTCGGTGTCTGTTCAATAATTTCAGCTATTGCATCTAAATTTCCACTCGCTTCTTTAACCGCGACGATATTAGGAATTGCAGCAAGGCGCACGACTGTATCGACAGCAATATTGACCAACGTTCGTCCTGGCACATTGTATAACATGACTGGTAAAGAAGTGGCTGCCGCAATTGTTTGAAAGTGTTGGAACATCCCTTCTTGGCACGGCTTATTATAATATGGAGCGACGAGCATAACGCCATCAACACCGACATCTTCTGCTAACATTGTCAGTTCAACAGATTCTCTTGTATTGTTTGAGCCCGTTCCGGCAATTACGGGCACTCTTCCATTGACGACTTTTACCACAAACTTGAACAATTGTACCTTTTCCGTATTCGTTAACGTCGGAGATTCTCCGGTTGTGCCTGACACGACTAAACTATCTGTTCCGTTGGCCATTAAATGCTCAATTAAGTTCCTTGTCGCTTCAAAATCAATATCCCCGTGCTCATTAAAAGGAGTCACCATAGCTGTTACAACTTGTCCGAAATTCATCAGTTCTCCACATCCTATTCATATTTGGTAGATACAATAGAGGGAGCAGGGCAATTTATCAATCTCGCCTCGGCGTGATTGCGTCCGGATTTTTTCGAGCGGGAGGCCTATACGATGTAGGTCATGCAGTCGTTGCGAATCGAACAGCGAAAGGTTCGATTTACCGTATTTCTGCGTTCTTTGCAGAAATTAAGGCACTTTCCGTCGCGAACTTAGTCTGCCATCCTTTACTTCCCTCGAAAATTCGTGACATTTGCCGGAGGCTTTAACTTGAATCGGCGTTCATTGCCGATCCAAGATAAATGAACGCAAAAAGCAACAACGAGGGGTCGCTGTTGCAGTGAAATAATAGATTATTTCTTTGCATAAGATAGCCCTCCATATAGTCTCCTATATGACAATTCTGTGCTTATTCAACCCAGAACCAGCTTTGAGAAAATGAGCATCTCTCCACTTCGGCAAATCCCCCTTTCCACAGTCTTCATAGGACCTCATTATCCTCTGATTGTGTACTAATGGTCTTTGCGCCTCTATCCTTACTTCAAGATTTTGAAATAAGTAAATGTTTAATTGTTTCCACTTTACACGGAATTCGGTACAATTGCAAGTCGAAAAAGAAAATAACGTTCGTTTCCAACTAAACGGACGTCGTTTTATACTTGCAGGCACAAATGGCAACCGGACTTATTTAGCAAGAAATATAGACGCGGAATCAAATGAGGTATTGTCATATGAAGGTTCCTCTTCTTTGCGTGAAGTTGCCCACTTCAGCATAAATTCTCCCATCCTCCAAAACTTTTTAAAAAACTTTTGAAACTTTTACTGAAAATCTCCGTCTGTACGTTGCTTAATAGACAGTGGAGGTAAAGGTATGAGGAAAGTTTCCAGCAATAAGCTGTTACTTGTGTGCTTGATTGTATTTATAATAAGTGTTGGTGCGATATGGATTTTGGTTGAATCGCAAGGAAGAGTGTTCGCGCAGGAAGGGGATCGGTTTGTCACAAAGCGGGTATTTGAGCGGGTGTTGACATCGCAGGAGCGTCAGCCGATTTATATGAAAGGGGCGAACTTGACGCAGATTGGCAATTTGGAGGCGGATCAGCCCGTTGCTATCATAGGTGAGGATGAGGCGTATTATGAGCTTCGATTGGGAAATATGGCTGCCTTTGTCCGTAAGGGGAAGGCGACGGTTGAAAAAAAGAAGCTTTCGACACTTGTACATACGGAGCGGTTGGCTGCTGTTCATACGCTACAAAAAACCGCGGTTTACGAGGATGCTGACTTGCAGAGCAGCGTTATACTGGAGTTGGAAGAAGGCTATCGCTATCCGGTTGTTCGGGAGGAAGAGGATTGGTATATTCTTACAATAGGAGAGCGGCCGGGATATATTTCTAAGCAGTCTGTTTCATTGGATGCGGGTCTACCGGTGCTTGTATATCATCAGGTTTTACCTCGCGAGTCGATGAGAACGATGGATAGTACGATTTCCTTGGAAGCGTTTGAGCAGCAGATGGGGTACTTGGCGGATCATCATTTCGAGACGCTGACGGCACATCAGCTGTATGATTATTTGGAAGGGCGCCTTGTTGTACCGAGCAAAGCAGTGCTCATTACATTCGATGACGGATTATTATCGACGAAGGAATATGCATATCCCATTTTAAAGCAATACGAGTTAAGTGCGCTTCAGCACATTATTTCCTCACGTACGGGTCGGGCACAGGGAGCCCAACTGTTTGATGCGGAAGGCCCGCTACAGTTTTTTACCGCTGCGGATTTAGAAGAGCTGGTGGATGTTTTCCAGTTCGAAGCACATACATATGAATTGCATTCACTTAATGAGGATTCGGGTGTAGGGATTGCGTTAGATCATTCAAAAGAAGAAATTCTTTTGGATTTACAGCAAAATATAGAACAAGTGCCGGAAGCCGTCTCATTAGCCTATCCGTATGGGCATTATAATGAAGATTTCATCGAGGCGGCTAAAGAGGCAGGGTTGTTAATCGGCTTTACGACAACCGAGGGGTATGCAAATCGACATACTTCAAATTATGAAGTATGCCGATACGGAATAACAGAGAAAAAGTCATTTGAGCAATTTGTTGCGTATGTGGAGGGGGACATGACGTGGCCGTAGAAGAGGGCGAGGGTTCGTAAATGAGTACTATTGATCAAATAATCGATGAGCATTCGCGTTATTTAGTGCGCATCGCTTATTTATATGTGAAGAATTGGTCGACTGCGGAGGATATTGTACAAGAAGTATTTGTTACGTACTTTCAAAAGAGTGACCAGTTTCGCAATATGGCATCCTTGAAGACATATTTGACGAAAATAACAGCCAATCGTGCAAAAGATTATTTGCGCTCGTGGAAGCATAAAAAAGATGTGCTGTTCGATACAATTTTTGTTTCTACAAAGGGCGCGGAAGAAGTAGTGTTGGAGAAAGAGCGGCTGGCTACACTTGAAAAAAATCTTTTCCAGCTTCCGTTAAAATACCGAGAGCCTTTAATATTATTTTATTATGATGAGCAATCTATAGCGGAAATAGCTAACTATCTACAGCTGAACGAAAATACAGTGAAAACACGGCTGCGAAGGGGAAAGCAGCAGCTAAAGGAATTTTTTGAGGATGAGGACGGGGAGGTAACGAGCAATTGAGCGATTTTAAACGTAAGCTTGATCAAATGATGGGCGATACATCGAAGCAGGAAAAACGGATAAAGCAGCGTGTGCATGAACGTTTATGGTCACCGTCAAAAAAGTTTTCTTGGCAAGTGCTGTTTGTCACGGTGGCGCTTCCTGTAGTAGCACTGCTTCTTATTCTCACAATTGACCCTACAAATTATCTTTCTTCAGATAAGGGGCCTGGTAATCCATATGATCCACTGGATGATTTGGCGCAAATCTCGGCACTGCAGAAGAAGAAACAACTGTCAGCCGTTGATTATGAGGAATTTGCGGCACTTCCGCATTTTGATCAAGTCGATGGTCTGTATTATGTGGATAAAGAAACGTTTTCATTAAAAGGGAATTCGGAAGCAATGCATACGGTCATTGAGCGCAAAGCGAATTTATTCGATGAGGTTGTCTATGAGGCGGGCGACATAGTACGCACGATGACAAATACGACAAGCCATTTACCGACATATATGGATGCCTATTACGAGGTGATTGCGGTCCCGGGAGATCGTGTCGTGCTGAAAAACGGCCATCTGAAGGTAAACGGCAAACCATTGCCATCTGAAATTATGGATCGTTATGAAAAACAGGGAGTCACGATTGCAGGGGGTTACGACCAGCTGTTGAATGCGCGGGAATATTTTTTATTGAACCATTTCCCGGCAAGTAAAACAGTGCAAGGGGCAACGATTACCCCTGTGCATAAAATTTATGGGCAAGTTGTAGGCGTAGCAACGGAAGAGCGTACCCATTCAATTTATATGGATTATTTATCCGGACAGCTTACTGGTGAATATACACCGGAGCAATATTTTGATTTGTATTTATATGACGATCTGTTGGGGTTCGACAATTTGCCGGAAATACCTGCGTTTACACAAATTAGCCGGTTGGGTGAACTGTTTTTAGAGTCATCTTATCGAAAAGTGGCTCCTGTTTCTGAGAATGAGGTTGAAATCCGCTACCAATATGGGCGAGAAGGAGTAGCGGAGCAGGCGTTTACTATGAACCGGGATGCAGGCTCAGAGCGTTGGGTCATTCAGGAATAGTATGGAGTGAAGAAAGGGGGGATGCCAAATTTAGACGCAATTCAAGATAATTCATCCAATCATTTACGGGAAACCAGGTTGTTAGCTGTCCAGAAGAAGTAGCCGTCAACCAACCGCTCACTATATATAGACATCAACCTGGTTTTCCATCCACTCAACGGTATTGAACAAAGGTGCCCGTTGGTAAGGATCGTTTCTTGCACCGTTCGCTGATTGGATTTAACCCAAAAAAGCAGAAGTACCTGAAATAGACTAATCAATGGACATTGTTTGGGAGCGTTTTTATTTGCAATTAGAATATACAAAAGACGTAAAGCATCTATTAGGAAAATCCTTCCACTGATTATTTTGTAGTAATTTGACCAAAGCGGAAGTAGGTTCTTTTTTTATGGAATGAATTAATGAACTACCATATAAACATAGCGAAGGCATTCAAGATGTTGTCATAATACTGGGAGTGTAATGAATAAAATGGAAGATTTAAAGAGCCCTCAAAAAAGATATCGCCCTGAGATTGAAGGGTTACGCATGATTACGACGTTGTTAATCGTGATTTATCATATTTGGCTGGGGAGAGTATCAGGAGGAATTGATGTCTTCTTTGTTCTATCAGGCTATTTGATTACCATGTCTCTTCTATCAAAAATAGAGAGAACGGGAACCGTGCAATTTGGAGATTTTTTAGTGGGACTTGCGAGAAGGCTTTTTCCTCAAGCCTTATTGGTCATCATCGTGATTGGAAGCCTTGCATTGCTGTTTTTACCTCAGTTGGAATGGAGCTCAATCATTACACATATGACCGCGTCTACCCTCTACTTTGAAAACTGGCGATTGGCGTTGGATGCTGTTGACTATCTAGCGCGAGATCATGCGGTAAGTCCATTTCAACATTTTTGGTCGCTGGGTGTACAAGTGCAATTTTATGTCCTTTGGCCGATTTTAATCACTTCCGTGTATTTTTTAGCCCGGAAAGTCTTGAAGACACCGGTACGTAAAACTTTTCTAATGGCATTGTTTGTCGTCTTCATCTGTTCGATTAGTTATTCTATTTATCAAACAGAAGTGAATCAGCCTTGGGCGTATTTTGATACGTTTGCGCGCATGTGGGAATTTAGCATTGGCGGTATGCTAGCATTGGTTTTACCATACTTACTGATGAATAAATGGGTAAACACGGTGTTGGGATGGCTCGGGCTCTCCATCATTTGTTTAACAGGTTTCTTCCTTCCAGTATCAACGGGGTTCCCTGGTTATTTAGCACTTGTCCCGATTAGTGGAGCAATATTGGTGTTAATCGCTTCCGAAAATAGTACGAAATTTGGCGTGGACCGATTGTTAAGTGTTAAGCCATTGACGTTTTTAGGCGGTCTTACTAATGGGATCTATTTATGGCATTGGCCTCTTTTGATCTTTTATAAGGCCATTGTGGACGTAGAAACCGTTCCGATTCTTGCAGGGAGTGTCATGGTCATGGCGGCGGTTCTTTTATCGCTGCTCTCTACAAAGCTACTGGAAGCACCCATTCTGAAGTTGGATAAAAAAAGAATGAAGGGCAGACTTGTGACTGTCTTATGTGGCCTGTTGATGGTAACAGGAAGTTCAATACTAGCCGTTACAACGTATATTGAAAAAGTAAAGGCTGATGCGCTGGTCGTCAGTCATGATGAAAAAAACTTCCCGGGAGCGAAGGCTATCTATGAGAATAGCGAGCCCCCAAAAGGCATCGCTCCGATCCCGGCTTCCATCGATATTCAATCAGATCTTCCTTCCTTTTATGAGAATCCAAACTGCTTTGCGAAAAATAGTGTCAACGTGAAGAAATGTTCGTATGGGGTGTTAACGAATCCTAGCTATACGGTAGCGCTGGTCGGCGGGTCGCATTCGGGGCATTGGTTTCCTGCATTGGAAGTTTTAGCGGAAGACTTGAACTTCCAGATTGACGTCTACAATCAAGATGGCTGCCGATTTACAAACGAAGATCCGGAACATCACTTAACCAAAGCTTGTTTAAATTGGAATGAGAATTTAATCGAACACTTAAAAGAAGATCCGCCAGACTTGGTTTTCACCACATCCACATTGAATAAGCGGAAGACCATCCCAAAAGGTTACATTAACCAGTGGAAAGAACTGGAGGGGATTACCACGGTATTCGCTGTACGTGATAACCCTCGTATGAAAAAGAAAATCCCTAGCTGTTTAGAAAAGAAGAAAAACCCGTTAAGATGTGCGATTCCAAGGGATAAGGGGGTTTCGAAGGAAGTGCCATGGGAGAATACCGCGGGCATTCCATCGAACGTGATATTCGCAGACCTCACGGATTATTTCTGTGATCAAACAACTTGCTTTTCCGTTATTGGGAATATCATCGTGTATCGTGACAATAACCATATCACGGCAACGTATGCAAAAACATTAGCCTTACCTTTAAAGGAACCTTTGGAGCAGGCGTTGGAGAGTTTGGAAGGGTTTTAAAAAGAGCTTTTTTGTTGAATAGTGATAAAGATAATGAAAGGTGTTTGGTTTTAATGCAATTCGGAATTGTTTTTGAACCAGGCACTTAAATTAACTCCAGTTTGATCAACAAATGAAAAAATAAACTGAATATATTAAGAGAGTGGCAACGTCCTAACGACGCTTGCCACTTTTTTTAAAACCGCTGCTGGTGTGATAATCTGTCATGTTTGTTACATGAATCCTATGAGGGCATGTATCGCGGAATTAGAACGCATTTCTATATTCTCCAAAATTATTTAAAAACATTTGAAACTTTTCCTGGAAATTGCCGTCTGTACGTTGGCTGCCGCAAACATTCATAATTGTTTCAATAAACACCGAAGTTATTATTTCTATAAAAGTTTGTAGGCTCTGAAACTGTAAAAGGAGGACGATCATGTTGAAAAGCAAATTAGCCGCAGCATGGATGACTCTGACACTGCTGCTCCTATTCGCAATCATCCCATCCCAGGTACAGGCATCCGCCCGGTTTTTCGACGTGGATCAGCATTGGGCGAAGAAAGAGATCATGTACTTATCCGACCGTAATATCATCGGAGGCTATCCGGATGGCACAATCAAGCCGAATAAGGCAATCACACGAGCGCAGGCGTCCGCCATGCTCATTAAGGCATTGAACATTCCGTTGACGGAGGATACATCCGTCCAATTCAAAGATGTTTCGAAAAATTCTCCATCCTACAAGATTCTGGCGACGGTGAATGAAAAAGGAATCCTCCGCGGCGACAATGGTTTCATGCGTCCCGGTAAAATAACATCCCGTGCGCAAATGGCCGCGATTTTGCGCCGTGCGTTCGACTTGCCGCTTGACAAGCAAGCGACATTTGTTGATGTCACACCGGCTCACTGGGCGTATCAGGACATCAATGGAATCGCGAAACAGCGCATCGCGGGTGGCTCGGACGGCAAATATATGCCCGCAAATCCTGTTACCCGTGCACAATTTTCGGCATTTCTTGTGCGTGCGCTGGATGATAAAATGAAACTCAGCAGCTATCATTCTTATGTCAGTGTGAAAGGAAAAGCCGTCGAGCACGGCGGATCACTGTATACCATTCCTCCAGACTGCTATACATGCGGTAAACTGATCAAACAAGATTTGAAAACCGGCGCAAGCGAAGTGTTATTGAGTAATCAGAACTTTTCTTCTGATGCCATCTATATTGTCAGGTTCCATGAAGGTTTCCCGCTGATCGTCTATAACGAAGAAATTTTCATCCCGTTTTGGTCTGCAGTCCATGAAATGACCGATGTCCCGTTTTCGTATGGATTGATCCGAACGAAGACGAGTGTGGAGGACGCTCCCATTGACTCTTCTTTGATGCAGGGGATGGGTGGGCGAACGTTCCGCAATCTATTTATTTGGAATGATCGAATCTACTATACCAATGAAAAAAATCAAGATGAACCTTATTTAAATTGGAACTTTAACCAAGACATTCCACAGGACAGCCCGCTCATCCTCTATTCCACAGCGATGGACGGTAGCAATCAGAGAAAAGAATCTGCTTTTAATACACGGATTATTTTTGATGACGTATCTGCTATGCCAAGCGTTCCTTATGTGAACCAAAGCAACAAATCAGTGTTGTATGACCACTCCACTATGTACTATTTCAATAAAGCGGGCGTCTTCAAATACAGTCTGCTAGATAAAAAGTCGAGCAAGATTTCGAATGTGCTGGCGAAGGATATGGAAGCTACGACTACGCAGTTAATCGTCACGGATCAAAAAGGGAAGAAACATACGCTGAAGAAATAATGTCAGCAAGTACCAGGTTGGCAGCTGTCCAGAAGATAAAACCGTCAACCAACCGTTTACTATAGGGGCACACCAACCTGGATTTCACAAAAAGCGATCCTGCATAGGCATCGAAACCCAAGGAGGACTATCATTTTGAAAAGCAAACTAACCACAGCGTTGATGGCTCTGCTGCTCGTGTTCACAGCCATCCCGTTCCAAGCTCAGGCGGCCACCCGGTTTTCCGACGTGGACAAGCATTGGGCGAAGAATGAAATCAAGTACTTATCCGACCGTAATATTATCGGCGGCTACCCGGACGGCACGTTCAAGCCGAATGAGCCGATCACCCGGTCGCAAGCCGCATCGATGCTCATTAAGGCATTGAACATTCCACTGACGGAAAATACGTCCGTCGAATTCAAAGACGTATCCAAAAAATTACCTTATTATCAGATTCTGGCGACGGTGAATGAAAAAGGAATTCTCCGCGGCGACAATGGCTACATGCGTCCTGGTGAAAAAACATCTCGCGCGCAAATGGCCGCGATCCTGCGCCGTTCGTTCGACTTGCCGCTCGATAAGCAGGCGACGTTTATCGACGTTACGCCCGCTCATTGGGCATACCAGGACATCAACGGGATTGCAAAGCAGCGCATTGCAGGCGGATCCGACGGCAAATACATGCCATCGAATTCCGTCACCCGTGCACAGTTTTCGGCATTTTTAGTCCGTGCCATGGATGATAAAATGAAACTAAGCAAATACCATACTTATGTCAGTACAAAAGGGAAAACTGTTGAAAAGGATGGCTTTACCTATTTCACAGAGCGGGACAAAGAGTACCGTTATTCGATTATTAAAGAAAACAAGGAAACCGGTAAACGCGAAGTGATTTTGAAAAGAGAGGATATACCGAAGAGCCAATGGGATTTTGGATCAGTTATTTTCTTGCATGATAATACCCGGCTCGTCCTTTATAACGATGAGCTGTATATCCCTTACTGGAGCGGCGGATTTGCCGAAGCGGATGAAGTGCCATTCGCTTTCGCTGTGATGAAGATGAAGACGGATGGACAAGATTTGGTGAAAATGAAAGAGCCGAGCCAGATGACCAATATGTTTGTTTGGAATGACCGGATTTTCTACACAGATATGGGTCCACGCTCGATTGGTCCCGATGATTTTAAGGACAGTACGCTAGTGCTTTATTCCACAGCGATGGATGGCAACAGCGATAAGAGGAAGGAACTTACTTTTGATGCGCGCGTGACGTATGACTTTTACGAGGAATCGCTCAACCAACCAAACTTGACTCGGGAAGCGGGCGGGGAATTCCTCTCCGTGCTGCATGACCACTCTATTATGTATTATTTCAATAAAAAAGGCGTCTTCAAGTACAGTTTACTGGATAAAAAAACAATCAAGTTGTCGAATATCCTTGGGAAACGGATGGAAGTGACGGATACGCAGTTGATTGTGACAGACACGAAAGGGAAGAAACATTCGCTGAAGAAATGATGAAAACAGTAAGTGAAATGTTGTTCTGAATTTATAAAAGAGTGGCAGCGTCCTGGCGACGGTTGCCACTCATTTTTAAACTGCTGCTGTGATAGTCTTGCGATGGGGATTTACCTTCGGCATCCATTCTTTCGTTCTCGAAGAATTACTAAAAAATTTGATACTTGTTCCGGAAAACCCCGTCATGCAGAATTGTTTTTCCTATTTCACTGAGCTGGATAAAGACGGGTACCAGTGTAAAAAGCTATCCGACAATGCCCTGTAATTGCATGAAAAGTAAATGGGGAGTCGATCATGTAGGTCTTAGAATGGCTCCTTATTGTACTTTGATCTTTTTAGTTGAATTGTTATAGATGCACCGTGCTCAGCTGTCGCCACAATTTTGAAAGGTACAAATGGTGTCAGTACCTGGCATCGAGGTATGTAGTATTTAACTTAAACCCTAGGTGCAGATAAGTTAAATAAGATCCCTTCCATCTGTTTAATTGTGTGTCCGCTCATGTTATAATAGGAAACTTAGGATAATTACGATTTTTACTCATAATTGAACGGATGCCAGAAAAAGCCTCCGCCTACCGATAAAAATATGGAGGTGTAAGAGAATGACTAAACGATGGACAATCGATAAAATTAAAGTATTTGTAGAGAATAATTCCGAAAGTAAGTTGTTAACGACTGAATATCACGGTTTTTCTCAAAAGTTACTATTTAAATGTGCATGTGGAAGCGACTTTGAAAAAACATTTACGAAATTTAATAATAATAACCAACGTAAATGTGACGTGTGCCAACCGCCAAAAGCATCACGCAGCGTATAGGGAATAAACGAAGTGCTGATTTCTATTAAATAGAAATTGGTGCTATTTTTTTGTAGGAGAAATTGATTTTAGGTACATGTGCTTAGTACTCAGTGAATACAATACAATTGTATAATAATACGAAGTGAAACAGTAAACGAGCGATTTTCTTTGTAATTTGCGTAATTACTCAAACGTGTGAATTGTTCATCTTTGTGTCTAATACAGGTACCTCTTGTAAAATAAATCCAGGAGAAATGTAAAACCCGTTGGAGAAAAAACTTCCTGTTTTTCCAACGGGTTTATTTTAACTACTTATTAATGAGCCTCCTGAGCTTTTAGGTCGGCAGTCACACCAATCCTATCCAGAATGAATGCATAGCACGCCGCGGCTTCTTTCAAGTGATTGAAACGGCCTGACTCGCCGAAATGGCCGGCACCCATATTCGTTTTGAGGACAAGTACATGGTCGTCGGTTTTCAACTCTCTTAAGCGTGCGACCCACTTGGCTGGTTCCCAATAACCGACTCGCGGATCATTCAGGCCGGTAGTGACATACATATGCGGATAGTCTTTCGCTTCCACATTGTCATATGGGCTATAGGATTTCATATAGAAATAGTCTCCTTGGTCCCGAGGGTCGCCCCATTCGTCCCATTCTAGAGTGGTGAGGGGAATGGTCGTGTCGAGCATCGTTGTGACGACATCGACGAACGGCACTTCAGGAACGATAACTTGAAACAACTCGCCGGCCATGTTTGCCACTGCACCTGCAAGCAATCCTCCAGCACTGCCTCCGCGGGCAGCCATTTGGCTCGGGGTTGTGTATTCCTCTTCAATCAGATAATTCGCCGCAGCGATGAAATCAGTGAACGTGTTTCGTTTGTTACGCATCTTTCCATCCTCGTACCAACTACGCCCCATTTCGGAACCGCCACGAACTTGCGCCGTGACAAAGACAATTCCTTTTTCCAAGAGGGGGAGTCTGTACGGACTAAAATACGGATCGCTGTTCGCTCCATAGGATCCATACCCAGACAGGATCAGCGGAGCAGTCCCCTGATCGAACGCACTTTCCAGATAAACGAGGGTCAGCGGCACCTTAACTCCGTCTTCGGCTGTCGCCCAAGCTTGCTTTTGGTGGAAGCGAGAACGATCGTAGTCGCCACTGACGGGAGCCACTTGCAAACGAAGCCTTTCTCCTGTTTGCAAATTTAGACTGTACGTTGTTTTTGGAGTGAGCAAGGACTCAAAGCTGAGTAATACTTCTGTTGCCTCATAGCTTTGATCGGATAAAATCGACACTGTGTAGAGTGGCTCATCCCATGTGAGCTGGACCAATTCACAGTCTTTTAGCTTCCAGATTTGTGTCAATCCATTCTCACGGCCCGCGACAAGCAAAGCGTCTTTGAATGGGTACATGGCTTGAAGATAACGATCTTTGTGATACTCCACGACTTTCACCCGTGAATGAAGGTCATCAAGTGGACAACGGAGTAGCTGAAAGTTCAGAGCCCCTTCGTTTGTCAGGATGAGTAGGTCATCTCCCCAATGCTCGACGTCGTATTTGATTCCGTCGCGCCGCGCATCTACTAGCTGTACAGGAGATAATGGAGAATCCGCATCGATTAGACGAATTTCGCTCGTCGTATTCGAATCTGAATTCACAACAATGAATTTCCCTGTTTGTGATTTATTCATATATAACGTAAATGTCGTATCTTTTTCTTCAAAGATCAGCTCATCGCTCTCGACATCACTTCCTAAATGATGCCGCCATAACCGGCAAGGACGTTGATGCTCATCGACGGTAACGTAAAATAGATAGTCACCGCACCGGCTCCATTCCATACTTCCATATATAAAGACATCTGGAATCCGGTCGGGTAGAAGCTCGCCTGTTTCCATGTCCTTTACATAGACGATATATCGGTCCGTTCCATCTCGATTCTCCAAATAGGCAAGACGGTGATGATCGGTACTCATTCGCTGTGCTGTAACACTTAAATAGTCACCATCTGACGCCAATTCATTCAGGTCGAGCACTACTTCTTCAGGTGCTTCTGACAAGAGCTCGCGGCCTGCCGTCTTCTTGCGTGCATAGATAGGGTATTGCTTATCTTTGTCCAAACGGGAATAGTAGAAGTAGGGTCCGTGTTGAACCGGCACGTCTACTTCCGAATCAGGAACACGGTCCATCATGCTTTGATAAATCTGCTCAGTTTGTTCCTTGAGTGGATGCATGACTTCATCGTAATACCGATTTTCGTCTTCTAAATACTGGATAACCTCCGGATTCGTGCGATCCTTCAGCCAATAAAAGTCATCTTCGCGGATATCGCCATGCATTTCCTGGGTATATGGAAGGCGTTTAGCTATAGGTGGTTTCATATATGATTCTCCTTTCGATATACGCATTATTTTCGCGATATGCTCCGGGAAACCCTCTTTTCAATAAGTTTTACTCGAAACATTCTAGAACTTTTGAACAGACATGAATGTTTAAATAGCCTCATTAGTTTCATGCCTATGCAATTGCATGAAAAAAAGAAAACTCCTCCATTTTCACGTATAAAACGTTTAAGGGATTTTAGATTTTTGCCTTAGCATATAGAAAAATAACCGACTTTCCTTCACAAATGTTACTCCCAAGAAAAAAATGATAGTGTTATTCAGTTATTTTTCACTGAATTTTACCTCTAAATTTACACGCTATTAGCCATCGTATTTACGAAAACAGCCGTATGATAAAATGTTTTCTAAATTTGCGGTATGTTAAAAATATGTGATAAAATAGAACCATTCAGAGAAGATAGTATAAGAACATTCTCTTGTAATCAAGTAAGAAGACCGTTAACACATATGATCATGTTAAAAAACGCACTCGTTCTGAAAATTAAATTGTATAAGGGGTCGTTTGAAGATGGTAACGGAGAATAAAGAACAAACTATATTTGATCACACTGGAAATAAAATAAAAACGGACAGAGAGATTGATATAATCACTCGATTTGAAGAGCCGTTAATCGTGGTTTTAGGTAATGTTTTAAGTAACGAAGAATGTGATGAATTAATCAGGTTGTCCAAGGACAAAATGCAACGTTCAAAAATTGGGAAGACACGTGAAGTAAATGAACTACGAACAAGTAGTAGTATGTTTTTTCAAGAAAGTGAAAGTGAAAATGAAACTGTAGCTAGAGTGGAAAAAAGAATTTCGTCGATTATGAATATACCTATTGAACACGGAGAAGGCATTCAAATTCTTAAGTATACCCCTGGTCAAGAGTATAAAGCTCATTATGATTTTTTTTCATCAACAAGTAAAGTAGCAAACAATAATAGAATCAGTACGCTCATTATGTACTTAAATGATGTAGAACAAGGTGGAGAAACCTTTTTCCCTAAATTGAATCTTTCGGTAACGCCACAAAAAGGTATGGCCGTTTATTTCGAGTATTTCTATAATGACGAAAATTTAAACGAGTTAACTTTACATGGTGGCGCACCAGTTATAACTGGTGAAAAGTGGGTCGCGACGCAATGGATGAGAAAACAAAAAATTAGATGACAAAATTCTTTAATTTTAGTATTCATTCAATGCTGTTGTTGCAAATAAAGGAATGAAAAATGGATAGTCGGTAAATTAGATTTTAACATATCATGAAAAGCGCTCAATACGAGTGCTTTTTTAGGTTGTAAAATTCCATCGAAATTGCACATGAAAAAACCTTACCCTCTCGAAGAATGGAGTTGCGTTGATGAAAAGGTTAGTGATTATGACAGTCGGTAAAACCCATAGCGGTAAAACTACATTTGCTAAAGCTTTAGAACAACAGCTGCATAACTCACTTGTGATTGATCAAGATAACCATGCTGAATTCATCAATACCTATTACAAAACCTTACAACCAAAAGAAGGACCTAATACGATCAAGTACGCCATCACCCAAACAATAGTAGATTATGCTGTTAACCAGACCAATTTTCATCTCATTCTTTGTAACTCAAATCGTTCTCGCAAAGGTCGTTTGGATCTGCTCGCACATTTTCACAATAGAGGCTTTAGCAGCATCCTCGTCAATTTTGATATTCCGGATCAAGTTCTTCAAGCGCGAGTTGCTAAAAGTCAGCGCAGCACAGCTATATTTAGGAGTGCTTCTACTTTTGAGGAAGTACTTATTCGGCAACAGGCTAAGTCCCATAAAGACGACGTGACAGCACCAATAGAAAGTGAAGCTGGTCATTTCTTTGTAATCAAAAGTACGGATGAAGTTCAGCCAGTTACTCGAAAAATTATTGATATCGCTCAAAGTGTATAAGAATTCATAACGCATTGATGCGGTTGAAACGCGGGAACGATAAGGGGAACTCTTTAACTTACTGGATAATGATTAAGTTTAGTTTTGAACTATCTATGTTGAACAAATGAAAAAGCCCTAATACTTGGAGTGAATTAGAACTTCTACTAATACCGCTTCGACGCTTTGTGGATGCCTCCCGCGGTAAGCCGGAAAGGAGAGCACTTGGGAGGGATTGAACTGCATCCCTCCTTAGTCTTATCGCTCCGGCTACCACGAAGTCGCGCCTTCGCTGGATGGTCTATCTGAGAAAACGCATTTCATTATCTGTGATAAAATCTGCAATCTGGAGTCCGGCTTTCTTGACTATAATTAGTATCAAATAGTAATCACCTTATAATATGGGCATATACATTTTAAATTCACATTTCTCCCGATAATGAACACCCTAGCGCCGGCGCGGCAAAGGCATCCCCAAAGCGCCAAGCGATCTACAATCCACACCCCGAATTACAACTCTCTCATTATGGAGCGCCACAGCAGATTCAATGGGATTCTATAATTCAATATATATAGGTACCTTATGGCACTTTTGTTGCTTGTCTTATATGGAGAAAATACAGTTTAGTTGCATAATAATAAAATGAAAATCAGACATCTTGGCGAATGTCTGATTTTTTGTGTTTACTCATATATA
>DYWT01000264.1 GCA_020742515.1 Sporosarcina psychrophila
TCGGAAATACGTGGTGAGGGAGTGGTGGTCTCTTTACTACTTGTTCATGCACAAGATCATCTTATGAACGCGATTACGTTCAAAGATTTAGCCATCGAGTTTGTTGACTTATATGAAGTGATGAATAAACGTTCGGTTCTTTAATCTAAACATTATGAGGCAATCTTTTATCGAATAAAAGATGAGCATTGTTGCATATCGAATTAGCATTTCTACAATTAGCGAAATGGACGAAATGTGAAGGAGGGAAACGACATGCCCGTTTGCGCAGGGAGTAAACAACCCATTTTGCTGGGCGCAGAGGCTGGAGCGAAACTCTTCAGACGCTCAGTAACAATGGAAAGCCGTGCCTTATTTGAAGATGAAGTGAAACTATGTACGGACATCCGTGAGTTGTTCGCCACTCGCCCGTCCTGGCGTAGTGCAAAGAGAAGTCAAAAAGTACGCTACCGCAATCCAAGACCTCTAACTATTAAGGATAAGTAAGAATAGCCCGGTGTCATCTGTATTTGTTCAAACAATACGAGTGGTGCATAAAGTCAATGCATGACTCGTTCAAATCCACTAACGAAAGGATGTGTAGGGTGATGGAACTCATGACGAAAGACACGAGTTCCATCAGCCCGAATTGTTATGAAAATTGCTGTAATTGGTGGCGGAAGCAGCTATACACCTGAACTCATCGAAGGGATTATTCTTCGAGCAGATCAAGTGAAAGTAGATGAAATCGTTCTCGTTGACATTGAATCTGGAAAAGAAAAACTGGAAATTGTCGGTGCGCTTGCAAAAAGAATGATACAAAAAAGTGGACTGCCCATAAAAATTGAACTAACTTTCGATCGCATTAAAGCGATTACAAATGCAGATTTTGTGTTAACGCAGTTTCGGGTAGGCGGTCTGAAGGCAAGAGCAAATGATGAGCGAATTCCCCTTAAATACGATGTAATTGGTCAAGAGACTGTAGGGCCTGGTGGATTTGCAAAAGCCCTTCGAACGATTCCAGTCATTCTCGACATTTGTAAGGAAATTGAGGAGTATTCAAATGATGCCTGGTTGATTAACTTTACAAATCCAGCAGGAATGGTGACTGAAGCAATTCACAAATACACCTCTGTTAAGGCAATCGGTCTATGTAATGTACCCATCAATATGCAACAAATGAGTGCAACTATTTTAGAGGTAGACCGAAAAGACGTGAATATATCGTTTGCTGGATTAAACCACCTTGTCTACGCAACAAAAGTAGTGGTAAACGGACAAGACAAAATGGCTACACTAATCGATCGAATTATTGAAGGACGCAATATGAATATGAAAAACATTCATGACGCCCCTTGGGAAGAGGATTTTATAAAAGCATTGCAAGTTCTTCCTTGTCCCTATCATCGTTATTATTACATGATGGATGAAATGCTCATTGAAGAAAAAGAAGCGGCTGAGCTAAGAGGAACCCGTGCCGAACAAGTGCAAGCGATTGAAAGAGAGTTATTTGAAATCTATAAAAATCCGACATTAGATGTAAAACCAATAGAATTGGAGGAACGCGGAGGGGCCTTATATTCGGAGGCAGCTATCTCCCTAATCACCTCCATCGTCACGAATGATCATGCGATTCATACAGTAAATGTGCTCAATAACGGGGCTATTTCACAACTTCCTGATGATGTCGTGGTTGAAGTATCATGTGTTGTAAACAGTGAAGGCGCCAAGCCGATCCAAGTTGGGAAATTGCCTCCTGAGTTGAATGGTTTAATCCAACAAATAAAAGCTTTTGAACAATTAACAATTGAGGCGGCTGTTACGGGAAATAAACAAAAAGCTTTGATTGCCCTGGTGGCGAATCCTTTTGTCCCTTCAAGTAAGGTAGCCAAACAACTGCTAAATGATTTACTTGAAGCGAATAAAGACTATTTGCCAAAGTTTTCGATGAAGGAGTGAGTAAACATGAGAAGGCTCGGAATTTCAATCTACCCCCAATATGGAACAGAGAAGGAACTAGTCGATTATATTGAAAAAGCAAGTGCTTACGGTTTTTCTAGAATTTTTACTTGTTTAATGTCAGCAGGTGGAGATCAGGATGTTCGACGACTGAAAACCGTCTTAAAAAGAGCAAATGGACTTGGTTTTGAAGTGATTGCAGATGTCAGCCCAAGTGTTTTTGAAGAACAAAAGTTGACCTATAAAGACTTATCCTATTTTAAAGAACTCGGTTTTTCGGGACTTCGGCTAGACTTAGGCTTCTCAGGCTTCGAAGAAAGTATCATGTCTTTTAACGAGCATGGATTATCCATTGAGTTAAATATGAGCCAAGGGACGAAATATCTCGAACAAATACTATCTTATCAACCGAACAAGCAGCAACTCATCGGCTGTCATAACTTTTATCCACGCCGTTATACGGGCCTCTCGCGGGAACATTTCATCAAATGCTCTACGCAGTATAAAGAAAACGGTATTCGTACAGCAGCCATGATTTCATCAAAGGACGCTGCGTTTGGTCCATGGCCTGTTCAAGAAGGCCTTCCAACCCTTGAAGAACATCGGGATATTGCGATTGAAATTCAAGCAAAGGACCTTTTCCAAACAAATTTAATCGACGATGTAATTATCGGCAATGCCTTTGCTTCCGAAGAAGAATTAAAACGGCTTTCATTGCTCAACCGTTATTTGCTGGAGCTGAACGTAGAATTCAATGAAAAAGCAACAAAGACAGAGAAAGAGATTGCGCTAGGCGCCAATCATTTCAATCGGGGAGATGTATCTGCTTACGTAATTCGTTCAACACAGAGCCGAGTTGCCTATCAGCAGAAAGATTTTCCTCCTCATGACACGGATTTGATTCCTAGAGGAAGTGTCACGATCGATAACGACGGCTATGAGCGCTATAAAGGTGAACTACATATTGCACTCAAGGATATGGAGAACAGCGGAAATACAAATATTGTCGCGACAGTTGATAAAAATGAACAATTTTTACTGGATCAAATTCAACCGTGGCAAAAGTTTAAACTGATTGAAAAATAAGAGCGGTGGCTAACACCGCTTTTTATTTTGGTGTGAATTAGGAGTATCCCCTACGTGTTTATGGGCGTAGGGGGATATTTTTTGGTTCCAACATTTTTATAGCGTGTGGGACCGCCCGTATTTCTGGGTTGACTGATCAAATAGCATGTGGGACCGACCATATAGCGTGTCAGACCGCTCATA
>DYWT01000265.1 GCA_020742515.1 Sporosarcina psychrophila
AGTTGAACAAGAGTCCCTTTCGTTACAATTATTGAAAGCGGACGAAGAAGCCGGTGTAACAATCGAAAATAGTGAAGTCTACAAAGAGTTAAATCGTATGATTACGGAAGATGCAGATATGGGACTCGCCAATGATTTTAGTATTAATATTATTGATATCGTGGATAGTGGAACAGAAAACGCTTCATTGCTTTTCTTAGCCATCAATCGCTTGGATGAACCCATGAAAAATATCACGTTCGACTATACATTAGGTCATGATAATGGTGAGTATGTATGGGAGGGCGTTAAAGTGAATCTTACCGAGCAGGATACAGGTATTATTCAACCGAACCATGCAGTTCCATTCTCCCTCGGCATAACGCCTGAACAAGAAGCACTCATTGACACACTCGAACAAGATAACCAAGTCGTGAAGATGGATAACTTTAAATTTGAATCAGTAAATTAATAAAAGCGTTGCAATGCTACTTATGATTGCAACGTTTTTAGATATTCGTATTATCGTTTATGACCGGCCATAACCCCATACACGCGCAGCATCGTTGGAGATACCGTTATATTTTTTAGCACGAAAGATATCGCGGAAGTCTTATTAAAAGGGTCCGAAATAGAAGGTGAACTAGCTTCCTGGAAAGAGTTGTTCAGACTACTTGCAACAAAAGAAGTATGATAACTTACTATTTATGTTGAAGAAATGAATATCTATAAAAACTAAGTGAATGCGTCTTCTAAGGGGTAGTTTAAGCCCTAAGACTAGTTGCACGGCAGCTAAGCTTAGGAGCGGGAGGCATTCCTGAGCGCCATAGCGTATTCAAAGGAATACATTACTTTTAAATCATGATTGGAGAGCCTCGAAATGAAGAAGCTACTTGGTATTTTATTCGCCGTAATACTATTAGTGGGGTGTAATGCCGACAATGACCAAAAACCGAAGACGGGAGAGGGAGAAAAAGTGAAAAAAGAGATAGAGCAACAAGCACTTTCAATGCAAGTATTGAAAGCGGACGAGGAAAATGGCGTCACATTGGAAGAAGGGATGTATCAACAATTGTCCGGACTTGTAGAAGCCAATCCCGACATTGGGGTTGCGGATGACTTTAGTATTCATGCAATTGACCTTGTAGAAAAGAGTGCAGACGAGAGTGTCATGTTATTCTTAGGGATTAACCGGTTGGAAAAGGGAATCAAAAATATTACGTTAGAATACACGTTGAGCGTTGAAACAGAGGGTACTGTAAAGTATGTATTCAATCGTGAAAAAGTAGACCTATCCGAATCATTTGCAGGTGTTATTCGGCCAAACCATGCGATTCCATTTACCGTTCCGGTTACACCAGAGGGAAAAGAACTGCTTCAATTGATGACTGAAGAAAACAAAACTGTGAAAATTGAAAACGCCAAATTCGAATTGGAAAAATAAAAAAAGTGCTACAGCTTTTCACGAAGTTGTAGCGCTTTTATATTTGAAGAAGTTATGGAGGTCTCGAAAACGTGAAGAAAATAGTGAGAAATATACAGGAAGTATTGAAACAGTCCGCTTCGGAAATAATGGCGAATTGGAAGTTTAGTCAACTCGTACAAGGAAGAAGTAAAAAGATGAAAATGTATGTCTTGGTTTATATGAATACCGGTTTTTTTCTTGTCTACGCAAGTCTTTGTTTTATTTCCATACTTTATATTCTATTTGGTATCATAGGCGGCACAATCCTAGGAATCACGGAAAGCCCATATTGGTTCTTGTTATTTCTATTGCCAGTAGCCGCGCTGCCATTTTTGTATTTTGTACATAACATTTGGACCTCTTACTATCCTGGTTTTCAAAGGAATATTTACAAAAACATTCGATTCAAGTGCTTCAAGAGGAATGAGTTTTCCGATGCCTCTCTATTGTGCAGGGAGACCGCTCATATAACTCGAGAAATCGCTCGAAGCTCGTTGTGGACCGCCCATATATAGAGAGAAACCGTCCAACGCCCGCTTTCGACCGATCATAGATACAATGGTACCGATTAGAAACTCCAAAGTTTACCGCTTATAAGTTGTTTATGTATTTTCAAATAGTGACGAATGGAGGACACCCTGCTTTGTTGAAAAAATTAACAATCGAAGATGTAGCCGTACTCCGTGAACCACTGGTATCTGGCAGACAAAGCCCCAATGCACTCTGCGGAGCACTTGTTTTGGCTGTCTTCATGCAAATCCTGGTTTACTATCTGGAATATGCCGTACTGGGAAGAATGACGAACTTTCCGTATAAAGATCAAATACTTACAGTTCATTTTTGGATTACAGTAGTTTTAGTTATCCTGTCCGTGATATATGCGATTCCGTTTATTTATATGAGAGATCAAAAAACACAATATCTAGTATCTATTTTAGTTTCACAAAATATTTTCGCGATATTCTTATACATCAGCGGGTTATTTTTACTAGGAGAGAACCAGGAAGTTTCAGAAAAGTCACTACTAACATTTACAATGGTGACATTGTCATTTGGAGTCTTGCTTTTCGTTGCTACTGTTATCCGATTTTCTATTTTATTGAGAAAAGGGAAGTATCGCAAAGGCTCGAAACGAGATGAACTTCGAGCGAAATTCGAAAAGAAAACGTATATCCCAGCAGTTATTATTGGAAGTACTGGACTTGTGTATATCATTCAATTTGCCGTGAGAACGTTCAACTTGGCCGATATCGAAGAGGCTGTCATAACAGTATTATGCTTTGCCGTATTCTATACGATGATTTTTATATTGCCCGAGCAACTCGTTATCTTGTATTGTAAGTTCCGCTTCAAAAGCTTTAATTTTGATAAAAGAGGATATTTGGATTCTGAAGACTCAGCGAAAGGAAGGGAGTTGTGAAATGGAAATTGACATTCGTTTACTGCAATTTAACAATTGATTGTGCTATGAAACTATGCCTAGGAAGAGTCGAATAAACGGGGGAGTCCAACAGAACTATCTGAACGTCCCACAATGTCCCGAATGTTTCCAACCAATCCCATGGAGTCTACAACTATCTTCGGAAAGTGTCCAACAGACGGGGGAGTGTCCAACAGAACTATCGAAGCGTCCAACAACTTCTAGAAAGTGTTCAATCAATCTGGAATAGTCTCCAACCACCCCCGGAAAGCGTCCAACAAAACTATCGAAATGTCCGAAAACTTTAGAGCAAGTGGAATTACTTAAAAAGAAATTCAACCATATCACCTAGACTCAAATACAATTACCAAGTCCTGTTTCCCATTGTGGAGGCAGGATTATTTTATTGGGATAGATGATTGGCAAGAGAAAAAATATTAATTACAAGGGTCGAATAAGTACCAAAACATGGTATGATTGGGCATGGAAGCACGAGTATGTTTCTGGAAAGCAATTGCTAAAACGTCCTTTATGACCCGATAATTATGACTTGAGTAGATTATAATGGAAGGAAGTTATCTTAAATGAAAAAACATCTTTTTAAAGCTATATTATCAGTCGCTACGACACTCGTATTACTTATTTCAATCCTACCTTTACAGGTAAAAGGAGCAAGCGTGACTCCGCCTAAGAATGAAATGCGCGCGGCTTGGATTGCAACCGTACAAAACGTGGATATGAAACCTGGAATGAATGCAGCTCAATATACGGCTTGGGTACGGAAAACATTGGATCAGTTAAAAGCCAATAATTTCAATGCAGTCATTTATCAAGTAAAACCTACAAATGATGCTTTATATCCTTCAAAGTTGGCGCCTTGGTCATCGTATATAACAGGGGGAAAACAAGGGAAAAATCCTGGCTATGATCCTTTATTAATTATGATTAATGAAGCGCATAGCCGCGGCATGGAGCTACATGCATGGGTCAACCCGTACCGAGTTACAATGCCGGGACAAACATTAGCAAGTCTTGCTCCTAGTAATGTAGCGCGCACAAATCCTGGCTGGGTAGTTAAATATGGGAAGCAATATTATTTGAATCCGGGTCTTCCTGAAGTGCAAGATTATTTAATCGCTACAGTCAAAGAATTAGTAGCTAACTATGATATTGACGCCGTACATATGGATGATTATTTTTATCCTTATAAAATTAAAAATGAAACTTTTCCCGATCAAGCTGCATTTAAGAAATATGGATCTTCTTTCAAAAAAATAGCCGATTGGCGTCGAGATAATGTAAACCAACTTGTCAAAAAGGTCTATTCAACGATTAAAACGACTAAACCGCATGTGCAATTTGGAATTTCACCATTTGGGGTGTGGCGCAATCAATCAATGGACCGTACTGGAAGTAACACACGCGCTGGTGTAACTAATTATGATGACTTATATGCAGACACAAGGCAATGGATTAAAGATGGCAGCATTGATTATATTACGCCACAAATCTACTGGTCTAAAACATTTTCAGCAGCTAAGTATTCGAATCTCTTAGACTGGTGGAGCAAAGAAGTAGAAACGTATGCCTACGTGCATCCCGTTAATTTATATATTGGCGTAGCTGATTATAAAGTCGGCGTGGACACCGATAAAGCATGGAAAAACAAAATGGAGTTACCAAACCAAGTAATTGCCAACAGAGCAAACCGACTAGCAGCGGGTCAAATGCATTTTTCCTTAAAAAGCATACAAAAAAATATGCTCGGCTATGCAACAATCCTAAAGCAACAACTTTATAATTATACTGCTTTAACGCCAGCAACTTCATGGAGCGACGCAGCTCTTCCAGAAGGGCCAACATGGGTACAAGCCAACAAGGAAGTAGCTGGAGTGAAGCTAATCATCCAGGATCAAACTAGCAAACAACCAAGAAAATATGTGATTTATCGTTTTGAAGGAAACGAAGTGGGTTCGTATGAAAATCCACGCAACATAGTAGACGTTGTCTATAATACAAAAGGAAATACAATGTTTTTAGACAAGACCGCAAACCGAAACAAACAATATACGTATGGAATTACTTCTGTGTCAGCAACTGGCGTTGAGAGTGAGGAAGCGTTTATTGTGAAGTCTGATGGGGTTTGGCTAGGGAAATAACTGATAGATGTGTTGAACATAAAAATACCTGCATAAACTGAGCGAAGGATTTGCATGACCGTCCTGTAGTCTAGATTCCTTCTCCATAGCTATTCAAATAACTAGTAAAACAGCCCTTCGATCGAGCAATCGATCAATGGGCTTTTTTGAATTATATTCTATTTAATTGAGCAACTAGTCCCCGACACTAAGTTGCACAAAATTCCCAATTAAATTATACTATTAGTAAGAATAGATAGTACTTTTATTAATCTTGTAACTATCAAAATATATATTACACGACTAAAAGAATAAGCAAGATTACAAGATGTACAGAGAGTATCACAACACTAAATGGGGGTTTAAAGATGAAGAAATCAAGCTATCAAAAACTATTTAAAGCTACGTTGGCAACAACAGTTGCAGCAGGCGCTTTTGTTGCAGTTGCACCCGTAGATACACAGGCGGCGAATCCAACTTTTTCTGATGTTAAGGATATCCCAAGTCACCACTTTTATGAAGCGGTTATGGACTTTACTGCAAGAGGCATGATTAGTGGGTATCCAGACGGTACGTTCAAACCAGGCCAAAGCATTACACGCCAGGATGCTGCAAAACTATTGGCTCTTGCGTTAGGTTTGGACACGAAAAATGTTCAGAATCCAGGATTTAAAGACGTTAGCAAGACGAGCCCTTACTACGGACATATTGCAGCACTTGTTGAAGCGGGAATCATTTCAGGGTATGAAGATAACACATTCAAACCTGGAGCTAGCTTATCAAGGGCACAAATGGCCAAAATGATTGTGCTTGGTTTTGAATTCGAGGAAAAGAAATCTATAAAACTTCCATTTAGTGATATTAATGATAAGCAATGGCATGTTGAATTTGTCCGTGCACTTTATGCTAACGAAATTACAACGGGTACAACCCCTACAAAGTTCTCGCCGAACGCACTTGTGACGCGTGGGCAAATGGCTTCATTCGTCTTTAGAAGTGAAGCGATTGCAGCGCCTAAACCTGAACCAGTAGATGTGGACAAGGTAGCCGTTGAGGCAGCAGCGGGTCAATTAAAAGCGGGTACAGTCACTGTATCACGCGGCAATGATGCAACTGATGCCAACAAACTTGCAGCGGTTCAAACCTATGTTACTTCACTTATTACTGAAAAAGGCGTGGAAGCAAAAGTGGCAGCTAGCACAACTGCTGGAAATTATGTAGTAACGCTTACAAAAGGCGAAGCAAAAGCAGATAAAACGATTGCGATGACATTTGATTATGCAGCGGACGATCGTTTTGTAACTGAAGTAAAGTCAATTAACGCGAAACAAGTGGAAGTTAAATTTGCTACACCTGTAACGAAAACAAGTGTATTAGACGCATCGAATGAAATTCGTAACATGACCTTTACAATGGTTACGGGCGCCACTGTCAACCCTGGCCAACTGAAAGGCTCATTATCCGAAGACGGTAAAACGTTAACGATTACAGCAAATTGGATTTTTGATGGGGAGTATGCGTTCAAGTCAACGGATGCTATTCAAACATTAGCAGGTGGGAAAGTTGAAGAGCATACAGCAATTGTCAAAGCGAACGATAAAGTAGCACCGAAAATTGTGTCAGGATCAGCTGCCGCAAAAACATCGACGAATTCGTTTTCCATTCTATTTGATGAGCCTGTGAATGCTGCTGGTGTAATTGCTTATGTCAATAATGGTGCAGCAACGGTTACGAGCAATCCTTCGAATCCAAACCGTTTAGAGGTTACTTCTAGCAAGCAAGTGACAGCAGGCACGACAGCAACCGTTAAATTGCAAAATGTAAAAGATTATAACGGCAACTTAACAGCACCAAATCCAGTAGAAACAGCAGTTACAATTTCGACTGACGTAGTTGCACCTACTGCGACTCATGTAAATGTGATTGGAGAAAATAGAGTAGAAGTCACATACGATAAAAATATGAATCTTTCTTCATTCGTAGGGAAAGCACGTCTCGTTTACTCAAATGGTACAGTGACGAATTTAACAGCTTCAGCAGGGGCGAATGAAAAAACAATCGTCTTAACAGGTACAGGCGTATCTTTCAGAGATAATTACAATGCCATTCTATTTATCGATGCAGATGTGAAAGATGCAGTGGGTAACAGTACGGTACTTTATTCGACAAGTGTCACGTTTAGCAAGGACGATATTGCACCCGCATTGACCGCGGTTGAATATAAAGACGGCAAAATTATCGCCAATTTTACGGAGGATATTGCGGCAGGCAGATATACTGACGTCAAAGTCATCGATCAACGATCAGGTACAGAATCTTCAATTTACCTGAACTATTATAATGCATCGAACGCAGTGATTGTGAATAATACATTAAGCATTGCACATTCTTTGCCGAATGGAACCTATAAGCTGCTCTTGCCAGCCAACACGGTTGTCGATAAAGCGGGAGTACCGAATCCAAATGCTATTGCAACACAGCCATTCAGCGTTCAAAATTCAATCACATCAGATCAAACACGCCCGGTCGTTGTTGGGGTTACGAATACGCCGCTGCCAAACGGACAAGTTCCTAGCGATTTCCAAACGGCAACATATACAGCAATTGACACCGACAGTGGGGTAAGCATAGCTAGCCTGTTAGACATCAATAACTATACCTGGGATGGCAGATCATTACCGAGCAATTCTTATGTGACAACTGCTATCACTGGAGCGGCAGATAAAGCGACATCTGTTGCAGTAACAGTCCATGTACCAACAACTGCAATTACAACGACTAAAACAGCTGCATTCACTGTCAATAATATTCGCGATAACGCGGGCAATACACTTGGGTCTGCAGGAGCGGGTCAAGTGACATTTGTCAGTGGTAGTCAATACCAAAATGGCCCGGAATTAAGGTACGGTGATATTACTAATAACGGCACTTCAGTCAGACTTAGTTTTAGTGAGGCAATTCGACCTTTAGAGGCAGAAGATCTCGAAATTAGGCTCAACGGCTATCTTCTGAAAACAAGCTCAATTGCTTCAATCTCTAGAACTAATTCAAATATGGATACGTTTGATGTGGAGATTAAAGCTTCTGTAGCGAATAATACTTATTATAATAAGAACTACGGTGACATAATCTATTTGGATATTAATAATAACGGAGTATATGACGAGTGGAGGGATGAAGTCCTTGAAGTTGTAGGTTCTGGAGAATATCGATTCAATGAAACCGACTCTGTTCCAGTAAATTTGAAATCCAATTATGTTACAAGTGTAAAAGTAAATCTTGTTCGAGACAATCGTTCACCTGTTCAAAACTACCAAGGGACCGAAGCTGTATTTAATAAAGAAATCAAAGTAAAATAATGACCTTGCACAATTAATAGCTTCTTGATCGAGTTAACGATCAAGAGGCTATTTTTTGTGTAGTGAAGGTAAATGGTAAAAGAATTTTCCTCTCGTCTAGTTATTTTTGATAAGTGAATCAATTTCATAATAGCCATTTTTAAAAATGTGTAGAGTAGCCCCTTGATGATTTTCAAGTTTTTTAAAAATAAAATTTCGATGTAGTTAAGCTACTTGTAACGACTGTTGCTTCATTACTACT
>DYWT01000266.1 GCA_020742515.1 Sporosarcina psychrophila
CAGCTTGACCAAATGCTCTTTCAGCTGATTATCTATTCGTTTCTTCATAATGGACACGCTCCATTCAGTTAGTTTGTTCTCTCCATCCAAACACGCTCATTGGATTGTGTCCACTTTCTATACTACATTCAAAACCGCTCATATCCCGCCGCCGCCCGCTCGTAACCCCGTCTACCCGCTCATATCCCGCCGCCGACCGCTCATAACCTCGTCAAACCGCTCATATCCCGCCGCCGACCGCTCATAACCCGTTCGAACCGCTCATATCCGTCCGCCGAGTGCTCATATCCTCGCCAGCCCACCAACCACCCCCAATAAAAAAAAGACCGCAACCACGCGCGGCCTCCTCACATAAAAAAACTATAAACTGCCAACACAGCGATCGTCCCGAGAACAACGGACATGACTCCACCACCCAGAAACGCGATTAAAAACGCGACGCCCGCTCCAAGTACGCCAAACAATATATTTCCTTCCTGCACAAACAAGATTGCCGGAAAAATGAGGGCACCTAGAACAGCATATGGAATATTCCGCAGGACACCTTGAATGACTGGCGGCAACTCTTTACCATCTAACACAGTTAGCGGAATCATGCGGGGAATATACGTCACAAGCATCATGCCCAAAAGCATCCACCAATAACTAGCGCCCATTATACATCCTCCTCTCGTTTGAACATCGATTCAGCTGTTTTCCCGCGTTTCGTATAAACGATTTCCACAAGAATCGAAGACGCCAGCGTTGCGACAAGAATCGACCAGCCCGTCGACATTGCCTCTGTGAAGTACAAGACACAATGGATGGCCGCCGCAAGGGCAGCGAGCATGACGACTTTGCGGTTGCCTTTCATAGAAGGAACGAGCAAACCGATGAACATTGCATAGAGCGCAATCGACATCGCAGCTTTTAAAAAGTCGGGCAAATTAGCACCGATGATATGTCCAATGACGGTGAAGATGACCCAACTGCCATAGGCAATCAGCGCGACGCCAAATGCGAAAGCGGTCGAAATCTTTCCTTTCTTCCCTGTTGCGAGTACTGTAAATGATTCGTCTGTAATCCCGAAGGCATAGATCGCTTTGACCCATTTTCGTGCAGGTTGCATCTTTTCATTGAGCGAAGCCGTCATAAGAAAGTGTCGAATGTTGACGATGAATGTATTCATGACAATCAATAGCGGATCAACACCTGACGTAATCAGGCTAAGCGATATGTATTGTGCAGCGCCGGCGTAAACGAACATACTCATTGCGGTCGCTTCGATGATGGACAGGCCAGCGGTTTTTGCGAGTAGTCCGAATGTGAGTGCTACGGGAAAATACCCGATGGCAATGCTCGTTCCTGCTTTTAGGCCAGCTGAAAATTGGTTATTCTCCATTCATGGTCACATCTTCCCAAAGTATATTTAAGCGATTATACTATACTTCAGGGTTTAAATGTTCATATTTAAAGGAAAACTCTAAATAAGGGGTAATTCTATGTGATTTTATATAGAAGCCTGACGAAAAAAGATTTTTAAGCGAGGATGTTACAAATGAACGATTGGTTAAATCCCGATAAAATTATTGAATTGGCACAACACTATAAATCGCTTGGACCATTACTCGGGCTATTCCTGCCTTTTGCGGAGGCGTTTTTACCGTTTCTTCCACTCTTTGCATTTGTTCTTGCGAATGCGGCCGCCTATGATCTTTGGTACGGGTTCCTTCTATCATGGGCAGGAACTACGGTGGGTTCTTATGCGGTATTCCTTATCATCCGCAAATATGGGCGTAACCGATTACTTAATTTCCTGACAAAAAGTGCACGTATCCAAAAGCTGATCAAGTGGGTGGAGCGAAACGGGTTCGGACCATTATTTCTTTTTCTTTGCTTCCCGTTTACACCATCCGCACTGGTCAATCTTGTAGCCGGACTGTCTGATATGAAGAAAAAGACTTATTTAGTCACTTTGATGGCGGGGAAATTTGTCATGATTTTCATGATTAGCTATATTGGCTATGACATAAAAGCGTTATTCACAAACCCAATTCGAACTGCGATTGTGATAGTCGTTATCTTTTTGCTATGGTTCGTGGGCAAATACTTCGAGCGCAGGCTGAATGCCAAAGTCGAGGCTGATTTTCGAGCATCTGCCTCAACGCATAATCATAAGTGAATGCAACCTATGCATTTGAAATAGTTCCTGTCATCCCTAACTTTCTGTACAATAGAAAGAAAGGGATGACAGGAATTTTTATATTGGAATGAATGATAGAGATTTACATAGATAGGGAGGAAATCAAATGTCACTGCGTTTCATAACTGGCAGGTCAGGCGCTGGGAAAACGACCTTCATCGAGCGGGAAATCGCTGCTGAACTGGAACAGAATCCAATGGGAGCCCCTGTGATTGTCATTGTGCCGGATCAGATGTCGTTCTCGATGGAGCATAGTTTGTCCGTTAATTTCGGATTAAAGGGAATCATCCGTGCCCAAGTATTGACATTCAAACGGCTGGCATGGCGTGTGCTGCAGGAAACGGGCGGTATCACCCGCAAAGAAGTAGATGGCTTTGGGTACCGGATGCTTGTTCGAAGTGTTTTGGAAGAGAATCAGGATCAGTTCAAATTATTCCGGCAAGCTGCGAGTAAACGGGGATTCACGGAGCAAATTGGCGATCTGCTGAAAGAATTCAGCCGGTATTCTCTTGACCATCACACGATGAATGAACTCCACGAAACGCTCGCCTCATCAGGTGCGCCGCGTACATTACTCGACAAAGCGGAAGACTTGTCGCTGCTGTTGACAAAAATTGAGGAGAAGCTCGGCACAACCTTTGTTGATAGTGAAGGACATCTGGCGCTTCTCGCTTCGCAAATACCTCATTCCGAGCTGTTAAAAGGCGCTGATATCTATATTGACGGTTTTGAAAATTTCACGACGAGGGAATACGAAATCGTGATGGAATTGATGAAACACGCCAATCGTTTGACTGTTGTACTTCCGATGGAGGGGGCACTCACTGGTTTTGCGGATCACGAATTGTTTTTCAATCCAGTACGGACATCTCTTAAACTGCGTGAATTGGCACGCGTGGAATCGGTTGATGTGGAAGAAGATGTATTCATGGGGAAAGCGCATCGTTTTCTGAATGGGGATCTCCGGCATTTTGAAGCGGAATTCGATCACTATCCGGCGAAACAACAACCGTCAGAAGGCAATATTGTCTTGGTTGAAGCAGCAAACCGCCGTGCAGAGATCCATTCGGTGGCGCGTAAGATTCGGGAATTGATGATTGCTGGAAAGCGCTACAAAGACATTTCAATATTGTACAGGCAGCCCGAAAAGTATGATGAACTGATTGAAACGATTTTCCCGCATTATGATATTCCTGTGTTCATCAGCCAGAAAAAACCGATGCTGCATCATCCGCTGATCGAGTTTTCACGTTCTGTTTTAGAAGCGGTCACAACAGGCTGGTCGTATGAGTCCGTGTTCCGTGCTGTCAAAACAGATCTGTTTTTTCCACACCGGGAAACGAAATTGTTATGGCGCGATCGTGCAGATAGACTTGAAAACTATGTACTTGCACATGGCATTCATGGGCATCGCTGGTTCGATGACAGCCGCTGGCGCGTGAAGAAGTATCGTGGGCTTGAATTGCATTCAGCTGTTCAAACTGATGAAGAACGCGCAATGGAGCAAGAATTGCATTTGATTCGCGATGAAATTCGGAATCCGCTTACCGATTTTGAAAAGCGGCTGAAACGGGCGAAAACGGGCCGTGATGTAGCGGAAGCACTGTTTTCATTCATGGAAAAGCTGCATGTTTACGATAAAATCATCGATCTGCGCGCGGAAGAAGAACGTGCAGGACGGCTACTTGGCGCAACGGAGCATGAGCAGGCATGGAACGGCTGGATTAATGTGTTGGATCAATTTGTCCTCATGTTTGGGGATAAAGTGATGGATTCCACAGAAGCGGCGCGTATTTTGGATGAAGGGTTTGATTCGCTTGAATTTGCCCGCATTCCACCATCGCTTGACCAAGTAACGGTGTCCTCTGTCGAAGTGGCAAGCTTAATGGATATCGATGCTGTATTCATTCTTGGTGTGAATGATGGTGTTATGCCAAAACGAGTTGACAATGAAGGGATTTTGTCGGATGCAGATCGTGAATGGTTTACAGAAATCGGTTTTGAACTGGCCCCTACGTCGAAGATGAAATTGATGGATGAAACGTATATGGCGTATCGTGCATTCACGGCGCCGCGTGAGAAATTATATGTGTCCTATCCGATTGCGGACGAAGAAGGAAAAGCACTGATTCCCTCGTTATACATAACGAGAATTGCCCAGATGTTGCCGGGAACTGAAACGGAAATAGTTGTAACGGATCCATCTGAATTACCGCTGGAGGCCAATCAATTCGATTACATCAGTCATCCGCGTTCAGCACTGCCTTATGTATCGATGAAATTGAAAGAGGCGGAACAGTCAGGGATACTGGAACGAGAATGGCGTGCCGTCATGGCGTATTACGAGGAGGACCCGTATTGGTCTTCTGTCATAAATCATATTATCCGTCCCATAAACGCGGATAAGGGGACGGAAAGACTGCGTACAGAATTAACGCAAGGGCTGTATGGAGAGTCATTTGTTTCCAGTGTGTCGCGGATTGAGTCTTATTATAGCTGTCCATTTCAGCATTATGCGTCGTTTGGACTTGGCTTACGGGAACGGACGGAGTTTACACTGGAAGCACCCGCTATCGGGGATTTATTCCACGCGGCTCTTAAATGGATTTCAGACGAAACGATGCGTCTCGATAAATCGTGGGAGGAGCTGACTCGTGAAGAATGTTGGAAGCTTGCGAGGGAAGCAGTGGAAGACATTTCGCCGTATTTCTTTAACCGTATTTTATTGTCGACGAACCGTTATGTTTACATTAAACGTAAGCTGATGCACATTATTCAGCGGACGATTTATTCACTCAGTACGCAGGCAAAATCAACAGTGTTCAAACCGGTTGCCATTGAAGCAGGATTTGGGCCTGGCGAGGAACTGCCTGCACTAGAAATACCATTGCTCCGCGGTGATTCGATGAAAATGCGCGGCCGGATTGACCGTGTCGATGCAACAGAAATCGGCGGCAAAAATTATGTCCGAGTCGTCGATTATAAATCGTCAGCAAAAAGTCTCGATTTGACGGAAGTGTACTATGGCTTGTCCCTGCAAATGATGACCTATCTTGACGTTGCGCTGGAAAATGCAGATGAGTGGCTGGGCATACATGCGGATCCTGCGGGCGTCCTCTATATGCATATCCATAACCCCATGATTCGTTCCGGTTCAGAATTAACCCCTGCGTTACTTGAAGCAGAGATTGCGAAATCCTACAAGATGAGAGGGTATCTGCTTGATAATCCGGACGTAGTCATCGGAATGGATGCTGATATTGGCAGGTCCTCTTCAATTGTTCCCGCCTCTATTAAAACGGATGGCACATTTGCGAAAACGTCGAAAGTGCTGTCATCGGATGATTTGCAGATGATGCGCTCGTTTGTTAGGAAGCGGCACCAAAAAGCCGGAGATGCAATGCTTGCCGGCGATACACGTGTCTACCCATACAAATTAAAAGATAAGATGCCGTGTGAATTCTGTTCGTATCGTTCAGTTTGTCAGTTCGATCCGACAGATCCAGCTTCAGTGCATCGGCCTTATAGCGAAATGGACCCGGAAATGTCCCTCGAAAAAATGCGCAAGGAGGTGGCAGATGATGATGAACATACCCGTGAAACCTGATGGACTGACATTTACAGATGCCCAGTGGAAAGCAATTTGGGCAACAGGGAAAGATATTCTTGTTTCCGCTGCTGCCGGATCAGGAAAAACGAAAGTATTGGTCACCCGGATGATTGAAAAAGTGCTGGATGAAAATAATCCCATCGACGTTGACGAACTTCTCGTCGTTACATTTACCAATGCATCTGCAGCAGAAATGCGGCACCGGATGGCGGAAGCGTTGGAAGAAGCGATTGCTGAAAGACCAGAATCTATTCATTTGCGCAGGCAGCTGAATTTATTGAATAAAGCACAGATTTCCACGCTGCACTCCTTCTGTATGAATGTCGTTCGGCAATATGCATATTTGATTGATATCGATCCGGGATTCCGGATTGCGGATAGTACGGAAGCGGCGCTGTTAAGTGATGATACAATCGGGGCTGTACTTGAAGATGCATATAGTGCCGAAAATCCCGAAGCGATGTATCGGCTGGCGGACAGTTTCACGTCGGATCGCAACGACCAGTCTATCGAAACGCTAATCGATCGGTTGTATGATTATTCCCGTGTTCATCCGGTTCCGGAGCAATGGCTGCGCTTAATTCCCATGCAATATGAAATTGGTGCTAATGCTTCTATTGATGAGCTTGAATTTATTGAGCCCTTGAAAACGGCAATTCGTCATACGTTGGAAGAAGCGGCGGCGTTAACCAATGATATGAGACGCATCACCCTTATGCCTGACGGACCAGAACCGCTTGCCGCCACGGCTGAAGCAGATTTAATGTGGATTGATGAAGCAATTCGCCGCATTACGGATGGGACATGGGAGCAGACTTACGAATTTTTCGGCTCTTTAAAATGGGTGAAAGCAGGGACGATCCGCAAAGATTCATGTGACGAAGAACTTGCAAAACGGGCGAAAGCGCTTCGTGATACGGTGAAAAAAATTGTGAACACCTTAAAAGAATCCTATTTCACGAGAACGCCAGCCCGTTTTCTCGAGGAAATTCGCTTGATGGCGCCGACGATGCATACGCTCATTGACTTAGTTATCGAGTTCGGCAGACGTTTTGAACAAGTTAAAATTGACCGCGGCATTGTCGATTTCTCGGATTTAGAGCATTATGCATTGCGTATTTTATCGAATGCTCAGGACGGGAAACTAGTGCCTTCTGATATTGCAATGGATTACAAAAATCGTTTTTCAGAAGTGCTTGTCGATGAATACCAGGATGTCAATATGCTACAGGAGACAATCATTCAACTCGTCAAGCGAGGCGGGGAAGGGGACGGAAATCTGTTCATGGTCGGCGATGTAAAACAGTCGATATACCGATTCCGCCTTGCTGAACCGATGCTGTTTCTTGGCAAATACAATCGATTTACAGAAACGGATGGCAATCAAGGCATGAAAATCGATTTGAATGCGAATTTCAGAAGTCGTAAAGAAGTGCTAGATGCGACAAATTACGTCTTTTCACAAGTGATGGGCGCGCGTGTCGGAGAAATCGATTATGACGATGCGGCGGCGCTGAAATACGGCGCGAACTATCCGGAAAAAGCGGTGACTGCCGGACTGACACTTCTTTATGAAGAAGAGGAAGACGATCAAGAAATAGACGATGCAACAGAACTTGCCGGGCAAAGCTTGAAAAGTTCACAGGCGGAAGCACGGTTCATGATTAAAAAAATCCGAGAGATGATTGCGTCTGGGACGGAAGTGACCGATGCATTTACTGATGAAAAACGACCGCTTGAATACCGGGATATTGTTATCTTGATGCGTTCGATGACATGGTCAGGCGAAATTGCGGAGGAATTCAAGCTGGCGGGTATTCCGATATACGCTGAGCTGAAGCGCGGATATTTCGATGCGCTTGAAGTGATGATCATGTTGAATACATTGCGTGTCATCGACAATCCCTATCAGGATATTCCGCTAGCATCCGTTCTTCGAGCCCCATTCATCGGCATGACGGAAAATGAATTGGCGCAAGTTCGGCTTGCTGGAAAAAATGAGTCGTTCTTTGAAGCATTAAAGCGTTTTGTTACAACAGGCGGAGCAGGTGTCGCTGCTGTGACACAGGAAAAACTACAGCGATTTTTCAACCAGTTCGAGGACTGGCGAAACCTGGCACGGCGCGGTTCGCTCTCTGAATTGATCTGGCAAGTCTATTCCGATACCCATTATTATGAGATGGTCGGTGCGATGGCGAATGGCAAACAGCGCCAGGCAAATCTTCGTGCGCTGCATGACCGGGCGATTGATTATGAAAAGACTTCGTTCCGTGGGCTGTTCCGCTTTCTGCGTTTTGTGGACCGCATGCGTAAGCGCGGGGATGACCTCGGTGCCGCGCGTTCACTTACTGAGAAGGAAAATGTTGTTCGCATCATGACGATCCATTCGTCGAAAGGACTCGAGTTTCCATTTGTCTTTATCGCAGGGGCGGGTCGGAAATTTAATAAGATGGATTTCAATGAGCCGTATTTGTTCGACCAGCATTTTGGGCTGGCAGTGAAAGCGATTGATCCGGATAACAGGATTACCTATACATCATTGCCGTTTCTTGCAATGAAGGAAAAGAAAGAACTTGAAATGCGTGCGGAAGAGATGCGGGTATTATACGTTGCAATGACGCGGGCAAAAGAACATCTTGAAATCATTGCATCTGTGAAAGACATTGAGAAATCGATTGTGAAATGGCAGGACGCACAGCTGGTTGATTCGGAATTAATGTTGCCCGAATACACGAGGTCACGAGCAAACGGCTATTTAGACTGGCTTGGGCCAGCTGTAGCAAGGCATCAGGCGTTCGAAAAGTTTGGTAGCATGCCGGGAGGAGAGACCGTAATCGATCCTTCTGTCTGGCAGATTGATGCATTGCCCGTATCCGCTTTGTTTACTCCGATTGAGGGTATAGAGGAGGAAGCGGAGGCACCGGTCGATATAGTTCCAATCGAAGAAGTGGATGAAACCTTGTTACTGGAAGTGAAACGCCGGTTCGACGCGACCTATCCATATCTGTCTTCGGTGACCAAACGCTCCAAGCAGACAGTCAGCGAGTTGAAACGGTTGGCGATTCTTGAACAGCAGGCGGAAGATGACTTCTCGGTGTCAACAAATGCGGATGTAAGTACTGCTTATCTTCATAACCGGCCGGTCTTCATGCAATCGCGGGCATTGTCCGCGGCGGAAGTTGGGACGGCGATGCATACGATTATGCAACATATTGATATCCGGAAAGAAAGCAGCGTACCTGACGTGGAAAAGCTTATAATTGAGTTGACTGACCGCCAGTTGCTTACTGCAGACGAGGCGACCGCTGTCGATGCAAATGCTGTTGCACGTTTCTTTGAGACAACCATTGCTCAACGTCTGATGAAAGCTGAGCATGTATCACGTGAGCTGCCGTTTACCTATGCACTTGATGACAATGAAGGCGATTATCAAATATTACAAGGAATCGCGGATTGTTTATTTGAAGAACAGGATGGTTGGGTGCTGCTGGATTATAAAACGGATCGCGTTCGTGGCCGTTATGGTTCAGATGAAGAAGTCGACATTGAAATGGACAAGCGGTACAGCATTCAGTTGAATTTATATAAGAAAGCGCTTGAAGAAATTATGAAGATTGAAATTAAAGAGATGGTCCTTTATTTATTTGACGGAGAAAGGACCGTGTACATTCAGGGGGAATAAAATTGAAATTAACACCGACGACACTTGGAGATCGCATTGAAGCGCTTGATATGCTACGGGGAGTTGCATTGCTCGGGATATTCATAGCTAATATGTTGCTTTTCCTATCACCCTATCTGTATATGGATCCATATACATGGTTCAAAGATGGGGATGCAACCATATTTAAAAGGATTGACATCTTTGTGGAGGCGAGTTTTTATCCGATTTTCGCAATTCTGTTCGGTTATGGCTTGAATATGCAATATGAAAAAACAATTGCAAACAAGCTACAATTTGCTCCAGTCATGGCACGTCGTATGGGCATTTTGCTCGTATTCGGGTTGCTTCATGCCCTGTTCATCTGGATGGGGGACATCTTGTTCACTTACGCGCTAATGGGCTTCGCGATGATTGCGTTTGTCCGGATTCCTAAGAAATGGCTGCTTCCTCTTGCAACAATTATGTATGTAATACCATCGGGAATCATTTACGCGGGTGTATATTATCTGAACAAATTGCGTCCGGATGCAATGATGGAAGGGTATGCGGATATTCACCAGATTGAACGGTCGATTGAAGCATATGCCTATGGCAGTTATGGTGAGATATTCAGTTTCCGCTTTTTTGAATGGCTAACTTACGGATTGACGGGATCGTTGCTAGCAGTTTTCGTTGTCTTGCCGCTGATTATGATTGGCGCAGGGCTGTCTAAATGGAAAGTGATTGAGCGGGCCGCGGAACTGAAAGTTGGAATTGCGATCGTAACAGTCCTTGCACTGATTGCTGGTATATGGATGAAAGCTGCACCGCATAGCGGAGACCCATCATCGGATGCAATCCTTTTGCAAACGCAATTTGGTGGACCAGTCTTGGCGGTCGGTTATATGGGTCTACTGCTCTTACTCTATCAACTGCCGTTCGCTCGCATGCTATTCCGTCCTTTTTCAAAAGTGGGACGCATGTCGTTGACGACGTATATTACACAATCCATCGTAGGCACGCTTATTTTTTACGCCTATGGTTTCGGCATGTACGGCAAAGTCGATTTGGCGACAGGCGTAGGAATTGCAGTTGGCGTATTCGCCATCCAAGTTATTTTTGCAGAATTCTGGTTGTCTAAATTCCGTATGGGGCCAATTGAATGGCTATGGCGGAAAGGGACATATGGAAAGAATTTATCAGATAAAGAGGGAAAGAGTCGACGTTTGTCGTAGTAATTAGAATAAGGATTTTTACTAATGAAGGGATGGGCTAGCAAATGAAATTACTATCGTTCCGTTACGAAGGCAGGACGTTATTTGGTCCAAAAGTGAAGAAAGAAGAAGCAGTTTGGGATATGTTGGCGATTGCCGAAGCCTACGGCGATACGGAATTTCCGCAAACAATTACGGAAGGTATTGCATCTGGTCTGGATTTTGTTGAAAAGGTACGGAAGCTTGCGGAGCAAGCACGTGCTGCAGATGATTCAGAGCGCTTCAAATATGCGTTTAGTGCCATTGAGTGGCTTTCTCCAATTCCTAGAACGCCGAAAAACATCCTGTGTGTGGGCAAGAACTACGCAGATCATGCCGCGGAAATGGGCGCAGCTGCACCTCCAGTAAAACTGATGATCTTCACGAAATCACCGACTGCCATCGCAGCGGACGAACAAGACATTTCCGTCCATGCCGATATAACAGAAAGCCTCGATTACGAAGGAGAACTTGCGGTTGTCATTAGCAAGGGAGGACGCAACATCCCGAAACAGCTGGCCTATGATTACGTTTTCGGCTACACAATCGCAAA
Source organism: Sporosarcina psychrophila (assembly GCA_020742515.1). Classification (GTDB taxonomy): domain Bacteria; phylum Bacillota; class Bacilli; order Bacillales_A; family Planococcaceae; genus Sporosarcina; species Sporosarcina psychrophila_B. The sequence continues at coordinate 11,242 of DYWT01000266.1, forward strand.
TGATGTAACGGCACGTGATGTGCAAGCAGCGCACGGTCAATTCTTCCTAGGGAAAAGTCTCGATGGATCATGTCCAATGGGGCCCTATATCGTGACGAAAAATGAAATACCAAATGCACATAATTTATCAATTGTGACAAAAGTGAACGATGAAGTAAGACAGAACGGCAATACGGAATCGATGATTTTTAAAATCGACGAACTGATTGCTGACATATCAAGGTATGTAACGCTCGAACCAGGTGATGTCATACTAACGGGCACTCCTGCTGGTGTCGGAAAAGGAATGACTCCGCCAACATTTTTGAAAAAAGGCGACACGGTAAAAGTGTCCATTGAAGGTATAGGAACTCTTGTAAACAAGTTTGTGTGAGTAGTTTTCCTTTTGCGAATTAGTCAATTGTGATACGATTATTTGGTATTACTAATTAAATGAGGTGACTACTTTGGACGTTTTATCAAACACTACACATTTCCATATTTTCACATGGGTTGTTGGAATTATTGTATTCCTCGTTGCTGCAAGTATGGACACAGAGTCTAAGGGCAGAAAGATTCTCCATATGGTTGCCCGCCTATTCTATGTGCTGATTCTGATTTCAGGCGCATTGCTATTCTTCAGATACTCATCTATGGACGGGGCACTCTACGGTGTCAAATTCCTATTGGGTCTTGTGACGATTGGTATGATGGAAATGGTGCTTGTTCGTTCTAAAAAGAACAAGAGCGTCAAGATGTTTTGGATCTTGTTTTTCGTTTTCCTACTGGCGACACTGTTCCTCGGATTCAAGTTGCCAATGGGCATTAACTGGTTCGCTTAATAGTGAATGCAGGAGGGAATGAAGATGGAATTTAGTATCGGACCGCTATTACTTATCGTTATTTTGATGTTAATGGGTTTGTTTGCTATTTCCGTCTTCCTATTTTCCCGAAAAAAGCGGACATCAGTTGAAGACGATGAACCGTTTGATGAATAAGACACTTGCTGGCACATTGTGCTGGCAGGTGTTTTTTTGATTTTGATTAGGGGATGTCGTAGGGTTTTGCGTCGTTGCCGTATAGTTTGAACAATCTGTTGTCCAGTCCCACATCGACCGTCGAACACGCTCATCAAACCACCGTTCAGTTTCCAATTTCACAATATCGACCTATTTCATTGCAAAGGGTAAGATTTTTAGCGCAAACAATGGCGGCAAGTCAGGCTGTTTGGTAAAATGACGGATGACAGCTCGTTTTGAGGAGGCAATTTTGTGAAGACAAAAAAATGGTTTGGACTAGTTGGTACTTTTCTTCTACTTATAACTACCCTATCTCCAGCAGGGGTTTTTGCAGAAACGAAAAGAACAATAGAGGATGAAAGTATATATGATTTGCTCGTCGATCGTTATAATAACGGGGACGGTAATAATGATTTTGAAGTGAACACGCAAGACTTGACTGCTTTCAACGGCGGCGATTTCACGGGTATCGGTACAAGATTAGAACATATTATGAGAATGGGCTTTACGCTAATTTCCCTTGGACCGGTTTTCGAAACAGAATCGTATGATGGAAGTAAGGTTCTTGATTATACGAAAATCGAACCGAATTTTGGAACCGATGAAGAATTTGTCGGGATGATCAAAGAAATTCATAAAAAGGAACTATCTGTAATAGCTGATTTTCCACTCGGTGGCGTTAGTGCGAATCATATCTGGGCGAAAGAGGGAACTGTGAAAAATGTTCCTGCTGATGAGGGAACAATTGACTGGGATTATTCAGACGCTGCCACACAAAAAGCGTTAAAAGAAGCCGTTGTTGATTTCATGGAAACGTATAAGTTAGACGGAATCCGTTTAACGAAGATTGACAAAATCGATACCGTATTTTTGAATGAAATCATCCAGGCAGTTAAAAAGGCAAAGCCAGGTACTTATGTTTTGACGAATGAAGAAAGCGATGCCGATTTCGATTCTGCTCCGAAACTGGACAAGATGTCCGCATTGAGAACATCATTTGTACAATATGATGGGGATTCATCACCATTATCACTTTTTTCAAATGACACGAAAAAAGAATTGATTCAATTCGACGAATTAACAGGACCGCGTTTCACATACGATATCGTGGAAGCGAGAATGTTTCCGCCGACACGATGGAAACTTGCTATTGCTGCCCTATTTTCAATGCCGGGTGTGCCAATAATGCCTTATGGCACTGAAATTGCAGTGAATGGTCAATCTGCGCCTGAAAGTCATCCGCTCCTGAATTTCAAGATCGATGAGGAGCTAATTGAATACATCGGAGATCTCAACAAATTACGTAACGAATCCGAAGCATTCCGCAATGGCGATTTTGAAATGTTGCATAATGAAGACGGATTTACAGTGTATAAGCGCTCAAATGATGAAGAAACATGGATTATCGCGATTAATAATACGACAGGGACAGCCAATTTAGAAATCCCGAAAGAAGTGATCGGTGAGAATAAAAAATTGCGTGGTGTACTCGATGGTGATTTGGTACGGGAAGGGAAAGACGGGGTTTTCCGTGTAGTACTGGAACGTGAAGTTGCAGAGATTTATATTGCAGATGAAGATAAAGGATTCAATACTCCTTACTTAATCGCATCAATCCTTATCTACGTATTGTTCTTTGGATTCCTGTTTTTGGCTTTAAGAAAAGGAAGACAAAAAAGAAAAAATAAAGCAGAAATGAAGTAAGACAGAAAACACCAGAATTGGCGAATTAGCCGATCTGGTGTTTTTGTTAGTAGAAAAGAATGTATAAGTTTTTGAACCTGGAGCAGTGTCTAGCTCCAGCCCCTCTACCAAGGCGCTTGCGCTCTTCTTATTTCGCTTTATAACCAATCATATTAACTGGATCTTTCGGTGATGAATAAGCTGGGGAGTAGGCGAGCTCAAGGGCAGCCAGGTCGTCGACAGTCATTTTGCCCATGATTGCAGTCGCAATGACGTCGATTCGTTTGTCGACGCCTTTGTCACCGACGGCTTGTGCGCCCAGCACGAGCCTGGACTTTTTTGCATAATGGACACGCAGCAAAATATGTCCATGGTCAGGGTAATAGCCTGCATTTGTTCGCCCTTCATAGACGGCTGTGGCAAATTCAATTCCTTCGTCTGTTAAGCTTTTCGCAGAATGGCCAGTCATAGCAGCTGTCAGAGAAAATAGTTTCGTAATTGACGTTCCAAGGAGTCCGTTCATTTTAACGGGGTTGCCGGCAAGATGGCGAGCGACGATAAATGATTGCCGATGCGCATGCCAAGCAAGTTTTACGCTTTTGGGTTTAGCGGTAAACCAATCTTTGCATTCTGCTGCATCACCAATTGCATAGATGTCAGGGTCATTTGTTTGCATATAGTCGTTGACGACAATCCCTTTCGTTGGTCCGATATGTAAACCGGCTTCACTTGCAAGTTGCGTGTCTGGATCGATTCCTATACTGGAAGCGATAAAGTCAACTTCAAAGTTCAGCCCATTTTTCATGATCAATTGCTTGCCTTCAATGCGTTCAATGGCATCCTCGAAATAGAACTCGACCTTGTTGTCCTTCATTTCCTTGCCGAGCACTTCCGAGATTTCTGGATCCATTATTGTCATGACACGATCGTTTCGTTCTATAACCGCTGTTTTTATCCCTTTATGGATAAAGTTTTCCGCAAGTTCAATACCTATGAATCCGCCGCCGATAACAGCGCATGACTGCGGGTTTTCACGTTCAATATAATCAATGATTTCTTCCATTTCCCTGAAACTCTTTAACGTAAATAATGGCAGGTCAGCAAGACCTTTTAAGTCGGGTATACGTGCCAGTCCGCCGGGCGACAAAATAAGTTTGTCGTAAGTTTCTGTAAAGACTTGATCTGTTTCCATATTGCGGACTTCGATCGTTTTATTTTCCCGATTAATTGACAGAACATCATGCATTAATTGAACAGTTATACCACGTTGCTCGCTAAACTTTTCGGGAGATGAACCGACTAATTGCCATTTGTCTTCAATCAATCCACCGATGACGTAGGGCATACCGCATGTACCATATCCAAGTACAGGATCACGGCCAAATAATGTGATTTCAGATTCGGGAACTGCGCGTTTAATTTGTGCAGCGACAGTGGATCCGCCCGCAATTGCCCCGACTATTAGTACTTTCATCAATAATCCTCCTCGTCACTACTTACTAGAAGTGGAAGCCTTCTGTAGCTAAGGCATCCCCTAGCGCCGTAGCGGATTCAATGGGATTCATCATCTTAACGTTACTGGTTTAATTTATTCAAGAAATAGACACCTACGGTACCAGGACCTACATGTGCGCCGATTACAGATCCAATCATATGGATTTCAATATCCACAGGACGGAATAGCTCTTCTATTATGGCCTTCAATTCAAGTGCTATACCTTCGTCGTCGCTGTGGCTAATTGCGATAGTTTGTTCAGATAGATGGTCGCCGCGCTCCGCCATGAGTTCGCTTATACGGCGCAACACCTTTTTACGTCCGCGGTGTTTTTCAATCGGAACCAGTTTCCCGCTTTCGACATGCAGAAGCGGCTTAATGTTAAGCAGCCCGCCGATAAAGGCACTGGTTTTGGATACGCGGCCGCCGCGCGCCATGTAATCTAAATCTTCCACAGTAAAAAGATGCTCCATATGCCCTGCCATGAATCGAATTTTACGCTCAATCGTCCGAACATTGTCTTCTCCCGCATCTCGCAGTCGAACTGCTTCTTTTACGAGCAACCCGTAACCAAGCGAAGCACATCTTGAATCGATAATAATTAGGTTGAAATTCGGATTTGTTTCTTTCACTTGGTCCCTCGTCATGATTGCTGTATCGAATGTCCCGGATAACTCCGAAGAAAAAGCGATGTAAATTCCATCTTCACCAGCAGCGGCAAGTTCTTTCCACTTACGGAGGAACAGTTCAGGTGATACTTGTGACGTTTTAGGCTGTTTGCCATTTCGGATTGCCTGATAGACTTCCTTTGAATCAATTGTCATTATATCGTCGTACTCTTGGTCGTCGATGAGGACGCGTAATGGGAAAAGCGTTACATCATTGTCCTCGAAAAATGACTTTGGCAAATCACAAGCACTGTCCGCAAAAATTCTCATATAAACCCCTCCATTAAATAATAGTAGTTAGTTCAAGTGTAACCTTTCACGGAGTACTCGTGCAATGCCATCTTCGTTATTCGTGTCTGTCACTTCATCGGCAATTGATTTCAATCTGTCAATGCCATTTCCCATCGCCACTCCGACCCCGGCATAGTCAATCATTTCTAAGTCATTGTCTTCATCACCAAATGCAATAATTCGTTCTTTCGGGATATCCATCCATTTGGCAACATGGGAAAGACCGACCGCTTTATTTAAGCCGTGCCGAACAATTTCGATGACTTTCCACGGTGCTCCCCATTGCCTGTGATCAATGACTTCTGCGTGTACTTCACCAAGATGGCGTCGAATGGACTCAACTTTATCGTCAGGTGCATGGATTAGTAAGCTGGTAGGATCGACTTGCAAAACTTTTCGGATATCACCTTGGGTTATCTGTGGATTGCCAAAGCCGAAAATATCGAGCAGTTTTTCATCATGATATTGCATATATACATCATCCATTACTTCGGCAACAATATTATGGAATGTAAATTGCTGCATGGCATCGATGACATCATTTACAACGGGAAGTGAAATCGTTTCATGGATTGTTTTCCAAGAGCTGTTACCCGGGTGATGGACGAATGCACCGTTGAAATTGACAATCGGTGTCGTCAGACCGAGTTGATGGTAATAGACTTCACTTGCGCGGTAGGGTCTCCCGGTTGCAATCATAATGTGATGACCTTTCTCCTCTGCTTTTTTCAATGTAAGCCTTGTTTTATCTGCTATTACTTTTTCGTCTGTAAGTAACGTCCCATCAAGATCGAGGACGATTAAATGTGGCTTCAAAAAAACGCCTCCTTCTATAAGTAGTCTATCGTTAATAGATGATTCAAGTCAAAAAATTCCGTCATAGAATCGTCCTTTTTGTTTTTTTAGAAAAACTTTGGTACGCTCAATTGAAAAGGAAAAGGTGTGGTTTCGTGAATGTAATCGAAGAGTTATGGGGCAACATCCCCTTATTGCATATAGTAGAAGATGAGTTTAAAGACCAACAAGTACCCGTTGTTATTTTCCTTCATGGTTTTACGAGTGCCAAAGAGCATAATTTACATTATGCATATAATATTGCAAAAAAAGGGGTTCGTGTTTTACTGCCTGATGCGCATTTGCATGGTGCCCGTGAAGAGGATCTCGATGAAGTCCAACTAAGCCTTCGTTTTTGGGAAATCATTTTGACGTCTATTGAAGAAGTGAGTTTCATTCGTGAAGAGCTTGTGAAACGCGGGCTTTATACGACAGGCAAAATCGGTTTAGCAGGCACATCGATGGGTGGTATTACGACGCTTGGCTGTCTTACAGTCTATGATTGGATTGATACAGCAGCCGTTATGATGGGAGCACCAGGCTTTGTACAGCTAGCAAAAGCTCAAATGTCGGAGTTCGAACGTCGCGGATTTACATTGCCCGTTACTGAGGAAGAAAAGAAAAAATTATTTAACACACTTTCTACATTCGATTTAACAAAACATTCAGCGGCATTGAACAACCGACCTGTATACTTTTGGCATGGCAAGCAGGATGCGGTAGTGCCGTATGAGCCGACATACAACTTCTATCAGGCAGTCAAAAAGGATTATGCAGCTACACCGGAACGAATTGAATTTGTTTCAAGTGCTACCTCGGGACATGCGGTTTCAAGAGCGGGAATGCTTCAAGCTGCTGACTGGCTTGCCTGCCATTTGAAATGATGTATCAAACTCTGCTATGATTAAGATATCAAAAACACGGAATGAGGGATGAAGATGAGCCAAGATATGAAAGATAGCATGATGGGTGCGCTTGAGAATGTGATTGACCCAGAACTTGGAGTCGATATCGTCAACTTAGGTCTAGTATATGATGTTGAGCTGGACGAAGAAGGCACTTCAAAAGTGACCATGACACTAACATCGATGGGCTGTCCAATGGGGCCGCAAATCGTTGCCAACGTTACGCAAGAATTGATGGAACTTCCAGAAGTGAAAAACGTGGATGTTGACATCACTTGGAATCCGCCATGGTCGAGAGATAATATGTCTCGTTATGCAAAAATTGCGTTGGGCGTAAGGTAAATAATAGGGAATATCAAGGCTGTGTGACTTAGAGATAAGTTGCGCGGCCTTTTTTTCGTGGAATATGGATAGTATTTGGAGGGCTGCAGGCAATCTCACAATCTTATCTGATTTCACATTAAAAAAGGAATATCGAAATAATGTCGAATGAGTTAGGTATAGGAAACAATTATGGAAGGGGAAGTGTGTTTGAATGGATATAAAAACAGCTGATGTATGTGATGAGTTTGGAACTGAATTACAAGTATGTTCCGTGGAATTTAAATCGTTTGGAAAAAACAAAAGATTTTCAGGGCCGATAGCTACTGTGAAAGTATTTGAGGATAACGTCCTCGTGAAAGAAGCATTGCAAACAATTCCGGCAGGCAGTGTTCTCGTTGTCGATGGCGGCGGTTCAAGAAATTGTGCGTTAATGGGCGGCAATTTAGGCGTCATTGCGGAAACTAACAAACTTGCCGGTGTCATTATTTATGGATGTATCCGCGATACGGCAGAATTGAGGGAACAAAATATCGGTGTACTCGCACTTGGCAGTAATCCGATGAAGAGTAAAAAAGAAGGAAAAGGGGAACAGGGGAATGAACTGAATTTCGGAGAGGTAGACTGGATTCCCAATTACTATGTATATGCGGATGAAGACGGCATTATTGTAGCAGCGCGTAATCTATACAAATAACTATATATGTTGAATTAAAGAATCCCCTTGAATCTGCTGTGGCGCTTAATAATGAGAGAGAGTTGTAATTCGGGGTGTGGATTGTACAACGCTTGGCGCTTTGGGGATGCTTTTGCCGCGCCTCTGCTAGGGTGTTCTTTATCGAGAGAAATGTGATTTTAAGATGATTACTATTCGATACTATATATTGAAATAAAGAACTCCATTGAACCGCTACAGCGCTAGGGGATGCCTCCCGCCATAAACCAAGCAGCTTCGCCGCCAGTCTTATGGCTTCGGCGACCCCTGTTAAGGCGCCTTCGCTCAGTTTATACACCGATTTTAATAGTCCGACATATATAATTAGATTCAAGAAAGACGCACGCCAGGTTGCAGATTTCATCACTGAAAACGAAATGCGCTATCTCAAATAGACCATCCAGCGCAGACGCGACTTCGTGGTAGCCGGAGCGATAAGACTGAAAGTGCCCTACTTTCCGGCTTATCGCGGGAGGCATCCACAAAGCGTCGAAGCGATATTAGCAGGATTTCCAACTCATTCCTCATGTAGTGGAACAATCGTTGATCACATTCAATCGATTTATGGTACTCCAGGTTGTAGGTCTCTTCCCCG
>DYWT01000267.1 GCA_020742515.1 Sporosarcina psychrophila
TGTTCAGGTTTTAAAGGTTGAAGGCGTTAAGGAGAGGTGGATTGATCTTAGTGAGGTTGCAAAATGGGCCAGACAAAACTGCTCAAACTACCGCGCGGCGTAACAATCAGGAAACACCGCCAGGGCGAAACGATCAATATAACTTTCACCTACAAAGGAGTTAGATGTCGTGAGCCTCTTTCCAATCTGGAAGTAACACCAAAGAACATTAAATACGCCGAGCGCACACTCGGCGAAATTCATAATAAGATCGAAAGGGGAACATTCATTTATGCGGAATATTTTCCCCGTTCTGCTCGTTTGAAAATTTTTGGTAATGCTGCTGCAGGCAAAACGGTAAAAATGTACCTGGACGAATACCTTGAAATCTGCGAAACGAGAAAACTTTCACCATCTACGATTGGTGGTTATAAAAAATGCCGTAGTGCGTTAGCCTCACTCCACATTTGCCCTGCAAGTGAATTAACACCAGCAATCCTGAAAGCGTGGATTCAAAGCCAGAAAACGACCTTAAAAACAATTCGCAACCAGTTATCTTTCCTGCGGTCAGCACTTGATGAAGCCGTAACCGATGGGGTACTTCAAATTAACCCCGTATCGTTGGTAACTGCTTCGCGCTACCAAAGTGATAAGTCAGAAGCAGAAAGCAGCTACGTGGTTGATCCGCTATCACCAACAGAAGTTGATGCATTACTAGCAGCAGCCGGAAACAAACAATGGGAGAATCTGTTCCGGTTCGCTATACATACAGGCCTGCGTAGTTCTGAATTATGTGCCCTTCGATGGCGTGATATCGACTTTGTTGGAAAAACTGCCCATGTCCAGAGCGCAAGTGTTGTCGGTGTTATCAAAGGGACAAAGACAAAAGCCGGTACCCGTAAAGTTGAACTGACTGAAGAAGCAATGTTGGCGCTGATAAATCAGAAGCCATTTACATTCATGAAGGATGCTACTGTCTTTGAAGATCCAAAGACCAATAAGCCCTGGGCAAGTGCTGATGCAATCAGGAAAAAAGCATGGGTGCCAACATTGCGAAAAGCAGGTATTCGTTACAGAAATCCATATCAAACTAGGCATACATTCGCCACCCGCCATATCAGCCGGGGAGCAAACCTGTTTTGGCTTGCAGCTCAAATGGGGCATAAAGGGCCGGAAATGTTATTTCGTCATTATGGTTCATATTTAAAGGAATATGACGGTAATACGACCAGCAATATCACAAAAAAAGCCACTTAAGTGGCTTTATCAATTAGGAGGCTCTCGATTTAAGCATTTCCGTACACTTAGCAAAGAGCCTCTCAGTTGTTAGAATCGCAACTTCAGACTGTTTAGAAGTGACCGATTGATCAAGTCGATAGTCTGCAACAATCCTCTGAGCTTTAAGTTGACTCAGGATAAAACTAATCCCTTTTAGATATCTAGCTTCATATACTTCACTTCCTCTTGAAGCATCGCCCTGCAAATAATTGATTAGCCCCTGATGACTGTCTTTCGGCCCGTTTACCATACAAGGCAAGACATGATGGTAAGCGCCATAGTAGGATCTTGCTATAGCATTTCGATAGCCGATTTCGTCATTACGTTGATGACAGTCTTTTGCAAAACCGAGAAAATCTTGACTATTAACCGGCATGTGCAACCCTCCGGGTAATCAGACCTAATTCGGAGATAGCATTCTGCTCAATATGTGTGTCTTTACATTCAAACCAAACAGCAAAATCTTTACCGACTAAACAATCGTGCTCAGCCATTGAAAAAGCAAGCTCAATATTCATATCAGCGATTTGTTCAGCATCAGAAGACTTTGTCATGAATACAATCGCATTCACTTTCTCTTCCGAAATATTATAAAAACGCATTCCCGAAAGATGAACCTTCTGAGAATCCATGACATTGGCTACATTATTGAAAATAAGTTCATATTCTAAACCAGAAAGATCGGCACGTTGCTTAAAGGATTCGACCTGGGAAACAACTTCATCAAGATGGTTGTCCATTTTTTCAGGCTCCTTATCTCCGAACAATTTAGAGTATGACTGGAAATACTTCTCCGCCAACGTCATCTTCCCCATAAAGAGGGAGTTTTCATAAGCTTGAAGATAAATAAACGGGGATATGAAGCTTTCAGCAAGCTTAATGCTTGTTTCAAAGCTTTTCTTCAACGTACCGTAATCTGACAAGAAAACAAGAAAATTCTTTGCAACAACCTCATTATGGCATACCTGCAAGGAACGCTCAAAGAAGCCTATCGCCTCATTCACTTGACCATGTGCACCATAGACCAACGCTAAAAGATAGTCCTCAGAGACAGGATCTCTAAGTGCTTCAATCTCACGTAACATCCTTCTAAAGCTAAAGTCATCAATCCTCACTCCATCTTTGAGGTATTTAGTTAGCCGCGCGCTAATAACTGATGCTTTTTTTGCTGGCTGCAACATTAAAAACCTTATCTTACAAATAGTTGGTAATGATGTTGAATTATTTTTTGTTCTTTATGGCTAATAAGATTACATGAAGGGACAACTTCTGGCCACCTTAGAAAACACTCACTTTAGTAACAAGAGTCAATAATATTGTTGACAAATCACAAAAAAACAAACTTATCCAAAACAATCTGGTTTATTACAAAGCATCTGTGTATAAATCTGTGCATAACATCATTTTTACACACATTTTTTATAAAAATATTTTTTAGCAAAAAATGCTATCTATCTCCGAAACTGCAACCACAAACCATTAATTCCAAATGAAACTATTTTAAAATAAATAGTAAGACAGTAACAGGACAGAAAAAGTTCCGCAAAAGAGCCGCGTGTAAAATCAACAATATTTGGCTATTTAAATTCAATGAATTACATAACTATGGACACGGGTTCAACTCCCGCCAGCTCCACCACTTTTTAGTTGTTTGAAGTTCAATGAAGTCTACTAAGCCCACACAGCACAAGCTCTGCGGGCTTTTTTACGTCTATTGTCGTCCAGTGAGAATTGCTGAGAACTACGAGTTATGGCACCCTGAATGGGACCCACTAAGAAGGGTCCAAAAACCGAGGGTCCCAAAATGGCAAAAATCGCTAAGAAGCTCACTGACACTGAAATCAAAAGCACTAAGCCAGCCGATAAAGAAATCAACTTGTTTGACGGTGATGGTCTGATTCTACGAATCGCTCCTTTGGCGAAAGGAGGCAAGAAAAATTGGTATTTCAGGTATGCAGTACCAGTGAGCAAGAAAAGAACCAAAATGAGCCTTGGGACATATCCTCACCTTACCCTTGCAAGAGCCAGAGCCTTACGTGATGAATATCTCTCCTTTCTGGCAAATGGTGTTGATCCCCAAATCCATAACAACGATAAGGCGAAGGCATTAAAGAGTGCTACTGAGCACACTCTCCAAGCCGTAGCGCGGAAATGGTTAGATGAGAAGGTAAAGACATCAGGTATCTCACAAGACCATGCAGCAGACATCTGGCGCAGCTTAGAGAGAAATGTCTTTCCCGGTCTGGGTAATGTCCCTATCAATGAGATCCGACCTAAGCTCTTAAAACAACACCTTGATCCTATTGAGCAACGAGGCGTATTGGAAACTCTACGCCGTATCATTTCACGTCTGAATGAAATCTTCCGGTGGGCAGCTACTGAAGAACTTATTGAGTTCAACCCGGCTGACAACCTTGGTCAAAGATTCAGTAAACCAAAAAAGCAAAATATGCCTGCCCTTCCCCCAAGCGAATTGCCAAGGTTTATGGAATCTTTGACGAATGCGTCAATCCGGTTGGAAACACGTATGCTAATTGAATGGCAATTGTTGACATGGGTTCGTCCGGGTGAAGCCGTTCGCGCAAGGTGGTCTGATATTGATACAACCAACAGCATTTGGAACATTCCTGCTGATTTCATGAAAATGAAAAAGCTTCACAAAGTTCCTTTGAGTAAAGAAGCTTTGCGCATCCTTGAATTAATGAAATCAATAAGTGGGCATAGAGAATGGGTTTTCCCCAGCATAAAAGCGCCTCTTAATCATATGCATGAACAAACAGCCAACGCAGCTATCATCCGAATGGGGTTCGGAGGCGAGCTTGTAGCTCACGGTATGCGTTCTATTGCACGAACAGCGGCAGAGGAGTCTGGTAAATTCAGAGCTGAAGTTCTTGAGGCAGCGCTTGCCCACTCGAAAAAAGATGAAATTATCGCAGCATACAATCGTGCAGAATATCTGATAGAGCGACAGAGTTTGATGCAATGGTGGAGTGATTACGTTCAAGCTCAAAGATCAAATGCTCTGGTAGCCTAAGTATCAGAATAGCTAATATAATCCTGAAGGTAAAGAAAATGGAAACCCTATTCAAAGTTTTTGAAAAATTTAGTTCCAGACCACTTTTTTTTATTTTTTTCGGACTCTCACTTTGTGAATTTTTTCAGAAACAATCTGTTCTGATGAATCCATCAGCAGATAACATCGCGAAATTATTCGCAGCCATGATATTAGTTGTTTTTTTTACTTGGGGATTTGAATGGCTAATCTTCAAGTTCAATGTAAACCTTGAACCTCATGATCAAGGCGATATTGGACCAACAATTGGAACGGCTACTTTAGCTGTATACTTAGTTTATGCCTTTCACTTTCTCAGTGAAAATCCTGAAGCATTAAATTTAAAGTTATTAACTAACTCTGGCTTTATATACAGCACAACTCTATTATTATTCTCATTAGAATGCATGAAGCTTAGAAGACTTAAACAAAAATAAACAACATCATTGTGATGATAAATATAAAATAGGCATGGCGAAAAAAAATCACCACGCCTAAAATATAATAATTATGGTAGCATCATTGATACATAATCCACACCAATCCTTGAGCTATACTGAGACGCTATAGCCTGATATCTTTCTGCATAACCAGTTCTCAGTTGAGATTTAAGTTTGAGTCGGACAGGAACATTTTGCACGTTGCCATCCATATTACTTAAAAACACGGCAGAAATAATATTTTTTTCTTCGCCATCAACTGTTGTTCCATGATTCAACACCACCATATAATCAACAACAGGAAGCGTTTTATCCCCTTCGAAAATAGAGAGATATTTTCTTTGATTTTTATGCATTACATATATATATTTCGAATGTTCAGCAAATGGCAATGCTTTACTCTGACTGGCGTTAAAAAGCTCCAGAACTTTAATGAGCCTGTGCGGACTTAATCTTACATGGTGAGGGTCGTTACCCTGAGTAGGAACCAAATCACATGCCGCAGATACACATAAATACCATTTGTTCGACTCTGTATCAAAGAAAATAGTGCCAGTAGAAATATGACCATCTTCAAAATTCTTTGAAGACAAATTCATATTTAAAGCATGATACATTTCGTGATAAGTATCATTATTTGATGGCAGATCCATTTTTGAAGAGCAATATTGGAGCAATGCAGCAACTCCGCTGTTAGCGTATTCATTTGAATAGCTATCAAAAACACTTTTGATAAATTCATCCAGCGTATTATTATTTTTAAGTCTTTGATAAAGCTCTTCTGATAAATTACCAAATACAAAGTCAATATTTCTACATCTAATATCAGGCGAGTCTGATTTTAATATCTCATTTAACCACGCAGCTTGACCGTAATGATCGTTAGCCAAATGATTTACAAAAGATAAAGCCTCAGCTTCGATTGCATTCTGAATTTCAGATTTTATTAACTGATAATAAGATGGTTTCCATTCAATGAGAGAATCATTGAGAGTTTGCCAAATCCTATCTCCATCGTTTTCATGATCATCTTGAACCTTATGAAATAGGGAGACAAAGATATTACCACATTGAATCCATTTTACTCCGCTTTCATCACCCCGAATGACATTGCCAGATGTGTTGCTAGAAATAATTGCATTTCTAGACACAGCATATTCTGCAATCATTTTTGCAATGAAGTTTTTATCCTTTTGATCCTCCAACACAGCATCATCATGTATTAATCTTTTAATTCTTCTACAAGGCTTACTGTCTTTAATATAGGCTATTGTTTCATCTCTTGTGAGAGCTTTATTACCATTATCATTTAAGTTCGGTAATACAACGTCTTCCCAATAACTTTGGACATCTTCATTATCGTAGTCAATGATCAAGCTGTTGATATCCAGAGCACCTTTGAGAGTCGATGATATCTGCATCCAAACCGTTTCTAAATTCTCTCTAGTATATATTACAATCATATTTAAATGATCGGAGTCTTTCAAATCTTGTAATGGTTTAAGTGTTTTATCAGGTGCATTATTATCAAGATGATAATCTACAATAATAAGATCTGATTTTCTAATCCGATCCACATCGAAATTAACAGAACCATTGTCAACATCACAAATCATATTTTTAGATTGAAAAAAGCTCTCAAGAGTAGCGGCTCGTTTAGATGAGTCAATTTTGTTGTAGTCTAAATCAACTTCGTTATTCAACGCCCTGATTGATTCAGAATACGTCAGAAAATCGTCATCAATCATGACAACGGAACGAATTGCATTTTCGCAGAAAGTTTTCTGGACAAGAGAATTATAATTTGCCACTGTCATATTAGAACTCCACTCCATTGAACTGGATCACAAAATTAGCGCCATCTTTTATTAAATAGTTATCGCCTTCATCAGGTTCTGAATACCATATTTTATGATGTGCAACAGCAAGGTTTTCTCGACATAGATACAGACCTACCCCATGTCCATTTGCTCTTTTGCTATAAAATAGTTCAAATAGTCGCGGGATATCATCGGTATCAATTGCCGGACCAGAATTTGCTATGATAACCAAAGAATTCACAAAACCAATCTTTATGAGCCTATTATTTGACAGACTGACCCAATACATTGCATTGTTGATAATATTAGTAAAAACAGGATAGATCCTTGATGGTATATCTGTTATTGCGATTTGCTTAAACTCTTCACTAAATTCAATAGTTATTCGTTGCCGTTCGAAACGCTCCCCAAAGAACTTCAGGACATAATCCATGATATTTTTTCCAGTTATTCTCTGCCTGGATTGATAACCTGATATTTTCAAAGGTGATAAGAAACGTATTTGTTGAGTAAGCGATCTGTGAGCATTTAACGCCAATGAAAAACCAGGGTGTTCTTTTACAGAAGTAGGAAGAGAGTTTAGTCCTCTGGTTACCATAGAATCCATTTCTTCAAGTTCATGAGATATTATCTCAACACTAATACCTAACTGTGCAAGCGCGTTTAAACTTTTAGCTTTTTCTTCAAAATATGAGCGTTCTTCTTCAGATAATGAGAATGCTGAATCTAAGTTTATACCTTCAAATAATCTATCGAGACCTTTTATTATTGATTGATATTTGAAAGTTAGGGTATCAACTGACTCAACATATAAACTATCGAGCAAATTAAACACATTTTCAATTTGTGAATCATTATCTATTGAATCAACAACTGATATAGTTTTAGCATAATAATCACTTCGATCAACCTTTATTTCATCGGCCCATTT
>DYWT01000268.1 GCA_020742515.1 Sporosarcina psychrophila
CCAGTCTTACGGCTTCGGCGACCCCTTTGCCGCGCCTGCGCTAGGGTATTCATTAGCGAGAGAAATGTAATTTTGAGATATATATGCCGATTTTATAATGTTATTACTAGTTGCTACTAATTATATTCCAGAAAGACACACTCCAGATTGCAGATTTCATCACAGCTAACGAAATGCGCTTTCTCAAACAGACCATCCAGCGCAGGCGCGACTTCGTGGTAGCCGGAGCGATAAGACTGAAAGCGCTCTTCTTTCTGGCTTATCGCGGGAGGCATCCACAAAGCGGCGAAGCGGTATTAGCAGGATTTCTGATTCTATCCATTGTAAAGCGCCTATGCCGTATTCATTTGTTCAACATATATAGCACGGATTATCACCGTTAGTTTTCACATAGTCTTTTGACAACTGTTTTTTGCTGTGGTTTGATTATATAACAGGTTGACAATTAAACTAGCTATGTCGAAATGAAGAATCACATTGAATCCGCTTATGGCGCTATCAGTCTTATGGCTACAGCTTCCCCTTTTAGGCGCCTTCGCACATTTTATATAGATATTCATTTGTTCAACCTAAATAGCTATCACTTCTTTGGGAAAGTGGGTATATACCTAAAATGACAATTCATACTGCAGAATTGAAAAACTTATCAATCGGATTACCGAAAAAAATGAAATATGGTAATGGTAAAGAAATGGATACTGGTATATGTAAAGATATGATTCAAGAGGCCTTTTTAACAAAAGATGGATTTCAGGGAGATGGCGTAGCGGATTTGCGCCATCACGGGGGCCTCGATCGCGCTGTTTGTGTCTATCCGCATGAGCATTATTCGCTATGGGAGCAAGAGCTTAATAACCCTTTACCTCCGTCAGCTTTCGGAGAAAATATAACAGTCACTAACATGTTGGAACAAGACGTTCATATTGGTGACATCTTCCGGCTTGGGGATGCTGTTATTCAAATAACGCAAGGCAGAATTCCGTGCAGCACGATTACAAAGAGAACAGATATGCCTCCCCTTCTCAAAAGAATGGTGGAAACCGGGTTCACAGGTTATTTATGTCGTGTTTTAGAAGAAGGCGCTGTGCGAAAAGATTCGACAATTGCATTGGTAAAATCTCATCCGAAACAGGTATCCATCCTTTTTGCGAACCAGATTTATTTTCATCACCCAAAGGATATTGAAGGCATAAAAAAAGTGTTAGACGTTCAAGAATTGGCTCTGGACTGGCGTGAGCGGTTGACCAAGCGATTGGAGCAATTAACAAAACAAATTTAAAAACTTTCTGCATGTTTTTATTTAAGTTACTAAAAAAGCAATTCCACATGGATTTCACTGTGGAATTGCTTTTTTGTTTATTTCAATAAACCCACCTTCAACTTTCCGGGTCAATCAAGTAATTTGCTAATTGATTCTTCACTGTTCACCAAAAGACTAGTCGAGAACTTTGCATAGACGTCTACATTGTTACCAAGTCATCTCAATCAATTGCTTCATCGCAGAAGGTTTGGTCTCGCCAGTTTCTTTATCGATTATAGATGTATACAAATGTGGGATGACGGTTTCTGCACCATTATCCAGACATGTTTGTACAATTATATGGACATTGTCCAGTGTAATACCACCTGTTGGTTCAATGATTTTGATACCCGCTTTTACTGCTGCCCGCGTCATGACAGCTAATTCTTCCAGCCTCTTTTCACCTTCGATAGGATATAATTTGACAGAAGAAATCCCCAGTTCGGCAATCATAGCTGCCGCAAGTTCGCATGATACCCTTTCTCGGTAGACCGAACTAACTGGGCCTGTGGAAATATACACTTGACCAGGCATGCCAGTCGGTTCGACCAAAGAATTGATCACGGGAACATTTTCTGTAGTTTGTTCCATTCTTCCAAGCGTATAACCCGATGCCGGGAATACTTGGTTAATATGATCTGGTAAAGTTGCCACAGATACATTTGCAACTTTTTTCCACATATTAGGATCACCTGCACCTAATCCCACTGAAACGAGGATATTATTATCCTTGAATTCTTTTACTAACTCGATAGCAGCCTCTTCTGTCGGGAATTTCTTGACCATTACCCCGACTAATACACGATCCTTCGCAATTTCCACAAGCTCTTGTGCATTGTTCAAATCCTTGGCCAGCACGTTAAAAACGACTTGATGTTTAAATGACATCATCTCACTCCTTGAGCTAGAACTAGTTTGATTGTTTCTGCAATGATTTCTTCTTGTCCCTTAAGTAAGGGCCTTGGATCAACAGATAATATTCCAATGTTCACATAATGATGTCGTAAAAAAATGGCTGGATTTCCTGACTCCAATGCATGTAACAACGCTTCTGCGTCCATGCCAGCTTCTTTACTATCCACTTCAATATTTGCGCGGTAAATCGCTCTACCTGCCTCATCCTGTTTGACTGAGCATGTTAATCCCGAAATCCCGTTTAAATCATTGCAGAGTTTCTCCATTCGACTAAGTTGATCCTCTACATCTGTAGCTTTATCGGCATATTGCTTAAGAGCAACGATCAATCCAGCCATTCCTTCTTTTCCAATCTTCATCGGACGACCAATTCCTTTATATTGCTTCCGGCATGCTTCCATTAATTCTTTTCTACCACAAATGAATCCTGACGTTGGACCTTCCAATGCCTTACCGCCACTATATATCACGATGTCCGCACCCATCGCAATATATAGTTTGAAATCCTCTTCCGCTGCAGCGTCAATAATGATTGGAATGTGATGCTTCTTCGCAATTTCTATCATTGTTTCAATCGATTGCATCCCTTTTTGAATCGCATGATGAGATTTAATATACATCAAAGCAGCAGTGTGTTCATTGATTGCTTCTTCGATATGCTGTGCCTCCACTTTGTTTGCTTGACCGACTTCTACCACTTTGCCGCCGCCCAAACTGATCATCTGTGCGATACTCGCTCCAAAATGGATTTGCTGCCCTTTTTGAACAATCACTTGATTTTTCAAGCCATCTGAATTCGGTAATCTTTCGATATGTGTCAGGTTTTTACCGGCGATGACTGCTGCCGTACTAATTGCAATTCCCGCCGCTGCGCCGCTCGTTGGACAGCCATCCTCAGCTCCTGTAACTTCAGCAATGACTGTTCCTGTAAGTTCCATAATTTCATCGATATCGACATAATCTTGAGAAGCCTCGTTCAATGTTTTTGCAACTTCCTCACTAACTGCAGAAGCACCAAGAGCCGTCATTTTTCCACTCGCATTAATAACTTGTTTTAATCCTAATCGTTTAAAAACGCCCATCTTTTTCACCTCAGTCTAATGGAATTGGGAAGAATGCGCCTAAAAGCATTGCTCCTAAAATTGCTCCGCCTACAATAGGCTTCTTTCCTGCGTAAAATAGTGCAGCTCCAATAACGGCTCCAACACCGATCGGAATAGATGCAGATGCCGCGGAAATGATAATTAAAGGTCCTAAAAATCTTCCTGATGCATTTCCCGCTCCCATCATCACATCTGCTCCAAAAGTAGAATTAGATTGACCGACTGTAAGCTTACGTATCACAATTACAATATATCCTATAGCAAGACCTAAAATAGCACCCGTCAGCAAAGCTAGCCCAAAGTTTTCAAGTGGTGCGGTGATCCCGGAAGCAAGAAGTAATGCAGGCACTCCAATTCCGAGTCCCGTTTGAATGGCCCCGCCAATATCTAATATCCCAACAAGGGAACCTTCCAAAATACGTGCGAATAGAAAACTTGCCCCAAATGCTGCTGCTACCCCATAGCCGCCTCCCTGCATACCTACTTCAAGCATCGCAACAATCGCAACATCATTAAACGCCCCGATTTTATAGACATAATACATATGGGTTCCCGCAAATACGCCGGAAGACAAAAGGGCAACAAAAATCGGAAATGACCAGTCGGCATACCAAAAACTTTTCATATTAATTTCATTGTTCTCCCCCACCTACTTCACCTCATATCCGATTAATTTGTGTAAATTGATCAACCATTCAGGTGCTTCAAGATTAAATCCTTGCAGGAACTGAATATCGAATCCGCGGAAAAAACCACTAAATACAAACAATAAGATAACAGAAGCCAATAACGTCTTCGTAATCTTATTCCAGCCGCCATCATCTACGCCTTTCCCGATTAAAATCCCTAACACGACACCTGGTACTGCATTTCCCATAACCATATGTGCCGCCCCGCCGAAAATTGTCCCCCAAATTCCGGAGCGTTTACCTGAATCCAAGGCAGCCAACCAGAAAATTACCGGCATAACAGGATTAATGAGCAAGTTCGCTGCTGGAACCAATACTTTTAACGCAATTGCTTGCAACGATTCAGGAATTGCTGAAGCCGTTGAATTCAAGAATGTAACTACGAGTACTCCGATAATAGCTCCTGCAATTGCCATCTTCTTTGGATTATGCAATGTATCTTCTGCACGTTTCCCTTTTCTCATTAGCACCGCTGCCGCCCAGTTCGGTATAATGCGATGGTCAACGTCTTGTGTGAACGCACCGGCACCAACTGAAGATGCCCATGCATTAAAGAAGAATCCTAAACCGAATGAAAAGTGTGACGCAGCGTCCCCTGCGCATGCATTTAGCTCCCCCAGCGTTCGAAATGCGCCCATCCCTTGTGAGGTAGGAGCGTGAAACATCCGGGCTGCACCGGCACCTACGCCGAATCCCACAGCTCCTCCAATAATGATGGACTTAATGATGATCGCGACTATTTCCACTGTTATCCCCCTTTTATTTCAATATGACTATCCGAAAATATTGCTCTTCAAACTGTTTCCTTGTTCAATTTTCGTGAAATTGATTTCTTCCACATCTAATAGAAATAATTTTACGTCTACCTCAAGCACTACTCTGTATTTACTTCTTTCACGTGGTGCAAAGATGAACAAAAAGCGTTCAATATAGGAAGTTTCCATCGCTTCTACGACCTCAACATTTACAGGTTCAATTCGAATAATCATATTTCCTTTATAGTCTTTCATAATTTTCTTCTGAATATTTCCAAGGGCAAAATTGAGTGCTTTTTCTTTTGAATCCCCTTTCCCCTCAATCCGGACCTTTGTTTCAATGACCTTTCTCATAACATCAGCCCCTTAGTTTAATGAATTCTTCCGTGAGTCTTCTCCCTAATTCTTCCGAGTCATTGAAGCCAAAACCAAGAACTGTTTTTCCTTCCCTAAGCGCTGTTAACCCCTCATCGACAGAACGCATGCCGTATTGTGCAGGGTATCCATATTTTGACTGCGCTGTAATCGCCCCTGCTCCCCCGCTGCCGCAGAAAGAAATGCCCATATCCGCATTCTCCTTATTCATCGTATCTCCCAGTTTCATATCGGCAGCCATTCCACTAATAACGATTGCCTTGCCTCCAGCTGCCTCTACGCCTTTTCCAACATTTTGTCCTTTTCCTAAACGATCACCAATCACCACAATAATTTTACTCATCCTTTATTCCCCCTATTTTTTAATTTAATTTTGCAGTTTCAAAATGAATCGACAAAAGATACTTTTCATCATCTTGTAACTCACTAAGTTGCTTGCAAATATCACTTGCCATCTCAATGGAATCTTGAGAGACTTCTTTAAAAATTTCTTTTTCAAGCGCAGGAATCTTTTCCTTATACGTCGAACGATAAACCATTCCAGAAACGTGTGAAACAAATGACAGCCACTGCGTTTCAGTCATTTTAATCTCCTTATCTCCTAAAACTTTTTGTGAATAGGCTAAGACTTCTATGCATAAGTCTGCATCACCGCTTTTGCCTATTAGCTCGTGCTCCTTTAAACTCTGTGGATTCATCGTTGTACACTACCTTCCCATTTCTCAACACCATATACGGTTTAAGTATTTGATTTACTTCAAGTTCCGCTCCCTCTGAGTCTATTAAGATTGTCCGTTGCTCCATTTTTTTAAAAATCGTAATATCGGCTGTTGTTCCCAGGGCGAGTGTTCCTATATCCCTTGTCCCCAAAGCATTTGCCGCTCCCAATGTGACCGACTTTACTACCTCAATTAACGGGACTCCAAGCTCCAATAGCTTGGTCATCGTATGCATTAGGCTACAAACCGGATTTTCATAGTTTTTAATATATATATCTGTACTGGTCGTAAATGGATTATCATATCTCTCTCTGAATTTCAGCAACGTTTCATAGCTAAAACTGGAGGTGCCGTGTCCGATATCGAATAATACGCCCCTCTTTAAAGCGTCCAGCGCTTCTGGTATAAGCTCGCCACTCGCATCCATAATCCCATGCTTCTTCCCATGAAATGCGTGTGTTACGATATCTCCTTTACGTAGAAGGGGGAAAATTTCTTGTAAATTCGGAGGTGGGTTTCCGATGTGGACCATAATTGGAACGTTTAGCCGATCCGCTACTATACGGGCATGTTTGAGAGGTTTAATGCCACTATTTTTAACAACACTCCCACTCATTCGTGCCTTCAACCCAACAATGCTTGGTTCCTTGTTAAAAATCTCTTCTGCTTCTTCCAGGCTCATTAAATCTTCCGGATTTGCTAGTTCAGAAAGACCGCTAGTTAAACCTTTTCTTGAGATATTAAGGAATGCAAGAACCTCCGTTTGACTCGGTTCAACCACTTTTTCCTTAAAAGCCGCATAATCTGAATAGCCGGCACTGCCTGCATCCGCCACTGTTGTCACGCCCTGCTCTATGCCAACCAAATCCGCATCAATCCCAAGTTCGGTATTTCCGGTGAAAATATGAACATGCATGTCAATGAAGCCTGGCGAAACATAGCATCCTTCAGCATCGATATATTTTACATTTTGGGAACGATTCTCTTGCGGTGCTACCAGTACTCCGTTTCGCACTGCAATTTCTTTTATTTCAATTGTGTCTTGTTCTGGATCAATAACATATCCGTTTTTTATGATGATTTCATCTATCATAAGAACACCTCCAGCTAGTTTAAATAGTGCAGTATTGCAATAATTTCTGCTTCGTGTGTCCTCAACTCATGCGCTTCTAAAATGTCTTTAATCTTTTTAATAGCTTCCTTGTCATATGAATGATTGTGGGAATTTGAATAGTTATCGTATTGTTTGTCGAAATAATAGCGATGGACCATTAAAAAAATATGTAGCATAAGTGCCTGCTTCTTTGAAACCCCTATCTCATCCGTAAAAGCCAACTGAATTTCTTGGTTAATCTCAAAGCCTTTTAAGATAATTTCTTGACTGATGAATTCAGGATCAAGACTACTTATTTTTTCTTCATTGCTTTCCAGTAAATTGTTAAATTGAAAGTTTTTATAACGAAGTAATTCTTTCACCTTACTTTTTATTGTTTCAATATCCCTTTTACTTGGTAGCGGATCTACGATTACTAACGGAAGATCTGTTTCAATTGGAAAGACACTAATGATGAAATCAACTTCTTCTTGGATGCAAATTTCATCCACTTCCATAATTGAACAATTTTTAACGATTTCAATATCAAAAATTTCTCTTTCAACTCGATTTTTTATAAGACGCGCCACGCCTCTTCCGGTCGAGCAAACATATAACGTGCGGATTTTACCTTTTTGATTAAACCTCTTTTCGAAAGAGACAATGAAATGGAGCACAATTAACGATACAAATGAATCCGGCACCGAAACTTTTTGGGGCGTCAGATATATTTGACACGCTTTTTGGATAGTTGAGAATAAAACTAAGTAGTTTTTCTTTAATTCTTTGGTGAAAGGGTTGATTTCAGTAAAATTGATTTCCCCTTTTTGAAAACGTAAAGAAAGATGAGCAAAAAGATTATTATAAAGTTTTGGGTCCTTATGGTAGTGGATTCCCTGTATATCGCTGACATATTGGATTATCTCTTTTGTTACCTTAACGATGTCAATTTGATTGAGATTGTTATCTCTATCTCCCGTGATATAGCGGTATTCCTCTTCAAACAAAGGATATTGCATTTGCGCATAGACCTTTTCCATTAGCTGAACCGTTAAATTAGTGTGATCTGCTTTATTTAAAATGCGATAGTCTTTCATCGTAAATCCAGCGTTCATGCGAGTAATCGAGATTGTCAGTCTGAACAAAATTCTCAAGACATCTGATTCATGGAGTACATGCTTAGGTTGTGATGAAAACAACTCAGCCATCTGCTTTTCAACGACTTTATAAAAAGGGAGGATGTCTGCAAATAACATAGGATCTTCAGCTAAAGTATCCCTACTGGTAACTCCACTCATAATTTTATAGACTTCATTATTTGTCAAATCAGCATGAATCAAATGCTCGAACAGTAACCTTAACGAAAGTTCTTCACCTATAAGTTTATAACCGGTTCCATGTTTTCTTTCTAACTCGATTTTCCAAGGTTGAAGCAATTCAACCAGTTGCTTAATATCATTCAAAGATGTATTTCTGCTAACATCAAGCCTCTCGGAAAAAGTAGATGCAGTTATATAATCTGTGTTTACTAGCATATACAAAATCATTTTCGCTACTCTTGCTTCTTGATTTAGATATACATCTGTTCTTTCAATTTCCGGCAGACTATGAATGATTTCTACCCTTTTTTCCTCACCGCACTCAATCCAAATCCCTTTATTAGGCTGTGAAAACACCTCGATTCCTTGAACATGGAACCACCCTTTCACGTCCTCCAAGTCATACTTAATCATTCGTGTGCTTACATTGAATTCTTCTGCCAAATCCTTCAAGTACACAGAACCATTGGTTTCTAATAGCTTCGCCAACAACTGAAACCCTCTTACAGTCAGCATCCCTATCACCCCCCTATAGTTATTTGGGTTTCTTCTGATACACAAAACGTGAGAAATGCACAAGCGTTTGGTCAGTGCCACTGGTGTCTAAATGTGACAGATTACCTTTCTCACGTTATCCACAGTACGTTTTTTTATAATTTCCTAAGCAGACACATGACCATTCCCTTTACTCTGAATCCGTAAAAGGTCAGAAAATAAATAGTTGTTTACATTCTCTATTTTAAACTTTCCACCAATTTAGATAAAGACAAAATCCTTTCCTCATAGACAGGGAAGGATTTTGGGGGCTTGGTAAGACATATATCACCATCCTATTCAATACTAACCGCCGTCCAAGTTAAATGGCAGAGGTCTCTTTAGTAGTAGTCAGCATGATAACTTAAAAAGCTATCCTACCGTGGTTTTTTCCACAGCAGGATAGCTTTTTTCAGTTCAATAAACCGGCCTTCAATTTCCCGTGCCATTCAAGTAAACTAGTCATTGACTCTTCATTAATGGCACCTTTTTCTTGTGCGGCTTCAGCAAGCGCACCAAAATCAGTGAGGCTCTTGTAAGTCAGTCCTGTAGACGCGAATGTTTCATCTGCACTTTGCAGTTCATATGTAAAGATAGAAACAACACCCGTTACTTCAATTCCTTCAGACCGCAGTGCTTCTGCGGCATTCAAACTACTGCCACCCGTTGAAATCAAATCTTCGATAATAATTGCTTTGTCTGTATCGAGTATTTTACCCTCGATTTGACGACTGCGACCGTGTCCTTTAGCTTTTGACCGGATATACACCATCGGCAGTCCAAGAATGTCTGCAACCCAAGCCGCGTGTGGAATTCCAGCTGTAGCCGTTCCCGCTATGACCGTTGTTTCAGTATAATTTTCACGAATCAATCCTGCAAGTCCTTCTGCAATTTTTTTCCGTCCAACCGGATCGGACATCGTCAACCGGTTGTCACAGTAGATAGGGGACTCAATACCTGAAGCCCATGTGAACGGCTCCTCTGGACTTAACTCTACTGCCCCCACATTCAACAGGATTTCAGCAACTTCTTTTTTCACCATTATTTATCCGTCCCCTTCCATATTGCGTTTATGTATTCATACGCTGCCCGTGGGTCCGTTGCCCCCGTAATAGCTCGCCCGACTACAATATGAGTCGACCCTGCAAGACGCGCTTCTTCAGGTGTGGCAATCCGTTTTTGATCATGTGCGCTATTAGCTGCAAGACGGATGCCCGGTGTTACTTTGAAAAAGGATTTTCCGCAAGTAGCTGCAATTTTTGTTGCTTCATGTACGGAACAAACGACACCATCAAGCCTCGCTTCTTTCGTCAGCTTCGCATAATGAAGAACAGAATCTTCAAGTGAAACACCAATCAACTGCTCTTCACGCACTTGGCGATTGTCTGTCGAAGTTAGTTGCGTTACGCCAATAAGTGATGGACGTGATAATCCGGATGGCGTCCCTTTATCCAATCCTTCAAGAGCCGCCTCCATCATTGTCTTCCCACCAGCTGCATGAACATTCACAAGGTCAACACCGAAACCCGCAAGCACTTCCATCGCTGATTTCACCGTGTTGGGAATATCATGCAATTTCAAATCAAGGAACACATCATAACCTTGTTCTTTTAACTGAGCCACAATTGCTGGTCCTTCTTTATAATAAAGTTGCATACCGACTTTGACAGTAATTTCTCCATCAAAAGCACGAAGGAAGTCGAATGTTCTTTCTGCCGAATCAAAGTCGAGCGCTATAATCGGAGATGTTTTCATAGACGGTGGCTCCTCCCTATCAGTTCAGAAATATGATTGATGCCAAGCTCGTCCAGCTTAGCTGGCAATTGTTCAATAATCTGCGGACAAATAAATGGATTGACGAAGTTCGCTGTTCCTACTGCGACGGCACTTGCACCTGCAGACATAAAGTCGATAATGTCAGCCGTTTCTGTCACCCCGCCCATTCCAATAATCGGAATATTGACTGCTTTACTCACGTCATAGACCATCCGAATCGCAACCGGTTTAACAGCAGGACCTGACAAACCGCCTGTGCCGTTCGCAATAACGGGGCGACCTGTTTTCTGATCAAGACGCATACCAATCAATGTGTTGATCATCGTAATGCCGTCCGCTCCGCCTGCTTCTACTGCCTGTGCAATTGCCACGATATCAGTGACATTTGGAGATAGTTTGACATACACCGGAACTGAAGACACTTCTTTTACCGCCCTCGTCAGCTCTTTGGCAATTTCAGGATCTGTTCCAAAAGTAATGCCTCCCGCTTTGACATTCGGACAGGATATATTCAACTCAAGCGCTTTGACATTGGGTGCTTGGGATACAGCTTTCGCCACTTCCACATAGTCCGAAGTTTCAGTACCCGCAACGTTCGCGATGATCGGCACATCAAACTGTTCAAGCCAAGGCAACTCGCCTTCCAACACACCTGTTAATCCCGGATTTTGTAATCCGATTGCATTCAGCATACCTGATGCCGTTTCTGCAACACGCGGCGTCGGATTGCCAAGCCTTGTTTCTAGTGTTGTAGCTTTAATCATAATTGCGCCAAGCAGTGACAAATCATATAGTCGGCCATATTCTTTACCGAATCCGAAACAACCAGACGCAGGCATGATTGGATTTTTTAATGATAAACCTGGTAATTCAATCGAAAGTCTATTCATATTGCCACCACCCCTGCCGGGAATACCGGACCATCTGAGCATACTTTAATATATGCTTTTTCCGATCCATCCGTTGTTTGACAAACACACGCGAAACAAGCGCCAATACCGCAGCCCATTCGTTGTTCGAATGACAGAAAGCCTTTTTTCCCTGCGTACATTTGTTCAATCGCTTCAAGCATCGGCATTGGACCGCAGCTGTAATACGTTGCGAAATCATCTCCAAGTTCCCCCATGACTGTGGTCACGAAACCCGCTGTTCCAAGTGACCCGTCGACTGTTACAATATGTGTTTCGCCGAGCTTACTGAACTCTTCTTCATAAAACACAACGTCTTTTGATTGGAACCCTAAGACATGCGTGCATTTCACGCCCTTCGCCGTCAGTTGCTTCGATAACTCATACAATGGTGGTACACCGATTCCTCCGCCAATTAAGATTGCCGTTTCTCCAGTTGCCGTTTCTTCAACAGGAAAACCATTTCCAAGCGGACCGAGCACATCGACTTCATCATCCACACGTTTCTGTGAAAGGATTGTAGTACCTCGACCTTCTGCACGATAAATAATAGTCATTTCGCCAACCTCTTTATTAATGGAAGCGATTGAAATCGGACGTCTTAACAATGGTTCGAATGAATCCAATACTCGAATATGAACAAACTGGCCCGGGGAAGAAATTTCCCCGACCAATTTACCATTTAACTTCATTTCGAAAATATTATGGGCAATTTGCTGATGTGAAGTGACCGTCATTCGATCTTGGATGATCATACAGTCTCCTCCACTTTCCCCATTTCCTCAGTTTGGAATGTCATTGATTCGATCACACGCAGCATTGCATCTGCCGTATCAAGTGAAGTGAAGCAAGGAATGCCATTTTCAACTGATTCGCGGCGGATTCTAAAGCCGTCACGTTCAGGCTGTTTTCCTTTTGTCAGCGTATTGATAACGATTTGTGCTTCCCCTTTTTGAATGACATCAAGAAGCGTCGGTCCTTCAGAACCGATTTTACCAATCGTTTTCACCTGGATACCGGCGTCCTCTAGCACAGAAGCTGTGCCTCCCGTTGCTAAAATACGATAACCGATATTCGTAAAGCGCTTAGCGATGCTCACCATCTCTTCTTTGTCTTTATCAGAAACAGTCATTATTACAGAGCCGTATTCTTTTATTTCCATACCCGCTGCAACTAGCCCCTTGTACAAGGCTTTTTCGAGCGTAGTATCTTTGCCCATAACTTCTCCAGTCGATTTCATTTCAGGTCCAAGCGTAATATCTACTCGACGCAACTTCGCGAATGAGAATACCGGTACTTTAACGTAGACGCCAGATGGTGCCTGAGCAAGTCCATTTTTATAGCCTTGTTCAATAATCGTTTGACCAAGAATCGCTTTTGTTGCAATGTTTGCCATCGGAATATTCGTGATTTTACTCAAGAATGGAACCGTACGGCTCGAACGTGGATTCACTTCAATCACGTAGACTTGCCCTTCTGAGATGACGAACTGGATATTGAGAAGACCTATTATTCCAAGTCCTTTTGCAAGACGGGTCGTATAATCAGTGATTGTTTCTAGTTGAGAAGCCGATAAGTTTTGTGGCGGGAACACGGCGATCGAGTCACCTGAGTGAACGCCTGCACGTTCAATATGTTCCATAATACCTGGGATCAACACATTTTCACCGTCGCATATACCATCGACTTCGATTTCAGTTCCTGTCAAGTAGCGATCGACAAGTACGGGATGATCCGGGCTTGCTTCAACTGCATGCTCCATGTAATAAAGCAGTTCCTCTTCATGGTAGACAATTTCCATTGCACGTCCGCCAAGTACATAAGAAGGTCGTACGAGTACAGGATAACCGATTTCATTCGCAATCGCGATAGCTTCCGGCACAGAAACAGCTGTTTTTCCAAGAGGCTGTGGAATACCAATTTCACGCAGTGCACTTTCGAATTTATTGCGGTTTTCCGCGCGGTCAATGTCTTCAAGAGATGTTCCTAAAATATTCACGCCGCGTGCTTCAAGGCCATCCGCTAAGTTAATAGCCGTCTGTCCACCGAATTGAACAATAACACCTTCAGGCTGTTCCAGATCAACGATGTGCATAACATCTTCGATTGTCAGCGGTTCAAAGTACAATTTGTCCGAAATCGAAAAGTCTGTTGACACTGTTTCAGGGTTGTTATTGATGATGATCGCTTCGTAGCCTGCTTCTTGAATTGCCCATACCGAGTGGACCGTCGCGTAGTCGAACTCAACACCTTGACCGATGCGTATTGGACCCGAACCTAGAACGATAACACTTTTCTTATCTGATTTAATGGATTCATTTTCCTCTTCGTAGGTTCCGTAAAAATACGGCGTGTCCGATTCAAATTCACCGGCACATGTATCGACTTTTTTATAAACTGGAATGAGTCCTTGCTCTTTTCGCCAATCGTAAACCTTGCGCTCATCTGTGTCCCATAATTCTGCAACCGTAACATCGGAGAAGCCCATCCGTTTTGCAGTGCGCAATGTTGTATAGTCAAACG
The DNA here is from genome assembly GCA_020742515.1 of Sporosarcina psychrophila. Taxonomy (GTDB): domain Bacteria; phylum Bacillota; class Bacilli; order Bacillales_A; family Planococcaceae; genus Sporosarcina; species Sporosarcina psychrophila_B. Next base: position 14,010 of record DYWT01000268.1, read on the forward strand.
GATTCGCTTTCAAGACTAGTTCAAACTGAACGATTTTTTGGAACTTGCGCAAGAAAAAGACGTCAATTTGACTCCATCCGTGAATCGTTTCAACTGTCACACCCCTGCGGAATGCTTCGCCGATGAAGAACAAACGCTCATCGCCTGCACGACAAATTCGTTTTTCAATCCATTCGTCTGTCATTTCTGGTCCATTTTTCAATGATAAGCCGAATTGTCCTGTTTCGAGTGAGCGTACCGCTTTTAAGATTGACTCTTCGAATGTACGGCCGATCGCCATTACTTCGCCTGTTGCTTTCATTTGCGTACCTAGATTTCGTTTAGCAGACTCGAATTTATCAAACGGCCAGCGCGGAATTTTTGTCACGATATAATCGAGTGACGGTTCAAAACAAGCGTATGTTGTTCCCGTAACTGGATTCATCATTTCATCGAGCGTCAAGCCTACCGCGATTTTCGCAGCCAGTTTCGCAATCGGATAACCTGTCGCTTTCGATGCCAACGCCGATGATCGGCTGACGCGCGGGTTCACTTCGATGATATAGTAGTCAAAGCTGTGCGGATCGAGTGCAAGTTGAACATTACATCCGCCTTCAATTCCTAATGCACGAATAATTTTAAGAGACACATTTCGAAGCATTTGATATTCACGGTCTGTCATTGTCTGGCTTGGTGCCGCGACGATTGAATCGCCCGTATGAATTCCGACTGCGTCTACGTTTTCCATGTTGCAAACAACGATTGCATTGTCTGCCGAGTCGCGCATGACTTCATATTCGATTTCCTTATAGCCAGCAATTGACTTTTCCAATAGACATTGTGTAGCTGGGCTATATTTCAGACCGCTTGTAACGATTTCTTCCAAGTCTTCGTCGTTGTAGCACATGCCCCCGCCTGTACCGCCAAGTGTGAATGCAGGACGAACGATGACAGGATACCCGATTCTGTCAACGAATGCATGCGCTTCTTCAAGGTTGTGAATAATATCGCTGTCTGGAACAGGTTCTCCCAGTTCGTTCATCAGCGTTCGGAATAAATCCCGGTCTTCCGCCTGATGAATTGCGTTCAGCTTTGTTCCGAGGATCTCGATGCCAAGTTCTTTTAATATTCCTGATTCGTCTAGTTCAATCGCCATATTCAAGCCCGTCTGGCCGCCCATTGTTGCAAGAAGTGCGTCAGGACGTTCTTTCCGAATGATGCGACTAACGAATTCCAGTGTTATCGGTTCAATATATACTTTGTCTGCGATTTCCGTATCTGTCATAATCGTTGCAGGGTTAGAGTTGATGAGAATGACGCGGTAGCCCTCTTCTTTTAATGAAAGACATGCTTGTGTTCCAGCATAGTCAAACTCCGCTGCTTGACCGATAACAATCGGGCCTGACCCGATAACTAATATAGTTTCAATATCTGTACGTTTAGGCATTGAAATTCTCCTTTCGGCTGCTTGTTTTCATTACATCCATGAATCTGTCAAACAGGTGCTTCGAATCTTCAGGTCCGGGAGATGCTTCCGGATGGAACTGAACGGAAAACGCTTCGTATTTCGTGCTTCTCACACCTTCAACTGATCCATCATTAAGTGCTTTATGTGTCACTTCCAGATTTGTATCTACAAGTGATCCTTCATCTACTGCGTAGCCATGACTTTGAGAAGTCAATTCCGTCCGGCCTGAAGTCAAATCTTTTACGGGATGGTTGCCGCCCATATGGCTGTTTTTCAATTTTACTGTGCGTGCGCCGCAAGCAAGGGCAAATAGCTGGTGACCAAGGCCAATCCCGAAGAGTGGGGCTTTCCCTAGTAATTCTTTAATCGTTTCAACTGTGCCCTCAACATCTTCCGGATTACCCGGTCCATTTGACAGCACAATGCCATCTGGTGATAAAGAAAGGATTTCCTTGGTAGATGTGTTATATGGCACGACAATGACGTCGCAGTCTCTATCATTTAATTCGCGTAAAATACCGTGTTTCATGCCATAGTCGATGAGGATAACGCGTTCTCCGCGTCCTGGGCTTGGATAAGGTTTTTGAGTTGAAACGCGGGCAACTAGATCTGTCGGCAAAGTGAAAGCCGCGGCTTTGGCAACCATTTCTTGCACATTCACCTCTTCCCCTGCAGCTGTCAGGATGCCTTTTAGTGACCCTTTATCTCGCAAGAGCCGCGTTAATTTGCGAGTATCGATTCCTTGGATTCCAGGAATGCCTTTCATCGTCAACAGCTCACACAGTGTCATACCGCTACGGAAATTAGATGGTTCGTCTGCCAGTTCGCGGACGACTAAGCCGCTCGCTGCCGGTTCGATTGACTCATAATCGTCCCGGTTAATGCCGTAGTTGCCGATAAGCGGGTAGGTCATCACAATGATTTGTCCAGCACCCGATGGATTTGAAACCGTTTCTTGATAACCCGTCATTCCCGTTGTGAATACCGTCTCACCGATTGACGCGTCATCAGAACCAAAGGCGATTCCTTCAAAAATTGTACCGTCTTCTAAAATCAGCATTCTTTTTTTCATCATTGTCCATCCTCCCAAACTACTTTTCCAGCATAAATTGTTTTAACCGGCCATCCCGTGCATATCCAACCGTTAAATGGTGTGTTCTTCCCTTTAGAAACAAATGTCTTACGATCTATTTTTTCCTCTTTATTCAAATCTAGCAATACCAGATCCGCCGTGGCACCCACTTCGATTTTCCCGTAGGGCAATCCGAATACATCAGCCGGTTTTTTCGTCATCCAATCGATAAGCTGCTGTAAGGTCCATGTTCCCTTTTTAACGAAATTCGTATAAAGAAGCGGGAATGCCGTTTCAAAACCAGTAATCCCGAACGGTGCTTTTGCAAAACCGGCTTCTTTTTCTTCTGCAGTATGCGGTGCATGGTCTGTTGCGATGAAATTAAGCGTGCCATCGAGTAGCCCGTCACGTAGAGCTTGAAGATCTTCTGTTCCTCGAAGCGGAGGGTTCATTTTCCAATCTGCGTCATCGCCGGGAATGTCATCTTCTGATAGTAGAAGATGATGTGGACTCACTTCTGCAGTCACATGGATGCCCGCTTTTTTTGCATCGCGGATCACTCGAACCGACTCTTTCGTACTAACGTGGCACACATGGTAATGAGCTCCTGCTGCTTCCGCCAGTAAAATGTCCCGTGCGATATGGACCGATTCCGCTATTGAAGGAATTCCCGGAAGACCGAGTTCTTTATTGCGCTTCCCTTCATGCATTGCGCCACCATAGATAAGTGTATTGTCTTCGCAGTGTGCAACAATTGGCATACCGATTTTAGCTGCATCCTGCATCGCTTCAAACATCATTCCCGCTTGTTGTATACCAACACCGTCGTCTGTGAATGCAAAAGCTCCATATTCTTTAAGTTCAGCAAGATTTGTCCGTTCTTTGCCGGCTTCTCGAATTGTAATGGAGGCGTATGGAAGGACACGGATTAAGGACTTCTGTTTGATCAAGTCATTGACAAGTGTCAGATTTTCTTTTGTATCAGGTACAGGTCTTGTATTCGGCATTGCACAGATTGTGGTGTAACCGCCTTTTGCTGCCGCAAGTGTTCCGCTTTCGATTGTCTCTTTATGCTCGCCGCCCGGTTCACGAAGGTGAACGTGGATGTCGATGAAACCCGGTGCCAGTAAAAGTCCTTCACCGTCGATTATTTCCGCATTTCCCACTGTCAGCTGATTTCCGATTCCCGAAATTTTATCACCTGTCAACTTTACATCCGTTGTAACAAGAACCCCTTGATCGTTCAGCATCTGTGCCCCTTGAATAACTTTCTCCATGCTAATTCCTCCCTTTCAATACTGATTCTAGTACGGCCATCCGTATGTATACACCATTTTCCATTTGTTTGAAAATCCTTGATTTGGAGCATTCGATTAATGTGTCTGAAATTTCAATTTCCCGATTGAATGGACCCGGGTGCATGATAATCGCCTTGTCTTTCAACTTCTGTGCGCGAGCTTCAGTCAACCCATATCGTTCATGATAACTTTCTCCCGCGAAAATCGTTTCTGCTCCATGCCTTTCATGCTGCACTCTCAGCAACATGACCACATCACTGTTTTCAATCACTCCATCCCATGAATCCACATTTTCAAATTCACCTGCCCATTCAGTTGGACAAAGGAATGTCACGTTCGCTCCCAATGTCGTTAATGCGTCTGCATTAGAGCGTGCCACGCGGCTATGTGCGATATCTCCCGCAATCAGTACATTCAATCCTTTAAAGGAACCAAATTCTTCTCTGATTGTAAACAGATCCAGGAGTGACTGTGTCGGATGCTGGCCTGATCCATCGCCTCCATTAATAATTGAGACCGATGTTCGATCTATCAATTGCTCATAATAACCGTCTTCGGGATGACGGATGACAAGTGCATCGACACCGATTGCTTCAAGCGTTTTTACCGTATCGTAGAGCGTCTCGCCTTTTAACGTGCTGGAAAAGCTGGATTCGAACGGCAATACGTCAAGCCCGAGTTTCCGTTCCGCCATTTCAAAGCTCATTTTAGTACGTGTGCTCGGTTCGAAAAATAGGTTGCTGACAATATATTTCCCGGGCAATTCGCGGGCACCGAACTTTTTGAACGTATCAGCACGATCAAGGATTGCCATAATTTCTTTTTCGGTCAGGTGTTTCATCGATACTACATGCTTCATTCTTCGCAACTCCCTTCATTAATAAAAGCCTCTCCGGCAGGCGGAAAGGCTCGTTAGGTATGACAATCCGCATCCTTCACTGGTCGTGTAGAATGGGTGTCAAACGAACCTTTCCCTGACTCTCGGAACAGTGTTAAAAGGTCTTCTATTCTGTTTCGTCAACTAGCGTTTCATTAGTTCTTCCTGGAAGTATCAAGTTTAGAATAACGCCGACAATCGCAGCCAAAGCCATCCCTTCAATTTGGAATGTCTCACTGAATTTGATGGATGCACCACCGATACCAAGGACAAGAATGACAGAAGCGATAACAAGATTACGCTGTTTGCCAAAATCAATTTTGTGATCGACCAGCATCCGCAGACCGGATGAAGCGATAATTCCGAATAAGAGAATCGACACCCCTCCAAGCACCGCTGTAGGAATCGTCGCAATCAATGCCATAACTTTTCCTAAGAATGAGAAGGCAATGGCGAAAACCGCAGCTCCTAAAATGACATAGACACTATATACGCGAGTGAGCGCAAGGACACCAATGTTTTCACCGTATGTCGTTTTAGGCGGTCCTCCGACTAGTCCGCTAATAAGCGTTCCAAGTCCGTCACCAAGTAAAGAACGGTTTAATCCCGGATTTTTTATGTAGTTTCTTCCCACAATTCGTCCTAGAACGAGCTGATGTCCGATATGTTCCGAAATCGTGACGATGGCGATTGGCACCATCAGACCAAGGAGTGTAGGAGTAATGACGAATTCGTAATCCACACCCGGAATCAGCATTGCCGGAAATTCAAACCATTTCGCTTCAATAACTTTTGTGAAATCCAATATTCCGATAAAAGCCGAGTAAATGTAACCGACGATGATCCCGATAAGTATTGGCATCAAGCTGACAATTCCTTTGAAAAACATGATACAGATAATCGCAGCTGCCAGTGTGACGAGCGCTGCTGAAAAGTGAAGTAGGTTATACACTTTTTCGTCTCCGACTTGGATTGTACTCGCCATGCTGATTGCTGTCGGCGACAATGCAAGACCGATGACGATGATAACCGGCGCCACAACAATCGGCGGCAAGACCTTCATGATCCATGCATAGCCTGTCTTCCAGATAAGCAATGAGATGAGCCCATAGACGAGCGCCACGAACATACTGCCAATCATTGCACTGCCAATTCCGCCTGTTTCAGTCGCTACTTGTATCGGTATAATGAAGGCGAAAGATGAGCCTAAGTATGCCGGTACTTGGAACCTTGTTACAAGGATAAAAACGATTGTCGCAATCCCGCTAGTCAGAAGGGCGATTGCCGGACTTAACCCGACCAGTTGGGGAACCAATATCGTCGCTCCAAACATGGCAAACATATGTTGCAAACTAAGGATTATCCATCTGGCTGTTGCCGGTTTTTCATGTACATCTAAAACTTTTTCATTCATAATCGACTTCCCCCATAACGGTTACTTAATTTACTAGCTGGTCCCCTGACCTATTCTGAAGGTGCGAACAGACCTTATTTTGAATGAATCGAGACGCTGTCCTTACCATCCGTCTCTAGTACACTTACGACGACGCGTTCATCACTTGACGTGGGGATGTTTTTCCCCACGAAATCAGGTCGGATCGGCAATTCCCGGTGGCCCCGGTCGACTAGCACCGCAAGTTGAATGGATGCAGGTCTTCCAAGGTCCATGACTGCATCCATTGCTGCTCGGACTGTCCTGCCTGTATAAAGAACGTCGTCAACAAGGATTACTTTTTTGTCCGTCACGTCATGTTTAATATCTACTTGCTGGACGAGCGGCTCGTTATTGTCATGTTTCAGCATAAGATCATCACGATACAAAGTTATGTCAAGTTCACCTTTTTTTATTGACTTCCCTTCAATTACCTCGATTTTTTTGGCAAGCCTATCTGCTAAATATGCGCCTCTGGTTTTAATGCCGACGAGAATACACTCGTCAATCCCTTTATTCCGTTCGATAATTTCGTGGGCAATTCGTGTAACTGCCCTGCCAACTGCTTGTTCATCAAGGATATTTGCTTTTTCTGTCATTTTTAGCCCTCCATTTCCATTTGTCAATAAAAAAATCCCCCCGGCCTTTATTGGCGGGAGGGTATACGTGCAGAAAAAGTGTACATAGAAACTGCGCGCAGCAGTTCTACTGTACTTCCGTGCAACCTTCCCAGCCTCTCTGGACTGATTTTAAAGGTATCGCTATTCAATTGCTTCGTTCAGTATACATTTCACTCTTCTGTTTTGTCAACGCTTTTCCTAACTTTATCGACCAATTCTATAAAGTCATCTGGTAGCGGGCTGTTAAATTCCATATACTCACCTGTTACGGGGTGATCAAAACCGAGCGTTCCTGCATGCAATACTTGTCCGTTAAAGTCGAGTGTTTTTTTCGGACCATATTTCGGATCTCCGACAAGCGGATAACCGATATATTTCATATGAACTCGAATTTGGTGTGTTCTCCCTGTTTCTAATCTGCATTCAACAAGTGTGTAATCGCCAAACCGCTCAATTACTTTGAAATGCGTTACCGCATGCCTTCCTTTATCAACAATCGCCATATTTTGCCGCTCACGTTGATCACGACCGATCGGAGCATCAATTGTTCCGTTATCATGCGGGATATGACCATGGACAAGTGCTGTATAAACACGTGTTACCGATCTGTTGACGAGCTGGTCGACTAACGAAACATGTGCTTTATCATTTTTCGCCACCATCAAAAGACCAGATGTATCTTTATCGATACGGTGCACAATACCTGGGCGAAGTACGCCGTTGATGCCTGAGAGATCCGTGCAATGGTGCATAAGCCCGTTGACCACTGTACCTGATGGATGACCGGGTGCAGGGTGGACAACCATACCACGCGCTTTGTTGAGAACGAGAACGTCTTTATCTTCATAATAGATATCGAGTTCAAGATCTTCCGCAACGACATCAAGTTCTTCCAGTTCAGGTTCTTCCACCGTTATCGTATCACCTACTCGAACTTTATAATTTGGTTTCACTTGAATACCGCCTACAAGAACAAGGCCATCTTTCAGCCATGACTGAATTTGTGTACGTGACCATTCAGAGTTAACCGCCGATAACGCTTTGTCAATACGGCTTCCTTTGTGTTCTTCCGTTACTTCTATTTCAATTTTTTCCATTACGACACCTTTTTCTTGTTCTTTTTTTCATCCATAATAATATGGATGATGATTATGACTACCCCTACTGTCAAAGCTGCATCTGCAACATTAAAAATCGGGAAATCATAGTTGATAATCGGAATTGTGACGTCGACAAAATCGACAACTTCCTTGCGCCATAGTCGGTCGATGAAATTACCAATTGCGCCACCAAGAAGAAACATTAAACTGACTCCAAATAGCGGATGTCCCTTCGCTTCTTTATGGAAGTAATAGATAATGCCTCCTGCAACAACGACAGTAACGATATAAAATAACCACATTTGTCCTTCAAGCATTCCCCATGCTGCTCCCGTGTTGCGGTGGGAAAGAAGCCCCAAATAAGGATCTGCAATACTAATTTTTTCGCCAAGCTCCATGTTTTTAACGACAAGCCACTTCGTTAACTGATCCAAAATAATAACGAATGCCGCTAATCCGTAATAAATGAACAATCTAAATACCCCCGTCCGACAGATTACGTTCCATTTTACCACATCGACACCTATATGACCGCATTTCAACGTAAAATGAGTAATAAGAAAAGCGTAAGCGCCTTGGTAGACCTGAAAGGCATAAGTCGATCCAACGACGTGGCGGTCTTTGCCACATAGCTGGATTGCTTATGACCTGAGGGGCTAGGCGCTGAAGCTAGACACTGCTCCAGGTTCAAAAACTTATAATTTCTTTTAAAAAAAGCCGCTGCAGCTAGTCTTATAAAAAGACAGCTGCGACGGCTTTTAGTTTGACTATTTTACGAATAATACTTTTTCACAACATCCGCACATCGTTTGCAGAGTGTAGGGTGGGTTTCATCTGTTCCAATCGTCTCAGAGATCGTCCAGCAACGGTCACATTTCTCTCCATCTGCTTTTTCAACAAGGACACTTACCGTATCCAGTTTCAAAGTCCCTTCAGGCATGTTAGCCATCTCACCTTCAGTAAACTGAGACACGATGAAGAATTGCGCAAAGTCAATATCATCAGCCGCAAAGACATCTTGCAGACTTTCAGGAACGGCAACCGTTACTTTCGCTTCAAGCGATTTTCCAATGACTTTACCATTTCGTGCTTCTTCAAGCGCCTTCAGCACATCATCACGGACAAGCATCAATGTAGCGAAACGTTCACGCAATACATGTGCTTCCTCGCCTAGATCCTGTGCTTGCGGCATATCTGTTAGCTGAATACTTTCTTCAGTTTTATGCTCGATAAATGCCCACATTTCATCTGTCGTATGTGGCACAATCGGTGTCAACAGTTTCAGCAGTGTTATTAGTGTTTCATACATCACTGTCTGCATCGCACGTCGGTGTGAATGATCTGCCCCTTCGATATAGACAACATCTTTAGCAATATCAAGATAGAACGAGCTCAATTCACCCGTACAGAAGTTATTTACTGCATGGTAAACACTTGCAAATTCATAGTTATCATAAGCATTACGCACTTCTGTGATCAAATCCTGTAATTTCACATAGACAAATTTGTCTACTGTACGTAGATTTTCAAATGCAACTGCGTCTGTAGCCGGATTGAAGTCCGATGTATTACCATGCAGGAAACGAAGTGTGTTACGGATTTTTCTGTACACTTCGGAAACTTGCTTGAAGTTCGAGTCAGAAACCCGTACATCCGCTGTGTAATCAACAGAGGATACCCACAGGCGAAGAATGTCTGCGCCGAGCTGGTTCATTACTTTTGCAGGAACGATGACATTTCCGATTGATTTACTCATTTTACGTCCTTCGCCGTCAAGGGTGAAGCCGTGGCTTAGCAAGCTCTTATAAGGTGCATGGCCGTTGATGGCGACACTTGTCGTAAGGGATGAATTAAACCACCCTCGGTATTGGTCAGACCCTTCAAGATACAAGTCAGCCGGGTAAACCAGATCATCCCGTTCTACTAGCACACCTTGGTGCGTCGAGCCTGAATCGAACCAGACATCCATGATATCCGTCTCTTTCGTGAATTGCCCATTTGGACTTCCTTCGTGCGTGAACCCTTCTGGCAGTAAATCTTTTGCTTCTCTTTCGAACCAGATGTTCGACCCGTTTTCACGGAACAGCTCCGAAACGTTGGCAATTGTTTCATCTGTAATGATTGGTTCACCGTTTTCAGCGTAAAATACTGGAATTGGAACACCCCATACACGCTGACGTGAAATACACCAGTCTCCGCGGTCGCGAACCATATTATATAGTCTTGTTTCTCCCCATGAAGGTGTAAATTTCGTATTTTTAATTGCATCAAGCAATTCCGTACGGAACGACTCAATTGAAGCAAACCATTGTGCAGTCGCGCGGTAAATAACCGGCTTTTTCGTACGCCAATCATGCGGATAAGAGTGAGTGATGAATGATAATTTCTTAAGCGCGCCCACTTTGTCGAGTGCTTCTGTAACTGCTTTATTTGCATCTTCATAAAACAGACCTTCGAAGCCTGGCGCTTCATCAGTCATTACACCGCGATCATCGATAGGAGAAAGGGCATCAATACCATATGATTTAGACACGTAGAAGTCATCTTCCCCGTGACCTGGAGCTGTATGGACACATCCAGTACCCGCTTCGGCTGTAACATGATCACCGAGCATAACAAGCGAATCGCGGTCATACAATGGGTGCTTCGCAACAACACGGTCGAGTTCAGAACCTTTCAGTTCACGCTCAACAACATGGTCTTCCCAGCCAAGTTCTTCTGCGACAAGCGTAAGTAAATCTTTAGCGATAAGGAATTTCTCTTCTCCCGCTTTAACAATAACGTATTCAAATTCCGGATGGACAGAAATCCCAAGGTTTGCAGGAATCGTCCATGGAGTCGTCGTCCAGATTAAGAAGTTAACATCTTCATCAATTACGCCAAGTCCATCTTTCACAGGGAAACTTACATAGATAGATGGTTACTTCTTATCCTGGTATTCGATTTCCGCCTCAGCAAGTGCAGATTCACTTGATGGTGACCAATAAACCGGTTTCAATCCTTTATAGATATATCCTTTTTTAGCCATTTCACCAAACACTTGAATTTGACGCGCCTCAAAAGCTGGTTTCAGCGTGATATATGGATTATCCCAATCGCCACGTACACCGATTCGTTTGAACTGGCTGCGTTGACTGTCAATCTGGCTAAGGGCATATTCCTCACACATTTTACGGAATTCAGCAACTGATAGTTCTTTTCTCTTTACACCTTTATTAACTAGCGCCTGTTCAATTGGCAATCCATGTGTATCCCAGCCTGGGACATAAGGAGCGTGGAAGCCTGTCATCGATTTATGACGGACAATCATATCTTTCAGCACTTTGTTCATCGCATGCCCCATATGAAGGTCACCGTTCGCATATGGAGGCCCATCGTGCAATACGAAGAACGGACGCCCAGCAGTTCGCTCCTGTACTTTTTTATAAATGTCCATCTCTGCCCATTTTTCTTGTAATAACGGCTCTTTGTTCGGCAAGTTGCCTCTCATCGGGAATTCTGTTTTAGGCATAAGCAACGTATCTTTGTAATCCATTATGTTTTCCTCCTTTAAAATTAGAAAAGCGTAAGGCGCCGTCCAGCCCCGACAGGCATAAGTGAAAAGGAAGGCAGTCTGAGTGCGCGACGTCCTGTCGCGAAGACTGCATACCTACATCCTGTAGGCTCGAGGAGGCGTACTTCAGCCACCAAGGAGGGATGTAGTTCAATCCCTCTTACAGCAAAACGGCTTTTGACCCGAGGGGGTGGCGCCTGAAGCTAGACACCGTTCCATGTTTCAAAAAATTATCCTTAATTTTTGAAAAGCGCAAGTAGTTCGTAGCCTAAGTCCGCTACATCTTATGACAATAAAAAAATCCCCGCCCCTAAAAAGGGACGAAGAATTATTCTCGCGTTACCACCCTACTTGCAGCAAACGAATTTGCTGCCACTCAGACACCGTAACGGGGTGTGCCCGGGATTACGTACATCATTCCGCAATCCGGCTCAAGAGTGATTTTCGCTTCCAATCTGTTGACCGGGCTTCCACCGCCCCCGGCTCGCTTTTCACAAATTTGAAAAGTACTCTCTCTTTCAATGCCTGTTATAAATATATGCACATTATTATATGTGTGAATTAAGACAAATGTCAAGTTTCCTTACGAATCAAGGTCGGCTGCTATTTCTAACTGCTCCGTATTTATTTCATACTCAAGCAAAACGTCCCAGTCATCTGACTGGATAAGGTCAAGTTGTGCTTCAATTAGCATTTTGAAACGTGTGCGGAAGACTTTCGACTGTTTTTTTAGATCTTCAATTTCCACAGAAATTTTGCGTGCGCGGGAAAGAGCTTCATTGACAATTCGATCCGCGTTCTTTTCTGCTTCTTTGATAATCAGCTTTGATTCCTTCATAGAGTTGCGGCGAACGTCTTCCGCAGCTTCCTGTGCGATGAGAATTGATTTTTGCAGTGTCTGCTCGATTGAGTTGAAATGGGAGACCTGTTCTTCTGATTGTTTCAAACTGCTTTTCAACGCTTTATTTTCTTCAAGGACATTTTCATAATCCTTCATTACTTGTTCCAAGAATTCATTTACTTCATCTTCATTATATCCACGGAACTTATTGGCGAATTCTTTATTATGTATATCAAGTGGTGATAAAGCCATTTGAAGCATCTCCCCTTTAACTTATTCATTCTCTATTATACATGTTGTGCCATCAGAAAACAGTTCTTTTTCAAACTATTATCTGATAATGCGAAACTTCAATCATTGGAGTACTTCTATCTTCTTTATAGTTGAGTAAACCAGCGATTTACCGCTACTGTGGGCGACATCATTCTAATTTTCCAATGGCAATTCTAATCTTGTCTTTACGCGTTCTTCCTTCAATTGCAATCACTTTAAAACGGCCAGAACCTCTTATTGATAGCATGTCCGATTCTTGAAGTTCGAATGCGGGCTGATCCCGAACAGCCCAGTTCACTTTCACTTTTTCTCCGTGAATAAGTGAAGCCGCTTTTTGGCGTGGAATATTGGCTAACGCCGCGGTAACTACATCGAGTCTTAAAGAACTGACAATATGCATTTCCTCTGTCCATGTATCCGTCGTGACAATCCAGTCTTCCGGCAGACCATTTTCTTCAACCGTCACTTTCGCTTTTCCAATCGACACAAAATTTGCCACCATATAATCTTTTAACTCATCAGCAACTGCAAATTGAACTTTATCGTCCTCCACCCGGATGTCCCCGAACTTCGACCTATCGATTCCCAAAGCCATCATCGAACCTAGGATATCCTTATGATCAAGTTTTAAAAATTTAGATGCATATTTCACATCGAACATAGCTATTCTGTAATCTAATAGCTCGGGCACATAATAATCTGGATAGATAAGAATTCTTCTTCGCTCCGCTTCGGGAAATGCACCATGCGATCCAATCAGCAGCATGGAACTGCCAGCAAGCGATTCAACAATACGCTGTTGCCTTGGATCCAGAAATCCCGTCAATTTTGGGGAATAGGTGTCCTCTACTTCACGTATCCAGCCAATCGCCATTTCGATGAAGGGCTGTTCATCTTTCCTAAAATGCTGCAGTATTGTTTCCATTTCTCCGACTCCTTATAGAAAAATCCTCACATAAGTGAGGACAACATAATTATTCTATGATTCAAATCCAAAAGGTTAAATATAATGTTCCCTCATATTATGGAATAGCCCTAACAGAAGTAAATGAAACAAGATTTAAAGGCTGAGTTACTGATCCCATTCAATACCGCGTGTCGTTCTAGCTATTTTCTATAGAACTTTCCTTTTGGGGTTAATCAACCTATAAAATCATATTAAATACTGCTGCTACACCATTAGTAATTAACCTTAACGCAAATATGCCCACGATTGGTGAAATATCAATCATTCCAAGCGGCGGTATGAACTTCCTGAAAAATCCCAAATAAGGTTCTGCGATCTTCTCGAGTATTTTACCGAATTTTGTCTCCCGTGAAGCAGGTACCCATGACATTAAAATATAAATGATAAGAAGTATTGAGTAAATCTGAATTACTCCAGCTATGCCTTGATAAAGTAACACTAAGATATTTTCCATTCTATTTCGTACACCTCATTCAATTTCTATCGTTCAAAGTAATCAGAAATTGCCCCGGCAACTTCCACATTTTCTGGTACACATAGGAAAATATCCGTTCCAATTCGCTGAATATCCCCGCCAAGCGCATAAACGGTTCCACTAAGGAAATCGACAATTCGAATTCCCTGATCGCGTTCGATTCGCTGCAAGTTGACAACAACTGCCCGTTTATTTTTCAGATGTTCCGAAATATCTTGTGCTTCCGCGTAAACGCGCGGTTCAATAAGAATGACTTTAGAGGACTTTTGAACACTTTGCAAGCTGACAACCGTTGCAGATTGCTGTACTTCGCCTGCCGTTTGTTTTCTCATTGGTCCTTTACGCGGCTGCTCCGGTACTGGACGCTGTTCTTCTCGCCGCGGCTGTTCTGGCACATCGCTTTCTTCATCTTCCAGATAGAACCATTTTTCAAACTTATTTTTAATGCTCATATGTCTCCCTCGCTTTCTGCTCCGACAAGTGCAGTCCCGATTCTTACGTGGGTTGCACCTTCTTCAATAGCGATAATGAAATCATTTGACATTCCCATGGACAATTCCGTACATGGTGCATGTGGCATACTTTTTGCTGAGATACCGTCCCGAAGTTCTCTTAGTGAACGGAATACGATCCGAATCTCATCCGCTTCATGCGTGAAAGGAGCCATCGTCATTAAACCTATAATTCTGACTTTGTTATAAACCGCGGCTTCTTCGATGAAGCTATCAAGTTCAATTGGCGCTATACCTGATTTGCTAGCTTCCCCAGAAACATTTACTTGGATGAAACAGTCAACGGTATGATCTGCACGTTTGTGGATTTCTTTTACCAAACTCATTCGATCAACAGAATGTAAATAATCGATTCGATTGATGATTTCTTTAACTTTTCTACTTTGAACATTACCGATGAAATGCCAAATGGCTTCACTTTTTATCATTTCCTGTTTCCCAAACAGACCTTCGGGGCGATTTTCACCCAGATGATGAATCTGCGCATCTAGGACCGCAGATGCTCTAACTGCCGAAACTTCCTTCGTAACAGCAACGACCGTGATTTCAGATCTATTTCGCCCTGTTCGGTCACAAGCAGCTTGTATATCTTGTTCAATTTTTTGTATTCTTTGTTGGAGATCGGCCATTTTTATCACTACTTTTCATCAATCTTTCATTTCATTGTACCAACCTAACCAAAACATATCAATAATAAATCATTTTTCTGCCTCCTTTTTGCCTACAAGTACAATATCTTTACCGATTGTTGTAATCTCTGTAAGATTGACACGTTTCGTATCCTTGTTTTTTGCATCAAAAAAACTGTTCCTTTCCCCTCCGCCAACGTGTAAGGATTCTACTTTACCATTTACAATATCAATCGTCGCATCTTGGACAAATCCAAGGAATGAACCCTTGGTAACGTCTATAACTTCTTTTTTTTGTATTTCTGAAAACCTCATAAAATCCCTCCTTACAATGACTATATGCACATAAACGTAAGAAAAAACGCAATGCAGCTATCGCATTGCGTTACATTTATCATTTATGGTCCATCCCTTCCCGTATGGTTTGTACTGCGCTCTTCTCCAATCTTGAAATTTGTGCTTGTGAAATGCCTAGTTCCTTGGCGATTTCAGTTTGCGTTTGTCCCAAGTAAAATCGTTTTGAAAGAATGGATTGTTGCCTTTCGTCCATAGTAGATACTGTTTCCTTTACAGATACATACGTTAACCACCGTTCCTCAGAAACGGTTTTATCCTGTATCTGATCCATCATGAACACTGGATCTCCGCCATCACCATTCATCGGTTCATGCAGCGACATAGGATCTTGAATGGCATCAAGCGCAAACAGAATATCGTCGGCAGGTATTCCTGTCGCTTCAGACAAATCGGATATTCGCGGTTCCCTCTGATTATCATTAATGAACTGCTCTTTTGCTCTAATTGCCTTATATGCAATATCCCGAAGTGATCTTGACACCCGTATTGAGTGATGGTCACGCAGATGTCTTTTTATTTCCCCAATTATCATTGGGACTGCGTATGTTGAAAATCTTACATTATGTTTCAGATCAAAGTTATCAATCGACTTAAGCAAGCCGATACATCCGACTTGGAATAAGTCATCCGCTTGTTCCCCCCTATAGGCGAATCTTTGAACCAGACTAAGGACGAGTCGTAAATTGCCAATGACGAGTTCTTCCCGAGCTGCATGATCTCCGCTCTGCAACCTGATAAACGTTGCTTTCATCACGTCGTTTGTGAGTAATGGCAATTCGGACGTATCGATTCCACAAATTTCTACCCTTGTACGCACCATTCGCTTTTCCTCCACATTCTGTAGATGACTGTACGAGATAGTGTATCCGCAGTTGCCTAGAATATGCGGGGAATCGTATCGCCAATTTCAACCATTATGCAATTGGTTGATTTAAACTTTCACGTAATTCAAAAATGATTTTCTTTTCGAGGCGTGAAATATAAGATTGGGATATCCCAAGTAGTTCTGCCACTTCTTTTTGTGTCATTTCTACTTCTCCTGTCAAACCAAAACGGCATTCCATAATATAGCGTTCTCGTTCTTCAAGACTCATAATTGCCTCAATCATATGCTGACGCTCGATTTTCTTTTCAACGTCGTCAATGATAATGTGCTCATCAGTACCAAGAATATCCGACAACAGTAATTCATTACCATCCGCATCGGAATTAAGCGGCTCATCAAATGAAATTTCTGAACGTGTCTTATTTGTTTTACGGAGATGCATCAAAATTTCATTTTCAATACAGCGTGATGCATAAGTAGCTAATTTTATATTTTTGTCAATTTTGAATGTTTCAATTGCCTTTATAAGTCCAATAGCGCCGATGCTAATGAGATCTTCAATATGTGTATTTGTGTTATCAAAACGACGTGCAATGTAAACAACAAGACGAAGGTTTTTTTCAATCAGTCTATCGCGCGCATTCATATCGCCTTCCATAAAGGCTTTGATTGTTATAGCCTCTTCTTCCCGGGTCAACGGCTTTGGCAGGGATTCATGTCCTCCAATATAGTATGCGCCGTTTTTCCGTTTAAAAAAGCTGGTGATTATCGACATCCATTTTCTGATTTTATACAGCATAAGCAGTTCCCCTCTCCCCGTTTAATGACTCCATTGCGGATACATGCAAAATCGCTCCTGCGCCGTCAGGATAACGGCGGTCATTTTTTGTCACAACAATATAACCTGGTTGAAGCACATTGCCATCTTCTAAAACCCAACGATTGAATCTAAAGCCAACTGCCCAGGAATGTCCTTGTACCGTTACTAACCGAATGAGCCGAATTTGTTTGTGATAGCTGTCGGGAAATGCGGACATAGAAGGCGGACCGAGTGGATCCCAAGCAAGCATCGGTTTCATCAAATCTTCCGGAATATGCTTTTCCAGCACCTTTAACGACACGAAATGTACAGGTGAGCCAGACAATGGCTCCGTGCAGCCGTTCCCCGAATCGACGAATACATCAATCTCTATTTCAGCATCCCAAATATGAATGACGGACGATGCTCGAAGCTCTGATACGTGACGTACGGTTCTGACATCAAGCCACTTTTTCCTCATGAAATAAAGAGAGACATATGCGACGACTGCGTAGACGAGAACAGTAAACGGCGAACTGAAGATATTGATGCGATATTGAATAACAGTCAATAAACCGCCAGCAAATACCGCACCTATCAAAACCATTATGGCAGATTTTTTCCACAGTTCGAAAGCCTTTCCAAAAGCACAAACAGTCATACAAATAAAAGAAATGATTACAACACTAGCCGATGATGGAAGAATCACAACAGGCAACGCACCCGCAAAAGAGGCGAACAATAGACGTCCACGGGCGACTTGAACGTTCCCTACTTTGTTGGCGAATGACAGAATCGTATAATTGAATAACATATTCACTCCGACAATGAGTTCCCCGTACATAAGCCGCCCTCCCTGACAACAACGATAGCACCTATATGCTGAAATGTTTGTCGGAACGAGGGGCAGGTGAAAAAAAGAAATCGACAGGATTCGATTTCGGAGATTGGATTGTGAGGTTGGGAATATGATTGTTGGTCAGGCTATATGAACGGTCGTTCTATTTGATCGGTCGACCTAGCTATATGAGCGGTCGTGCACGCTATTTGATCGGTCACACGGCTATATGATCGGACATTCATGCTATTCGATCGGTCGACCTAGCTATATGAGCGGTCAATCACGCTATTTGATCGGTCGACCTAGCTATATGGGCGGTCATGCATGCTATTTGATCGGTCGTCCTAGCT
>DYWT01000269.1 GCA_020742515.1 Sporosarcina psychrophila
CGTTTATTCATCACTTCATATAAGTCAACAAACTCGATGGCTAAATCTTTGAACGTAATCGCGTTCATAAGATGATCTTGTGCATGAACAAGTAGTAAAGAGACCACCACTCCCTCACCACGTATTTCCGATTGTATTAAAGTTGTTTGGACATGATGGGCGCTGATCAATTCTTGATTCGCTTTTTCAATACACTCTTTCGCACGTTCATGATCTTGCTCTTTGGCGGCTTGGATCGCCTCAAAAGCTGTACTTTTCGCATTCCCGCTAAATAGAATAATCTGCATGATTTGCTCTTCTATATTCATAATTGCTCACTACTTCCTACTAGAGATTAATGGTTTTTCTTCTGGTTGTGATGTTGGTACTTCTTGTTCAGCTATTACATCTTCCTGATGAGATGATACCATTTCTTGTTGCAACGCCAATTCTTCTTGCAGTTTTTTCACTTCAATTCTTTCTGCTATTTTAACAAATGGCAGATAAATCACTATTGAAATGACTAAGTTAACGGCGGCTAGTAAAGCCCCTTTCATAGACCCTGTTGCTAAAAACCCGCCAATGATTGGAGGTGTGGTCCACGGAATCAGGTTAACCGTTTTAGGAACAATTCCAGTCGCAATCATAATATAACTAAAGATTACCAGAACAACAGGCGTTAAAATGAATGGAATGATTAACAAAGGGTTTAACACAATTGGGAAACCAAATAAAATTGGTTCATTAATATTAAATATACCTGGCCCCGCACTTAATCCCGAGACGTTGCGATAGTGTTTATGGCGACGGCCTGCGATGAATACTGCAATAATCAAACCAAGTGTTGCACCTGTACCCCCTAAATACATAAAGGCATCAAAAAATGGTTTTGTCACGATATAAGGAATTTCTATTCCCGCTTCAAACGCTTTTATATTTGCTTCAATGGCAGGTAAATAAACTGCCTGCATAACCGGCTCCATAACATTTGCGCCGTGAAGTCCAAAAAACCAAAGGACGTGGACAATTAATGCAATAACAATGGCCGAAGCTGGTGTGTTAGCCAATTTTGAGACCGGTTCCTGTAATGCATCGAAGAATGCTTGATGGATATCGGGCATGCCCGCTACTATAGTAAATACCTTAACGAGACCAAATACACTGATTGCAATCATTGCTGGAAATAAAGCTGCAAATGATTTTGAAACGGCTGGTGGAACGCTCGGAGGCATCTTCATTACGAGTCTCTTACTGCCAAGTAATCTCGTGAAAATTTCAGTTGAAACAAGCGCTACAATAATAGCGATAAATAAGCCCTGTGAACCGGCCCAAATTAATGGCAATCCTGAGCCCTCCGCAATGGGTGTCGTAATTGTTAATAAAGAAGCAAAAGCGACAACCCCGGCTGACAGACCGTCCTTATCGTATGAACGGGCAAGTTGATAGGCAATTGTGAAAGCGATAAGTAACGAAACTATTGCGAATGTCCCCGTCCAAACGGCTCCACCAAATTGCTTCCAAGTATCACCGCCAAAAATCATCTCCATAAAATTCTGATATGCCTCAATCGGCAAGTTATTGATAAGCGTAACCATTGAACCTAAAATCATTAATGGCATAATAATAACAAAGCCATCACGAATGGCAGCTAGGTGACGTTGAGCCCCGATACGACCGCCGATCTCCATAAACTTATCCATTTTCCCACTCATCTTTTTCTCCCCTTTTATTCTTTCTTAGTTAAATATGAAAGCACATTTTTTAATTAATTATTCCGACAACTAATTCTGGAATCAGAAACCCGGCCGACCTGCCAAACTTCTTCCCATACGATCCCCTAGTAAACTTATAGCCTGTATTCACAACAATGCGAGAGCTTTTACCAGAACCGATTCACCATTCATTGTTCCATAGTCAATGCTTTCAATTACTTCGACAGGGATGTTTTTCCCTTCAACTGCTTTTTCGATTTTCTTTTTCAGATAACGTACTTGCGGCCCCAATAGCAGAACATCAATGGTATCGTAATGCCTGTTAGCTTCCGCTTCTGATACGGCAAAAATCTTAACGTCCTCCCCTTTGGCCTTTGCCGCCGCTTCCATTTTCGTCACTAGTAAACTAGTAGACATCCCTGCTGAACAAACTAACATAATGGTCTTCATTACATTTCCCTCCCCTTTCTATGTTTTGTGACTCTATATAAGTTGAAATAAAGAATTCCAGTGAACCGCTGCAGCGCTAGGTGGTGCCTTCTCTCAATTTTCACACAGGATTCAAGACTTCAACTCATAGGGCAAACTTACATAGAGCCACAATTTCCTATACGCTATTAATAATGCAAGAAGCGTGCCAAGTTTCCCGCGTGTAAACGCTGTCATTTGAGCTTTACTAATTTACACAAAAGAACACAAGCGTGTAAATCATTACACGCTTGTGTTCTTTTGAAAACCTCGAAATGCGCAAGGCACCTTGGTAATTCCAAAGTAGATCTTCAATGATTCTCCCTGAACATCTGATAAATATGCATTAATTCACTTTCCGCAAAAGCGATATCATATTCAACTGCCAAGTCTTTCAATGTATTTTTCACAATCACCAGCTCTTCCATATTTTCTTGACGGAATTGGTCCATATTGGGGAATGGCCGGCTCGGTTGATTTAATCGCATACTTTCAATCAAAAAAGCTAAATGAAGAATAATTCCTGTATCGACACCATCATCTAGTGTGATTTCTAATTTTAATTCAAGATTAATTACGGCTTTTTGCAAAAGTTGTATCAAACGGTCGACAGAAGGGATCATTTTAAAATGACTTTCAAGCGCTTTAACCATCTCACTGTAAGGCTCATGATTGCCAATCATATTTTCCAATCGTTTCAAATGATGTTCTTGGAAGACTTCTGTTGGCGAAAAGTAAGGGATATTGTGGTAATCAACACGAACAGTTCCGGCAATGGCTAGTATATTGTATTCTTCTAACAATTGATCGATTTTTTCTCTAAAAGATTGTCGATGAAGAAATTGCAAAGAGATCAGTTCAATATTTTTTCCTTCCACAATTTTTCCTAGCTGTTGTTTTATTTTTTTCGCTACCCCTTCCCCCGTAAAGCAAGCGGTGATAATTGCTCTTTTGGAAGGTTTCGGACGAATAGGGGTCGAACTAAACTGACTCTCAAGCAATTGCTTGCAACTCTGAAAAATATCATCCAAACTTCTGCCAAGCGAAGCCTTGCGAACCGCTTCCATTACAATAGGCGTGCTCGCCATTGAAATTGTTTTCGTTTTAATGCCTGTCTCTTCAAATATCATTTGCCCGAAGGTAGAAACCGATCCCATATCTACGAGAAATAAAATTCCTTTCGTCGGTTTCATGTCATGAATCGCATTTTTGACGAGGCTGTACATATCCCTTACCTCCATTGAAAGCGGCATATCGAAAGCCTTTCCAAGCCGGACGCCCAACAAATCTTGAACGGTAAGTAACATACTGCTTGCAGTCGTGTTTCCATGCATCATGACAATGATTCCTACTTTATGTTCTTGATCGTACATGCTTTCCTCAACATCAGAAACTAAAAACATGGCGATAAACCCAATTTCATCAAGCGGAATCTCAATGCCTAATTCATTTTGAATAAGTTGGGCGACTTCTATTGAAACTTTAAATTCTTTTGGATATTCCTTATGAATCTCATTTAAGTTAGGATGCGTAATAATAGTGTTTTGGTTGATCCGCTCAATCGTCCCCTGTAAATGAAGGGCAAATGCAAATTTGATTTTCTTCTCATAGGTACGCTTTAATTCTGGTTCTACATAGTGATAAATTTTATCTGTAATCAACCAGATTTGTTCATTGACCATCTCTTCTACGTCAATTTGCGGCAAATGATCAATATACTCATTAAAGTATTGATTGAAGTCAACAAGAAGTTCTTTTTGAATATCTTTATCATTCTTCCCTTCTTGGTGAAGCTTACGTAACTTGTTTTCTATATTTTGATAAAGGTCTTCCCCATCTTCCAAGTGAATCTGATCATTATTTTCATCCTTATAGGAAAACGTAAAAATTTTCTGTTCTGCTTCTATTAGTCTGTCCATCTTATCGCGAGATTGTTTAACATCCAATAACCCTTTTTGAACATGGATGGGCAAGTCATTCTGCTGAATTAAAAGTGTCGCTGTCTGATTTGAAATATAGTGCAAAAACGATTTTGCACAAGCAAGTTTTAAATCACGTTGCAATTGTCCAATATTTGCAGACGTTCGGTATAGTAAAAATGCGGTCAAAACGCGTCTTTCAACATAAATTGTTTCATTTAAACGACCCGATTCCTGAATAAGAAAGTGTTCAATAAGCTGGTACCGCTCCTCAAATTGACGCTCCTCCAAGGAAGGGAGCGTAATTGTCATCGGAATTCTTCTAGTGAAGGTTTCCAGTAAAAAAGATTCAGGGGATTCTGTTGTCGCTCCAATTATTTGCACTGAAGCCGTTTTCGTTTCTTCGCTATCTCCCAGACTTCGAAATTCACCTTTATCAATGAATGTAAATAGCATTTCCTGTCCTTCCGGAGGCAGCCTATGAATTTCATCTAAAAACAAGATTCCCTTGTCCGCTTTTTCGATTAACCCGGTACGATCTTCCGTTGCCCCTGTAAACGCCCCTTTTTTCACACCAAAAATATGACCAAACAAAAGTTGAGGATTTTGAGCGTAATCTGCACAATTGAATTGAATAAAGGCTGCATCCTTATCAATCCTTTTCGATTCGAGGGCATATTGATACATACAATCGGCAAAAAAAGACTTTCCCGTACCCGTTTTCCCTAGGATCAATGTATGCAGTCCCCTAGGTGGATAATGGATGGCAGCTTTCGCCTGCTGAACCGCAATCTTCAAACTTCCTTCTGTGCCAATCAAGTTAAAAAACGCGTCATCCATAGGTTCTTTAGGTTTGATACTTGGAGTTACTTCTTTATAAAAGTACAACGTCGGCTTGCCGCCTGTTTTCCCTACCAAGCCGTCCCTATGAAGCTCATTCAAATAACGGCTCACATTCGAACGGTCCAGTTGCAGCTGTTCCGCGACCTCATTCGCAGAAACCTCTTCATTCACCTTCTTGATATAATGAAAAATATCATCCTTGCGACTCATGTATACTCCTCCTAAGGACTGCATTGTTCAAAATCGAGTTGAACGATCATAGAAAAGTAGGAACTATATTCCTATTATAATACCACAGACTAACTGTTCAATACTGAAAATTCCAAATCATGCAAGTTGAAACTGTCTTGGAGTGGTAGTTGTAGTGGTGACAGTCACCACTACAATTCCGACAAATCAAGTTCGGCTGCCGGGTTCCGGAACAATTATTTTGAGTGCTTGGTTCTGAAACGTTCAGAAAGTAATGATATTCAATCTGAAGAAAGGCTCTGTGTAGAGAAATCTCCACGGGGTCTTACTTTGCAAGTTTGGATGCCTAATTTTAATTTCGGGCGCCAGATTACTGACGTTATTTCTGCACTTCAAATAGCGGCAGTGCCTAGCATCCCGTTTTAAGGCATAGAAAGAGTCAAATTTTTATTTTGGCATTGGATTTCAGTGGTTTTCATTGAATATTTCGAATTACTTTATCCATTGAAAATGCCGCTATTCGAATTTCGAGTGAATTTACTTAACACTCCTTTTATTATATGGTCAGTGAAAATGAAAGAAATGAACGGGATCATGGGTCAATTGATATGTGTTGGATTGAAAGGGATGCGAAGCCATTAAGTGATCGTGGAGGCAAATGTGCGGGATGAGAAGGAGTCTTCCATAATTATCGGGCTACTGGATGGATGCACCAATGAAAGAATCCAAAGAACGAATATTGAGCTGTTTGCACGCGATTGAATTGGATATGTCGATAAAAAAAATTTACAATCCATCTATCTATCAAAAGTATGAATTGCATTACTTGTTGTGGGCTCCTTATTTCGTATTAATTGGAAGCTAAGGAATGGATAATTCAGCAAATCACCTCCCTCGTTATTAAAATAAATGAACATCTCCCCTAACCGCTACAACGGATTAAGGAAGATGTTCATTCTAGTCACCCTGTAAACTGATCGGGGGCGATTTTCTTTTTGATTTTCATCGCAATGTAATAGACAGCGATTGAAACAATAAGGGATTGGACTGCTGGCAACCCCATTGGGTATACATATTGCGTGATGTAGCCTACAACGACGCCCGCTACTACGGCAATTGTTGCCATCCAGTTCCAACCTGGAACTTCGACCCATTGTTGTTTACGGATGATGAAGAAGTCACTCATCATGACGCCACCAATGGCAGGGTATAGTAACGCTGTTAAGTATAAAAAGTCTTCGAAGTAATCGAGTATGCCCATGAGTGCCACCACGATTGCCAAAAGTGTTCCTAGTAATGTCAGTAGAGCGCGTCCTTTGCCGGAGTTGACATTCAACACGTTAGCAAGGGCCAGTCCCATACTGTAATTGTTGACAAGTTGGGATGTCCACGTTGCTAACCAAAGAATGAGGAAGCCCCAAAATGGGAAACCCAAGTTCATCATAACGTTTACGATATCCGCCTCCCCAACGCCGACAGACATGATGGCCCCGACGATAAAGAGTGGGAATCCAATCACAGCAATACCGCTTGGAATGATCCAGTTATCCTTCCATTTCGGTTTGGCATAGCGCGTATAATCAGAAGCAATGACCCACTGGGAAACGTTGACGCCGATAACTAAACTAATTGCGGCGAATATGGTCATTGAAGGTTCAGGATTCCAGTCCATAATCGTATGCAAACCTGTATTTTTAAATGCTAGGTAAATACCTCCAATGATTAACAGAAGACCTGATGGGACGGCAAGGTAATCTGTCCATTTCATCGAGTTATAGCCGATAATGGATGGAAGCGCAAAGAGTAATCCTGCAACCGTTGTAATCAACGCCCACCCCCACCAGTTTGTTTCGTAATCGACACCAAACATTGCGGACATCGCATTTCCTGCTACGGCAGTTTGTAATGCCCACCAACCAAGCGATACGATGAAGATTGTGAAACCGACAATGAATCTTGCTTGAATGGAGCCGAAACTAGACTTCGCAATGACGGACGAAGAGCGCCCCGTTTTTGCACCCATATAGCCTTGCAATGCGTTCCCGACCCACTGGAACCCAAAAAGCGCGATGACGAGAATCAACAAAATTTTACTTATACCAAAACTTGCGGTGAGTGAAGCCCCTACCATCAATACAGGGATCGTAAATTCCAGACCACCAAATATTATTGCAGGTGTGATCCAATGTTGTCTTTCATTTTCTGGAACTGGGGCTAACGCATTATCTTTTCCAAGTATGTCTGTGTCTATATTTCCCCCGACTTGTTTCTGATCCATCGTCCCACCTCTTCACCGTGTATTGAAGTTATGTTTTAAGCTTTGACTAATGCAAATATAAGTTCTACCGGCTCTTTGCCCTCATTTTCACACCAGTGGATTTCACCTGCCGGGATAAGAGATGCTTCGCCGGCTTTGATTTCAAATGGTAAGCCACCAGATTCGCCTATTAATACACCTTTTGTGATGAATGAGTATTCCTGTTCCTCGTGGAATGTTGTACCTTCACTTGGTAGGCGTTCGCCTGCTGGAATGGAAACAAAACCGAATTTCACCTCTGCATTCGGATACTTATCGTGAAATAAATTTTGTACAATTTCCTCTGTTACTTGCGGCACTTGTTTTTTCATTATAATAGCCTCCTAAAATTATCTTCCTGTCAGTTCTTTATAGTCAAATGTCTCTGGATTAACTTCTACTAGGAAATGTTCACGCGCTTCTTCTACCGTGAAGTACTCATTTTTTACGTCCCTCGCAACTTGTGCTGCAGGACGTTGTTTTGGATCCCCGTACCCGCCGCCTGTGCCTGTCATGAGACGTACAACATCATTCGTATCTAATTTGTAACGTGGGTACACGCCAAATGGTCCGTCTGTTGTACCATTCGATTTCACGACATAAAATTCGTTTGGCGACCCATTATGCCCGTTATCAATTCCCCAGGGCAAGTATTTATTACGTCCAAATGTCACTGTAACAGCTTGACCGTCTGACATTGCGCGGTATGAGCGGATAACACCTTTACCGCCAACATGCTTCCCAGCACCGGAGCCATCGCCGTCTTGGCGCATACTGTATTCATCCAATAGTACACCGTATCTTGTTTCAGCAACTTCAACTGGAACGTTATACGTTTCGCCGTCTGCGATGCAAAATTGGCCCGACTCTCCATCTCTTCTATTAGAAGCACCCCACCCACCGACAGATGGCTCGACGATAAGGAAAGGTTCTTCCGTATCTTGATGTGTGCCCGACAATGTCACAGCACACACTGATAGAAAGTGGCCTGCATTTAGACGGTTCGGCATATGCGGCGCCATTGCTTTCCAAACTAAATCGAGACTTCCTAATAGTGTTTCAAAGTAGTTGGAAACCGGAACCGGACGTTCAGCTGACATAATCGACTTCGGATCAGCAATGACTTTCAATAAACGAAAAACACCATCGTTGACGTCCTGTGCGGGATTCGTAATTGCTAGGAAGATTACACGAACCGCCGACATAAGACCGGTATATGAACAGTTCATCGGGCCCGGCACTTGTGGGGAGCTTCCTCTAAAATCGCATATGAAATCGTCATCTGTAATGGTCACTTTTACCTTAATCGGAAAAGGCCCGTTTCCAATGCCATCCGTATCAATGAAATCTTCTGCAAAGAATTCGCCTTTTGGCAGCTTCGCTAATTCCTGGCGAGAAATCTTTTCGCCATGGTCTAGTAAATAGTCAATCGCTGCAAGTATTGTTTCTTTCGAATGCTTATCACACAGCTCTTTCAAGCGACGATCCCCTGTGCGAAGAGCCGCCACTTGAGCCCACATATCACCAAGCGATAGATCCGGGAAGCGAACGTTGGAACGGATGATTTCAACGATGCCTTCATTTATTTTCCCTGCGTCATACAACTTGATGCAAGAGAATTGAAGCCCTTCTTGGAAAATATCCACAGAGTCATTTGTGAATGAACCTGGATCCTTCCCTCCAACTTCAGTCCAGTGTGCTTTATTTGCAGAAAAGGCAATAATCTCACCGTCTTGGAAGATTGGCATAACAAGCCCAACATCAGAAAGATGGGACCCCCCGCCTTGGTACGGATCGTTGATGATGATAATATCCCCTGGCTTGAGCTTGTCGCCCGGGTATTTATTCAACGTCTCTTTTACCATATATGTCAGCATTCCGATAAATCCTGTCACACCATTCCCTTGTGTAAGAAGGTTTCCTTCTGCGTCGGTTAGTCCACTTGCATAGTCAAGCACTTCATAGATGATTGGGCTCATGGACGTCCGCGCAAGCGCGATGAACATTTCATCACCCGTCGCTAATAGAGAATCCTTAACGATTTCGAGTGTAAACGGATCAAGTTTAGTAGCAACAGTCATATTAGTTGTCCTCCTTTTCAATGATGATATTGCCATAGTCATCTACATAGAGTTTTTGTTGTTTATAAATGACCGTGACTGCCGCTTTTTCTTCGACAATGACGGGACCATTCAGGCTTTCATTTGTCGGTAATTTATCCCGGTCATATACAGGCGTTGAAACCCAACCATCGTTTTCATAATAAACATTGCGGTCTTCTTTTTTCGCTTCCGCTAACGATCCCGTTCTATTGAGTTTTGAAATGGTCGGTTTCTCTACTTTCCCGAATGCCGTCACATGAACATTGACGATTTCTGTTTGTGCCTCTTCCAATTTAAATGTGTAGTTCTTTTCATGTAATTTATGGAAATCTTCAATTGCCTTCAACTTATCGGCTTCTGTCCACTTGCCATTTGCAACAGGTACTTTCACTGTGTGTTCCTGACCAACGTAACGCATATCGGCGAATCGATGGAACTCTACCTTATCAGCTGCCATGCCTTCTTCTTCAAAATGTTGAAAAGCATTTTTTTCGATTACCGTCCACTGATGATCGATTTCATCCAATGTCAATTCATTCAACCGTTTAATGTAGGTTTGAATATAGTCGTGACGCAGATCGGTCATGAGCATTCCCCAAGCAGCAAATACAGGAGATGCAATGGGTACGACAACTTTTTTGACTCCGAGTTCAAGTGCCAGTGCTGGCGCATGCATGGAACCTCCGCCCCCGAAAGCAAGTAATATGAAATCCCGTGGGTTGTAGCCCTTCCGAATGGAAATCAATTTTAATGCATTCAGCATGTTTGAGTTTGCAATCCGGATGATGCCTAGTGCAGCTTCTTCCGGTGTGATTCCGAAATGATCGCCAACTTTTATAGCAACTGCTGATTTTACAACTTCCAAATCCACTTCATAATCAAAGTTTTCGGAAGACAGCCGCCCCGTGATCAGATTCGCATCTGTCGTAGTAGGTTCAGCTCCACCTTGACCATAAGCAACAGGCCCTGGGTTAGCACCTGCTGACTGCGGCCCCACTTTTAGTGAACCTGCACTGTCAATCCAAGCGATTGATCCGCCTCCATTACCGATTTCTACAATATCTACAACGGGGGTCTTTATAGGGTAACCCGCGTTACGGCTATCTTTTTCAATGTAGTAATCTGTGGAAACCTTCACCTCACCATTTTCGATAAGTGAGCATTTTGCCGTTGTTCCACCGATATCGAATGCAATAATATTTTTTTCGCCGATCATTTCACCGAGTACTGCTGCGCCAAAAATGCCTGCCACCGGTCCAGATTCAACCATATTAATTGGCGCTTCTTTGGCTTTTTCAAATTTCGTTGTTCCTCCGTTGGATTGCATAATGAAGCGCTGATCGATTTCTACTTGTTCTTTTAGTTTATTCTCAAGATGGTCGATGTAGGTCGTTGCAATTGGTTGCACATAAGCATTTAATACCGCGGTATTTGTCCGCTCGTATTCACGCCATTCCTGCGTAATATCGCTTGAAGCAGTTACTTTCACTTCCGGCCAAAGTTCTCTAATGAGTTTAGCAGTTTGTTGTTCGTGATAAGGGTTAACGTATGAATGAAGGAAAGAAACAGCAACTGCTTCGACACCTTCTTTTTTTAAATAATCCACACAAGCTTTCACTTCATCTAAATTCAGTTCACTTAGTACTTCGCCTTTATAGTTAATTCGCTCGTTCACTTCACGTCGCAAATGGCGCTCCACGAATGGCGTTGGCTTTTCATAATTAACATTGAATAAATCCGGACGATTTCCCCGTGCGATTTCCAATACATCACGGAAACCTTTTGTCGTAATAAGTGCTGTCTTTGCACCTTTTCTTTCTGTTAAGGCATTAATGATGACTGTAGTCCCATGAATGAACATGGAAAGTGTGGATTGATCAACACCACTTTTTTTTATGACATCCAGTACCCCTTGTTCAAAATTTGGCGGGGTAGTGCTGCTTTTCGCAATTCCTATATTTCCCTTTTGGTCAACGTATACTAAGTCTGTAAATGTTCCTCCGATATCCGTAGCTACTCTCATTCTAGTCACACTCCTATTTTAGAAAATGATTGGTGTCACGATACTAAGAACGACACTTTCCGTCGAAAGGGGATTTTGCCATTGATGAATGAAGCTTGAAGGGAAATGTATAGTGTCTCCTTCGTACAAATGGAACTCTTCTTCATTCAAATAAAAGATTACTTCCCCTGCCAATACATAGTAAAATTCTTCACCGTTATGGCTATATGGGTGCTGTTCAAACATATTCGGCGGCAATGTTACTTTAAGTGGTTCTAATTTCCGATTGTTAAATGTACCGGTCAGCCTCGTATACACCTGACTACCGTTACTAGTCGTGAAACTGTGATGCTCATTCGTACGTACAACGTATTTCTGATGTGTATCCAATTCCTCAAAGAAGTAATTGATATGTATCCCTAAAGCATCAGAGATTTTTTTAAGTGATGTGATGGATAATGATGATGCACCTCTTTCAATTTGTGATAAAAAACTAAGAGACAATCCCGTTTGTTCGCTTAAATCTTTCAGTGTGAGATTGCGATCCAACCGTAAACTTTTAATTTTATTGTGTATCTCATTCATAATGATATCCTTTCAGAATTGAAGTGTTAGTGTAATAATTATGAATATAGCATAATTATTTTCTGAATGCAAGAAGTATTGTAAAATGTCAGTCAACTAGTTAGTAGTGATTGCTTGCCTATAGAGTGGTTGGTTGGAAGTTTTATGCGAAATGTATTATTGATATGTCGGGCTTCCACTCCCAATCCTGCTAAATGAGCCAGTACCTGACGCCCACTTAATATATTTAAAAGGTTCGGGTTGGTTTCTTGGTGTTGGGTACCATGTTCCAACATAACTCGGACACTATTCCGACAAACTACATTAAATTCAAACAACAAAAAACAGCTCCCCCAGATACTACGTCCCGAAGAAGCTGTATTATTGTAACGGTGACAGTCACCACTACAACTCAGACACGATTCCACCAATACAAAAAATGGAAATTCTAACAAAAAAACAGCTCTAACCCAGAGATAAAGTCTGGTCTTGAGCTGCTTTGTCGTTACTTTCAAAAATTGAGTCTCCTCATTTTAGTGGTTGGAAAGATTGTGATATCTTAGGAATTTATAAACCTAAGTGACACGAAAACTGGCTAATTCAAAAAATTATTACCACATGCTAAACATATCAATGAATTGACCAAGTGCAGAGTCAGCCAAAATAGTTATGAATAAGATGAATAGGATCGCAAATGAGACGAGATATAGGATGAATCCATAAAGCGGATCAAGTGCATTTGTCGACTTTCTTGTTAGTAAAGCGCTAATCAGATATAAAGGCAAAATAAAGATGGCAAACACAAATAGGGTGGCTAAAATAAAGTTTCCAAATGCGAAAGATTTCATAAGTATCAGTAAAAAAGCTGCGCCAGCTCCAATGATTACTGGTGATAAATGTGCGCCATAGATACTGATAATCGATTTGAATGATTGTTGCTGACCGAAAAATTTATTGATGATGAATAGAGCTAATAGAGGGATGCCCATCACAATTAATACTGAAATAATAGTACTACCAAAAACGGAAATGAAACCAGGTCCATAGCTAGAAAGGAAACTACTAGAAACGGCGGAAACTGTTAGCGCGAAAACAATACCTAATAGGATAATGCTAATTAGTCCGTTTACAAAGCCTTCTTGGGATTGATTGAATGCATGTGAAGGCCGTTTCAGGTGTTGCATAAAATAGCTACCGTACATCTTCGATTGGGCTTTAATTTTTTCCATATGAATGTTTGGTTCAACCCGCTTTTCTGAATGCATTTGCTCTATTTTTTGCGCTGGAGGTAAATGTCCTTCCTCCGGCATGTTTACTGTTGTAGCCGCCTGTTCCGATGTAGCAGTTTCATTGTTTATAGAAGCAAAAGGCGTACCACACTTCCCACAAAATTTACCTACCTCTTGTGAATGACCACATTTTACACAATTCATATTTACATTCCCCCCATTGATTAGTAAAAAAATACTTTTCTTTCTTATCGATTTCGTTTCGTATCGGAGATATGGATTTTATGGATTTTAAAATCTCCATTTTCATCAATTCCAATATCGTACTGTTTATCACGCTCATAGAAAACGACGTCTTTTTTATGATTAGTGAAATAGAATTCTTCATACGTTTTAACAAATGCTTCATCCACTTTTAACTCGATGCCAAGCACCTCGTTAAGCGTAAAATTATAATCGTAATAGTCATTGCCGATGTCGCCGATAAAGTCCTTGATTTCTTTGGAAGCGATTGACCCAGGTGCTAAATAAGGTTCAATGATGGCAAACTTTTTGCTGTTCAATGCTTTTTGATAGGCATCCCTAAAACCTATAACAAATTGCCCCAAGTCATTTCGGTCAAATGTCTCTTCCGCAATTTCTTCAGATGTCTTGACGACAAAGCTGACATCTGATGGGTAAGTTAGATAGACACTCGACCCGCTTGTGACGATTTCCTCATTACTTTTTGCCGTTTCACCAGTAGGCGTTTTCTTTTGAGTGAAAATTTTCACCTCAGTGTCACTAAAAATAGGACCGATTTGCTGCAGTTCTGCAAGGGGCTTCTTGGTTGATTTGTCGTTCACAAAGACGATGCTATCTGGCTGGTCACCGTCCAACGTCACCATAACATCTTTACTCAGTAACGAAATAAGATTAACTTTTTCATTCGTAGTAATCGTGACCGGCCACTTTGCACTATTAGGAATAATTGCGTTTTCTGTCGTTACATCAATGTTGTAGCTACCAGGTAGAAACGTCCCAAGATTGATATTTTCACCAACAAGTTCATATTCATTTTTGTTTAGTACGAGTTTGGCCTCCGTTATATCTGTTTCAAAGCGTATATCTGAACCAATCGGAATGACTTCAACCGTTGGATAGAGATAGAAGAGCTTTTTCTCCTTCAGTCGAAAGAGATTGGACCCATCTTCGTGTTTAACAATACGAGTAATTCCATCGCCTAATACATCATTTGCGGAGTCCTTTACTGTTTGCAGGAAAAAATCCATTTGTTGATTTGCTAAGTGGGAAATGTATGCCTTAGCATCATACTCAACGTCTTTTTGCAATTCAAGATTAGCGAAAAGCTCTGCTTCATTTTCATCAATAATTGCGTTGAAAATAGGAAGAATTGTTTTATCGGGGTCCGTCAATGATTTGATCGTAAAATGACCAATGGCAGCAGCTCCAATGATGACAAATGCTAAAGTAAGTAACCCCTTCTTCCATACTGGCATTTTACCCTGTGGCGCTTTTCCGACAATACGCTTAGGTCGGACCGTTTCTGTCGCTGCTTGCTCATCGGGAATATTATATTCAGCCCCGCACGAAGGACAAAATCGTTCCTGCTCATTCAGCGTTGAACCACATTCAATACAAAACTTTGACACTCGTATTTACCTCCAATCTAACATAATAGTAAAAAGATTGACCATTTATAAGGACAATAGTCGTGAGTATATTATATCACATAAAAATAGGCATCTTTATACAATTAAAAATCTATGCGCGCCATTTGAAGTGAGTTTGAACAGGTACCCCATACCATTTATTAGAGGCTACCAGGTGGTGACAGTCACCAAGTCAAATCAGACACTATTCTGACAACCCACATAGGGAAACCCAAACAAAAACAGCTCCACCCAGATGTAGTGTCTGGATGGAGCTGTTTCAATTTTTACCGCTCACATGCGATCAAATCTTTATCACGGTCACTTTTTTTGTTTGCGTCATAAAGTGCTTGAGATACAAACGGTTTGTACTTTGTTTTACCGCCTACGTTTTTGACGGAGGCGGATCTTGCTACGCCGCCTTTATATACTTTGTTCAGCTCTGTGCAATTTTTATATGTAACAACTTTCGGGCTTGCTGCTTCGACTTGCACAGCGCTGAATGAGAAACTGATGGCAATCGCAATTGATAGTAATACAGTAAATACCTTTTTCATACGAACGGCCTCCTTTTCTAGATGATACACTGCAAAAAAAAGGCGTCTTCCATTGCTTGGTCTATCATAATGACGAGTCAAAGGACTTTCCCATTAACTATATGATTATCTTAACAGGTCTTAAGTCGAATAAATACATTAAATTATATTTTTTGACACATCGTAGATAGTTGAATTGTATTAACCATTACAAATAACTCCAACAACTTAAGTCTTTCAGTTGCTGAAGTCATTCACATTTTTTTGGTACCTCTATGTGCAAAAGAATACATAGTATGGACCATCTATTTAGCATTTACCAAGAAAATAGTTTGTCTCGCTTAAATTGACAACTCAACTGATAAAAACTCAGGCAGTTGTTGTTCACGCTTGTCGAGCATAATCTGTTCTGGCGTGATGCCCTGTTCACGCAGTACTTCAATGTTTTGCACGAGGAATTCGTCGCTACCGACAACATAGAAGAGTCCATCCTTGTCTGCAGCAAGATTTTTCACTTCTTCATAGTAGTCTTTACGGTTATCGACGAACTGTGATATGAACTTCTTGTCAGGTGCGGATTCAAAGACATTAGTGAATAAGAAGTCTTTTGATGAATCGATGTTCAGGGAATGAATTTGATTGACATTGTCTGCACGTTCGAAATAATCAAGTACAAGCGGTCTGAAAGTTGCCAGGCCGACACCTGATGACAGCAGGTAAACATTTTTGTCTTCTCTTTTAAGCGGTACATTCGAATGGGTTTTAAATATTGCAACTTCATTGCCGACCTCAAGATTTCTTAAAACCGTTTTAAACTCAGAGCACTGCTCTCTGATGCGTGTGGTGATACCGATTGAATTTTCATGCGGTAAAGTGGAAATTGACATGTGACGAATCAGGCCACGGTTTGGTTTATCTCCGGCATTAAAACCTTCCAGTGCGAAGTGGGTGTGTGAACCTTCTTCCCATGTAAAGTCTTTCGGACGATCGAGCAGGTACGTTTTAACCTCAGGCGTTTCCTCAATAATCTTATTAATTTTAGTCCAGTATATTTGCATTATATTTTCTCCTCACTCATTTATATTTATCGCTACTATCTAATATATACTAATTGATAAAAGTTCTCAATTAAATAGATTGGTTATTTCAGATAATTTATGCGCCTTAGATTATCTGGTGTTTCAGAAAAATTCTTGAACTTGAATTATTCATAGTTCCAAACGAGGACATTCTCACCACAGATATCCAACTACATGAACTAAGAAGTGATGGTGGGGCATCAAAAAATAAACAATTAATGCAAATCCAATCAGACTTCTGAGGCAAGCCGATCATCGTCTCAAAAACAGCAATAAAAACAGTAAGCGGCAATAATTATAAAAGTTAAATTCGTTATTGTATACTTTCTAGATAGTACTTCACCTAACAGTAAGTCCTATCATCCATAAACATTCCACCACCAATAGGTCAGCGGTTAATATATCAATTATGAAAATAATTTAGTAAAACAGAAAACGCCAACTATCTGAAGAGACAGTGACGTTTTCTGAGTACGATTCTTCTTTAGTCTTACTAAAATTAACGTTTGTTCTCACATCTGAAGAACTTGTAATGCTAATCCCACTTCCGTATTCCTGCTTTAGCAGGTTATCTGTATTGTACAATCCTATTCCACGGTGCATTGTTGTCAGTGGGATTAATAGCCTGCAGTTGTTCAAAAAACTTTGTTACTTTTCCAAATTGCTTCAGGCATAGTAGATCCTGCATTTATTTTATTACAACAACTCTTTTACAACTTTACTGATCAAACCGCCTTCAGCTTTGCCTTTTAGTTCAGCCATTGCAAGTCCCATCACCTTACCCATATCCTGCTTACCTGCAAAACCATTCGATTCGATAATACCTTTTATGATTGTTTTGACTTCATCTTCGTCAAGTTGTTTAGGT
>DYWT01000270.1 GCA_020742515.1 Sporosarcina psychrophila
TCCAACGTGAATGAAGCGTTATACAATTATTTAACAAATGGAAGTTCACTTGAAGAAATTGTAAAAATCGGATCCACATCAGGTACAGATATGCTTGTTGGTATCTGCGTAGGGTTAGGATATCTATTAAACAGAAATGGGGAAACCGAATTGGAAATGAAAGTTATTATTGAAAAAAATGCTTATCATGATTCAGTAACATTAATGTCTCTTTCAGGAAAAGTATTACAACAAGAAGGCGTTGTGGATGCGGTTGTTTCAATGGCTACTGAAATGAACAAAAACTTACTAGAAAATATAGGCATGATGACAGCCGAAGTACAGTCTGCCACAGAGAACGATTTAATGATTGCTGTGAAGACAAAAAGCGGCGAACGTCTTGAAGAAATAATAGGTTTTATTGATGAACAATTGAATACAAAAAAATCATCTAAGAATAAACAAGGTAACGAAAGCATGACTTCTTTCAGAGCATCCCTTGACGCACTACCAGACGCAAATATAGCCGTAATCTCAGTACCAGGAGAATATGCTGCTCGAGAGGCAAGACAGGCATTGAATAATGGCTTAAACGTCATGATATTTAGTGACAATGTAACAATCGAAGAGGAACGAGATTTGAAACGTCTGGGTGCAGAGAAGAATTTACTCGTAATGGGTCCAGATTGTGGAACAGCTATGATTAGTGGAACAGGTTTATGTTTTGCAAACAATGTACGTCAAGGTGGGATTGGATTAGTTGCTGCTTCCGGGACAGGTTTGCAAGAAGTAGCTGTACAAATAGATCGTATGGGTTATGGGATTACTCATGCTATTGGTACAGGTGGGCGAGATTTGCATGAAAAAGTTGGCGGTATCATGATGTTGGAAGGGTTAAACCTTTTGAATGAAGATGAAGATACAAAGGTCATTACGCTCATTTCTAAGCCCCCTTCAAAAT
Source organism: Sporosarcina psychrophila (assembly GCA_020742515.1). Lineage (GTDB taxonomy): Bacteria > Bacillota > Bacilli > Bacillales_A > Planococcaceae > Sporosarcina > Sporosarcina psychrophila_B. The sequence continues at coordinate 941 of DYWT01000270.1, forward strand.
CTGTTCAAGATAAGATTTTAGATCGTGTGAAGGAGATTTCGAAGCCAGTCGTTGTTTGCTTCTTGGACGGGGACAAAGAAGCGGTGGAGCAATCGGGTGCTTCTTTTGCAGCCACTCTATTAGAAGGGGCACGCCAATCCATTTTGGCTTTGGATGAAACGGCTACTTTCGAGACAGGACTCACTGAAGAAGAGCAAGCATGGATTCAGCAAGAAGTCGAGAAGTTGGGCGATTCTCAAAAATATGTCAAAGGGCTTTTCTGTGGCGGTACATTAACTGCCGAAGCACTGTCCTTATTGCGTAGCGAGGTAGCTGGAATCAAGAGTAATGTAGCGAAACTAGAAACGGAAAAAATTGCGGACACCTCTTTAACAGAAGGCCATTTGCTATTGGATATGGGAGATGACGAATTCACAAAAGGAAAACCACACCCAATGATTGAGCCCAACTTGCGCAATGAACGTATTTTACAAGAAGCAATGAATGAAACAACGGCAGTCTTACTTTTAGATTTTGAGATAGGCTATGGTTCTCACGAAGATCCAGTTGGAGAATCATTAGAAACATTAATAAAAGCGAAGAAGATCGCAGAAGAAAACAATCGTCATCTATCGATTGTCGCTTACATCTGTGGTACACCGACAGATAAACAAAATTTAAAGACACAAGAAGATAAACTACGAGATCTTGGTGCGTTTATTGCCGATAGTAACGAAAAGGCTAGCAAAGTAGCCGGTAAAATTGCTAATAAGGAGGTTAATTAAATGGAACAAAATTTAACAATTTTAAATCAAGAATTGCGTGTTATAAATATTGGAACATCTAAATTCAAAGAAGATTTGGATTTACAAAACGTTGAAGCGGTTCAATATGATTGGCGACCTCCAGCTGGTGGGAATGTCCAATTGATCAACGCATTAGACTTATTACAGGGTAGTGAAGAAATTGAAGTAGCGAATCAAAAAACAATTAAAATCATCAAGGAGGCTCATCCCTTCTTAGTAGATATCGACCAAGCAATCAACGTTATTCCTGGAATGCACAAAAAGTTAATTTTACATTCCGGTCCACCAATTGAATGGAAGAATATGGCAGGTCCCGTAAGAGGTGCCATTGTCGGTGCATTGCTATACGAAGGATTAGCAGCAAACCATGAAGAAGCAGAGCAACTAGCGGCCTCTGGAGAAATTGAATTTTCACCTGCCCATCACTATGATGCAGTCGGTCCAATGGCAGGGATCATCTCTCCATCCATGCCTGTGCATATTATTGAAAACAGAACGCATGGTAACCGAGCTTTTTGTACAGTAAATGAAGGTCTTGGGAAAGTATTGCGTTTCGGTGCAAATTCCAAAGAAGTTATTCAACGCTTAAAATGGATTGAAGAAATATTTGCTCCAGGGCTAAAGAAAGCTCTAGCTTTTACAAATGGAATCGATATAAAAGCAATTATTTCTCAAGCGCTACATATGGGAGATGAGTGCCATAATAGAAATAAAGCAGCCACTAGTCTATTTTATCGTGAAATTTGCGACTACTTTTTACAAACTGACTTAAGCAAAGAAGAAGTTCGAGAAGTTGCACGGTTTATCCAAGAGAATGAGCACTACTTCTTGAATCTGTCAATGCCCGCTTGTAAATCATCTTTAGATGCTGCACATGGTATTAAAAACTCGACGATCGTTACGGCAATGGCACGTAATGGTGTTGAATTTGGTATTCGGGTCAGCGGATTAGACAAAAACCAATGGTTCACAGCGCCAGCTAACTTTATCAAAGGTATGTTTTTCCCGGGTTATTCAGAAGAAGATGCGGCGCCTGACTTGGGAGATAGCACAATTACGGAAACAATGGGGATTGGCGGCTTTGCTATGGGTGCATCTCCTGCGATTGTACAATTCGTTGGTGGAGAAGTTCAAGACGCTATTGCTTATAGTGAACAAATGTATGAAATTACTACTGGGGAAAACAGCAATTATTCCATCCCTACGCTGAACTTTAGAGGCGGCGCTTACGGTATAGACATTCGCAAAGTAGTAGAAACCAATATTCTACCAGTAATTAACACTGGAATGGCCCACAAAGAAGCAGGAATTGGACAAATTGGTGCAGGTATTGTTCACCCGCCCTTTGAGTGTTTTGAAAAAGCGTTGAGTAACTTTTTAGATAGATATAATGAGGAGGAAGGCGATGAGTAAAATCTTGATTGCTCTGGGTGGAAATGCCTTAGGGAATAATGCAAAGGAACAAATAGAACTTACAAAAAATGCATCAATTGCGATTGCCGATATGATCGAGCAAGGTCATGAAGTTATTTTGTCTCATGGTAATGGTCCTCAAGTGGGAGCAATTAATTTAGCTTTTAAAGAGTATGCCAAAATAAAGGGACATGACGACTATAGCATGCCATTTGCAGAATCAGGGGCGATGAGCCAAGGATACATTGGTTATCATTTACAGAATGCACTGAGAACGGAACTCTTGAACAGAGATTTGGATAAATCTGTTGTTTCAGTAGTAACACAAGTCATTGTTGATAAAGAAGATCCAGCTTTTAAAAATCCAACTAAACCGATCGGCCCTTTTTACACCAAGGAAGAGGCGGACCAACGAGCAAAAGCTACTGGTGATCATTACATTGAAGATTCGGGTCGAGGTTACAGAAAAATAATTCCTTCTCCAGACCCAGTCAAGGTTGTCGAGTCAGATTTGATGAAGGATTTAATCAGCAAAGGACACATTGTGATTGGAGCAGGTGGAGGCGGTATTCCAGTAGTGGAAGAACAGAACGCATTAATCGGTATTGAAGCAGTGATCGATAAGGATAAAGCCAGCGAAAAATTAGCTGAAGAGTTAGATGTAGATTTTCTCTTTATATTAACAGCGGTGGATCGAATCGCAATTAACTTTGGGAAACCAAATCAAAAGGATTTAGAAGACCTAAGTGTAGATCAAGCGAGAGGATATATAGAAGAGGGACATTTTCCGGCAGGAAGCATGCTTCCTAAAGTAGAAGCAGCCATTAAATTTGTTGAATCAAAAAAAGGCCGAAAAGCGATCATATCTTCCCTTGAAAAAGCTAAAGAAGCGATCTTAGGCCAAACAGGAACGGTTATCTATCGTTAATAAAAGAAAAGGAAATGATAGAATAGGTCCTTCTTATTTTTTGCTAATAAAAATAAGATCATTGTTATCTGTTTTACACATACTAAAGACTCTATTAGGGCAAGGAAATATATGAAAGAATAGTAATCAGCTGTCTACCGATTATCGGCAGACAGTTTTTTTTTACATAATTGAGTCGTTTACATATTTTTACACAAGTTTGGTAGAGTAGGATATTATGGTCTAAGTAAAACTAAAAATTAAGTCAAAATATAAATAAGAATAGAATAACAATAAAAAACGGAGGATGGAGATTGTGGATACACAAAATTATGAAAAGATATACATTGATGAAAATCAGGGGTTTTTCTTATTTAGTTTTCAAGCCAAGGATATTAATCGAATTATACCGATGCACTTTCACAAAGAGATAGAAGTACTGTACTGTATTTCCGGAAAAATGAAGATTTGGGTGGAAGGGAAGATTATCATCTTACAAGCCGGACA
>DYWT01000271.1 GCA_020742515.1 Sporosarcina psychrophila
AAGTCGGAGCAGCTTTTGCTCTTGATAATGATAAAGACTGGATTGCACCCTATTACCGTGATATGGGGGTCGTCCTGCATTTCGGGATGACAGCGCAGGATTTAATGCTTTCGGCATTCGCAAAAGCGGAAGATCCAAACTCAGGCGGCCGTCAGATGCCTGGTCACTTCGGCCAACGTAAAAACCGCATTTTGACAGGTTCATCTCCTGTAACGACGCAATTACCGCACGCGGTCGGCGTAGCCCTTGCGGCGAAGATGAAGAAAGAAGACTTCATCACGTTCGTCACACTTGGCGAAGGTTCATCCAACCAAGGGGATTTCCATGAAGGCATGAACTTTGCGGGTGTCCATAAGTTGCCGACGGTTATCATGGTTGAAAACAATAAATATGCAATTTCAGTGCCGGTCGAAAAGCAACTCGCATGTGAAAATGTCTCGGATCGTGCAATCGGTTACGGTATGCCAGGCGTTACAGTGGATGGAACTGATCCGCTTGAAGTATACAAAGTCGTTAAGGAAGCGGCTGATCGTGCCCGTCGCGGAGAAGGGCCAAGTCTCGTGGAAACAATCTGTTACCGTTTGACGGCACACTCTTCGGACGATGACCAGCGCCAATACCGTGATGCTGAAGAGCTTGAAAAAGAAAAGAAACTCGATCCAATTCCAATGTTTGCGGCTTATTTGAAAGAAGCCGGTGTGCTTACGGATGAACTCGAAAAAGAAATGGAAGAACGCATCATGAAAGAAGTGAACGAAGCGACCGATTATGCGGAAAACGCTGCGTACGCCGAACCTGAATCTGCGCTGCTCCATGTGTATGCTGAAGATGGGGGGAACGAATAATGGCTGTAATGTCTTATATCGATGCAATTACACTTGCAATGAAAGAAGAAATGGAACGTGACGATCGCGTTTTCGTTCTCGGAGAGGACGTTGGACGTAAAGGTGGAGTCTTTAAGGCTACATCTGGTCTTTACGATCAATTCGGAGAATACCGCGCACTTGATACTCCACTTGCGGAATCTGCAATTGCAGGCGTCGGGATTGGCGCGGCAATGTACGGCCTACGTCCGATTGCTGAGATGCAATTTGCTGATTTCATCATGCCGGCTGTGAATCAAATTGTATCGGAAGCAGCAAAAGTCCGTTATCGTTCAAACAATGACTGGTCTTGTCCGATTGTCATACGTGCACCATTTGGAGGCGGTATCCATGGAGCTCTTTATCACTCGCAATCTGTAGAGTCGATGTTTGCAAGCACGCCTGGATTGAAAATCGTCATCCCGTCAACACCGTATGATGCGAAAGGACTTCTGAAAGCGGCGATCCGCGATGAAGATCCAGTATTATTCTTTGAGCATAAACGTGCCTATCGTTTAATTAAAGGCGAAGTACCTTCGGATGATTATGTCTTGCCGATCGGGAAAGCGGATATTAAACGCGAAGGGGATGACATCACTATCATCACGTACGGATTATGTGTCCATTTTGCACTGCAAGCGGCTGAACGTCTTGCAGAAGATGGCATATCAACTCATATCCTTGATCTTCGTACCGTTTACCCACTTGACCAAGAAGCAATTATCGAAGCGGCTTCAAAAACCGGGAAAGTCCTGCTCGTTACGGAAGACAATAAAGAAGGAAGCATTATGGGGGAAGTTGCAGCAATCATTGCTGAAAACTGTCTGTTTGAACTTGATGCGCCAATTAAACGTCTTGCTGGACCGGATATTCCGGCAATGCCGTATGCACCGACGATGGAGAAATTCTTCATGGTCAACCCAGACAAAGTAGAGAAGGCAGCACGTGAACTTGCTGAATTTTAACTTTATTGAACAAGGGAATCTAGCCCCTGCTCAATAAAGTTAAGCCTCCGGCGGATGCTACAGATTTTGAAAGGAGTGTAAGGCAACCTAAGTTCGCCGCATCCAGCGGCAATAAGGAAGGATGCAGTTCAATCCTTCCCCGTTGCATACCTGGGTCTTGCAGGCACAAGCTCAATTCAATATCTGGATGCAAACACGCCGAGGCGTATTTGATAAAGAACGGAGGTCAATCAATTGGCTATTGAAAATATTTTAATGCCGCAACTTGGTGAAAGTGTGACAGAAGGCACAATCGAGAAATGGCTTGTCAAACCGGGCGATACAGTTAACAAGTATGATTCGCTAGCAGAAGTAAATACAGACAAAGTAACAGCTGAAGTTCCTTCTTCGTTCACTGGCGTAATTAAAGAATTGATCGCACAAGAGGGAGAAACGCTTGCTGTTGGAGCACTCGTTTGTACGATAGAGGTTGAAGGCGCCGGAACTGCGGAAGTGGCAGTAGAGGCGGTGCCAGCAAAAGAAGAACCTGCAAACGAAATGCCTGCAGCTGGTTCTCAAAAACCGGCATCATCGTTGAATCGTGAAAAAGGAGCGGCAGCAGGGCGTTATTCACCTGCCGTACTTCGTCTTTCACAGGACAATGGCATTGATTTGGCGCTCGTAGAAGGTTCAGGTAAAGAAGGGCGCATCACGCGTAAAGACTTGCTTGCCATCATTGAGAGCGGAAATATCCCGACAGCACCATCGGCTCCTGCAGCTCCAGTTACGGAAGCAGCGGCACAGTCATCTGTTGCACCAGTGACACCAGCACCAGCTGCACAAAAAGTAACTGATTCCGTTAATGTCCCTATTTCAGCGGGCGATATTGAAATTCCGGTAACAGGCGTACGCCGCGCAATCGCGAGCAATATGCTGCGTTCGAAACATGAAGCGCCACACGCATGGATGATGATTGAAGTCGATGTCACGAGTCTTGTCCAATACCGCGATTCTCTGAAAAACGATTTCAAAAAGAAGGAAGGCTTCAACCTGACATACTTCGCATTCTTTGTGAAAGCGGTATCTCGAGCATTGAAGGAATTCCCGATGATGAACTCAATGTGGGCCGGCGATAAAATCATTCAGAAAAAAGATATTAACATCTCCATCGCGGTGGCGACAGAAGATTCCCTGTACGTCCCAGTCATTAATAATGCCGACGAAAAAACAATTAAAGGCATAGGGCGTGATATACAGGAACTTGCAGTTAAAGTACGTTCAGGTAAACTGAAATCTTCCGAAATGCAAGGTGGTACATTCACAGTGAATAATACCGGTTCTTTCGGTTCTGTTCAGTCTATGGGCATCATCAACCACCCGCAAGCAGCAATACTTCAAGTCGAATCCATCGTTAAACGTCCAGTTGTTATGGGCAATGGAATGATTGGTGTTCGCGACATGGTGAACCTGTGTCTATCACTTGACCACCGTGTTCTTGACGGTCTTGTTGCCGGTCAATTCCTTGCACGTGTGAAAGCGATACTCGAAAACATAACGTCGGAAAACACCTCTATCTACTAATTTAAATTGTAAACCCCGGTGCCGCTCAATAAAGCATCGGGGTTTATTTTACCTTTCAACAATGACCTTAGTCGGGTAAACTAGTAATAGATTGATTATTTTGAGGAGGGAAGCGCAAAATATGACCATACATAACATGCAAACAACAACATTCGATAAAATCGGATTTGAAAAGTGGAAAGAAATCGCGGTCCAGTCATTGAAGGGGAAGACATTTGATTCGCTCATCACAAAAACGATTGAAGGGATCGATTTACAGCCCCTCTATACACAGGAGAGTCTAAAAAAACCTGGACAAACGAATCATACTGAGAAAAAAGAGGCTGGTTGGGTTATTGCACAGCAATCTTATGCCGAGAATGGAAAACAGTTTGTCGCAGATTTGATAAATTCGATTGAAAGAGGAAATGAAGCAATTGTTTACGACGGGACGAAACCGCTTCAGTGGGAAGACTCCTCCCTTGCTGAAATAGGACAACTTATGACGAAATATCCTGTTTTCATTAATAATACGGCACAGAATGATTCATTTCTGAACGTGTTTTCTGGAATCCCAGAAACGGAGCGGTCACTTGTTAAGGGGGCGATTTCCGTGCCTGACTGGGCTCTTCCAGAAGGATTCACAAACATCCGGACTACGGGAGCGGATATGTGGAAAGTGCACCATAACGGCGCGGATGCGGTGACAGAACTTGCGCTTACGCTCGCGCAAGCTGCAGATAGTGCTTCAAAGGTGGCAGATTTTAGCGATTTCGAGGAAGACTTTTTTGTTCGCTTAGTGGTAGATACGCATTTCTTCATGGAAATTTCAAAATTTCGTGCGTTCCGTATTCTTTGGCAAGCATTTTGTTCTGCCTATAGCGTACAGGAAGCATCTTATGTTCCAATTATCGCAACCACATCACTGCGTTCATACTCAAAACTAGACCCCTATGTGAATGTATTACGGGCTGGAAATGAGACGTTTGCTGCGGTTCTTGGTGGTGCGGATGTTATCACGGTTCTTCCGCACAACATCATTACTGGACCGACAACTAGTGCCGTCCGTTTGGCAAGAAATATTCAACTTGTTATTAAAGAAGAGACCCATGCAGACAAAGTAATCGATCCTTCGGGCGGTTCTTATTTCATTGAAACATTGACGTCTGAACTTGTTGAAAAAGCATGGAGCCTTTTCTTGGAAATCGAGTCTACAGGCGGTTATGTAGCATTTCTTACTAGCGGTAGACTTGAAACGTTGCTTGAACAACGTAGAGAAGAAGTGGCAAAAGGAAAACAGTCTTTGATCGGGACGAATGTTTACGCTGAATTGACGGATACGGACTTCACCGACTGGGATGGTCTTCAGCTTGATGGGCGTCTGGCAGAACCTTTCGAAAAGTTGGGGGCTCAGCGAAAAAACGATGAAATACGTACTGTTTTATTGACGTTTGGAGAATTGAAAGATTTCAAACCTCGCGCCGATTTCGTCAGCGGTTTTTTAGCTACAGGCGGTATGCATGCCGAATGGAGTCCGACGTTTAGCGATGCACAGCAAGCTCTCCACTGGCTCACAGATGAAAACCTCGACTATGCGATTGTCTGTGCAACACCTTCTCTGACGGAAAACATACTGGAGCAACTGATAGAAGGGTGTTCCCATAAGTTCATGCTGGACGTGGCAGGAAAATACGACGATGCACTTCGTCAAAAATGGTTACATGCCGGATTGAATGGATTCATTTTTGCGGGTCAAGACAAAGTAGAAAAAATGATGGCTATCAATGAAAAATTGAAAGGGGGCGCGATGGATGAATAACCCTGATTTCAACAAAGTAGACTTGCAGCACATAGCTGGAAGTGTGAAGGAAACAGCAAGCGAAGCAGGAAAGCCTTTTCGAACGAATGAAGGAATTGATGTGAAAATGCGCTACGGAGCTAAAGATATTGAGAACCTCGAGCATTTAACTGATTTACCGGGCATCGCCCCGAATACAAGAGGTCCTTATCCGACTATGTTCGTTTCCAGACCGTGGACGGTGCGCCAATACGCAGGATTTTCAACTGCTGAGGAAAGTAATGCATTTTATCGGCGAAATCTGGCAATGGGACAAAAAGGATTATCAGTTGCATTCGACCTTGCGACTCACCGCGGTTACGACTCCAATCACCCGCGTGTAACAGGTGATGTCGGAAAAGCGGGTGTAGCTATCGACTCGGTGGAAGATATGAAAATTCTATTCGACGGTATCCCGCTTGATCAGATGTCTGTTTCGATGACGATGAACGGAGCTGTATTGCCGATCATGGCATTTTATATCGTAGCGGCAGAGGAGCAGGGCGTGTCGCCTGAAAAACTTGCCGGTACTATCCAGAATGATATTTTGAAGGAATATATGGTGCGGAATACATACATTTTCCCGCCTGAAATGTCGATGAAAATTATTGCGGATATCTTTGAATACACATCCGTTAACATGCCGAAATTCAACTCAATCTCCATTTCAGGCTATCATATGCAAGAAGCAGGGGCAACGGCAGATATAGAGCTTGCATACACGCTTGCAGATGGTCTTGAATATGTCCGTACAGGCTTGAAAGCAGGCATCGACATCGATTCATTCGCCCCAAGACTGTCGTTTTTCTGGGCGATCGGCATGAATTACTTCATGGAAATAGCCAAAATGCGAGCTGCACGTAAAATGTGGGCACAAATGATGCAAACGTTCGAACCGAAAAATCCGAAATCACTTGCTTTGCGTACTCACTCGCAAACATCAGGCTGGAGCCTAACAGAACAAGATCCGTTCAATAACATCACACGGACGTTAATTGAAGCAAATGCGGCGGCGATGGGACATACACAATCGCTCCATACGAATGCGCTTGATGAAGCAATTGCATTGCCGACGGATTTCTCTGCACGTATTGCGCGAAACACGCAATTGTTCCTGCAGGAAGAGACGATGATGACAAAAGTGATCGATCCATGGGGCGGCTCGTACTACGTGGAAAAACTGACGGACGAGCTGATGGACAAGGCTTGGGAATTGATCAGAGAAATTGAAGAGCTCGGCGGCATGGCGAAAGCGATTGAAACCGGCCTTCCGAAAATGAAAATTGAAGAAGCGGCCGCAAAACGCCAGGCGCAAATTGATTCACGTGCAGAAGCGATTATCGGGGTGAATAAATATCGCCTGGATACCGAAGACCCAATCGATATTTTGAACATTGACAACACGCTTGTACGCCAGAAACAAATTGATCGCATTAACCAGATGAAGGCAGACCGTGACGAAACGGCAGTAGCGACATTCCTCACTAAGTTGACAGAAAACGCTCGCAGCGGCGATGGTAATCTTCTTGCAAGTGCCGTCGATGCAGCACGTGCACGTGCAACAATCGGTGAAATTTCGGATGCGATTGAAAGCGTGTCAGGCAGACATAAGGCGGTGATCCGTTCAGTGAGCGGTGTATACAGTTCGAATTTCTCCAACACAGAGGAAATTGAAGAAGTGAAAATGATGACGGAAGATTTTTTGGGCAATGAAGGCCGTCGTCCACGTATCCTTATTGCGAAAATGGGGCAGGACGGCCATGATCGCGGTGCGAAAGTAATCGCTTCATCATTTGCAGATCTTGGATTTGATGTTGACATCGGCCCATTATTCCAAACGCCGGAAGAAACTGCATTGCAAGCTGGTGAAAACGACGTTCACGTTATCGGTGTCAGTTCACTTGCCGCCGGGCATAAAACACTTGTACCAACACTGCGAGAAGAGCTCGCGAAAATTGGCAGGGAAGATATTCTTATTGTCGTCGGGGGCGTAATACCTGCACAAGACTACGCATTTCTCCGTGAAAATGGGGCTGCCGCGATTTTCGGTCCAGGTACTGTCATCCCGGTTGCCGCACAAAAAGTGATTGAAGAAATCTACCGCAGGCTAGGCTACGAGGAAGTGGCGGATTGAAAGACAATAACCGTTCACTTGATGACAGTACGCTAAATGTGATGGGCGGTATCAATTCCTCGCATGATGGCATGGCAGCAACGGCGCGGAAACGATTTGAAAAAAAAGAACGCAAAATCCCGATTGAAGAACTGACGGAAAAGATAACAACCGGTTCGCGGCTTCATCTGGCAAAAGGAATCACGCTTCTTGAAAGTGTGATTCCAGCGGACAAAGTGGCAGGCCAGCAACTTCTGCTCAACCTGCTTCCACGAACAGGGAATAGCATCCGAATCGGAATCACGGGTGTTCCGGGTGCGGGGAAAAGCACCTTTATCGAAGCATTTGGACTGATGCTCACCGAAGCGGGCCATAAAGTTGCGGTACTTGCTATTGATCCGAGTTCAACGGTAACGGGTGGCAGTATCTTGGGTGATAAAACACGAATGGAAGAGCTTGCAAGACACCGAAACGCGTTCATTCGACCTTCACCATCAGCAGGCACACTCGGAGGAGTACATAAAAAGTCGCGTGAAACGATGTTGCTTTGCGAAGCTGCCGGCTACGATGTCATCTTAATTGAAACGGTCGGTGTGGGACAAAGTGAAACGGTCGTGCGTGGTATGGTCGATTACTTTATGCTGCTCGTTCTGACGGGTGCTGGAGATGAATTGCAAGGTATGAAAAAAGGGATTATGGAGCTTGCAGATGGCGTCGTCGTTCATAAAGCTGATGGCGATAATCTGGGGCTGGCTAAAAAGACGGTGAAGGAATATCGTCAACTGCTTCATTTCCTCCAACCTGCATCACCCGGCTGGACATCGACTGCGCTTCCTGTTTCATCAATCAAAAATACAGGACTTGAAGAAGTTTGGAAAATGATAGTGTCATTCAAAGAGACAATGAATATCAACGGATTTTGGGACAGGCGCAGACAATCCCAAACGAAAGAGTGGTTCCATTCCATGATTAATGATCGGCTCATTGACACCTTTTTTGCGGAACCGGGTCGGAAAGAAGAAGTGGCGAAACTTGAGAAGGTGTTGCTCGAGGGAAGACTGACGGTGACGAGTGCAGTAGATCGACTGTTTAAATAGAACCATTAGATGCAGATATAGCTTTCAATATCAGTACCTCTTTTATTGACTTAAAAGTATTAACAATAAAGGCGACTTATCGTTCAGAATTGAACGGAAAGTCGCCTTTGTCTATTTTTATGTTAATGTTAATTAAATTCAGGAGTTGAAAATAATGTATAAAAGGAGCGCAGACAAACGTGAAGTAGGGAAGTGGAGTTGAAGAAAATTTTGACTCAGCGCATCTCTAAAAAGATTAGGGGAGTTTTATGTCAGAGTTTAATATATATGTTGAACAAATGAATACGGCGTATGCGCTTTACAAAGGCTTTTGGGAGGCCACTAAAAAGAACCCATACTTGGAGTGAATTGGAATTTCTACTAATACCGCTTCGACGCTTTGTGGATGCCTCCCGCGATAAGCCAGAAAGAAGAGCACTTTCAGTCTTATCGCTCCGGCTACCACGAAGACGCGCCTGCGCTGGATGGTCTATGTGAGAAAGCGTATGTCATTAGCTGTGATGAAATCTGCAACCTGGAGTGCGTCTTTCTTGACTTTAAGCAGTATCAACTAGTAATCACACTATACTC
>DYWT01000272.1 GCA_020742515.1 Sporosarcina psychrophila
ATGTTAACAATGTAAGAGCGATGGATACGAACAAATGATGTAGGAAGCCGCAACTGTAAATCCTTCAGTGTATAGCTGGTACAGTACTGTTCATTATCAACATAAAACCAGGTTTTCTTTTGCAAGCTTTCAATATAAGCTATCTCTTCAATTGGAACAGGACTCCATTCTTCATCCTGTTTTCCTGTAAGGAAACGAAATGGTTCATGGCGCAGTACATGATAAGTCGGTGGCAAGATGACAATTAGCGCAGCCGGCTCTCCTTGGAGGTCAATCGGGTAGCCGATTCCATAATAGGGAATCCCGAGCAATGAGTTATCCATGATTGTATCCACTTTTCGGCGATGGGTAATTACTTGATCCGCAATGCTGCCAGGCATCACGGGTTGCCCTTCTTTTAATCGGATATCATGAATGCCCTCCACATAATAGATGTAGTAGTCGCTTATCGCAATTGCCACCGCTGCGTCTTTCGGTATCCAATCTTCCAAAATAGCAGCATATTGCTGCAACACTTCTCTCGCAATCTCCGTATTCGCATTTATCACATTTGTCTCCTCCTTTGTTTTCTATGGAACTCGTTTCATCGATCTAAAATCGTGTTCATCCTAAAAAAACAACGTTTTGTCGGAATGTACAGACAACTTTGTGTATTCTGTTATATATTACTGTATAACAACTTCAGCTGTTATGAAACAGTACGAAAGAATTATTTTTCCATAAGTAGCTGAACGTTAAAAAAATTGGAAGGCGTGACGTTGATATGACTAGACAAGAGCAGATTGCACAATTGGAGAAAAGCTGGGCGGAGGATAGCAGATGGAAAGGAATTGAACGTCCTTACACTGCTGAAGATGTTGTGAAACTTCGCGGGTCCGTTTTGATTGACCAAACATTGGCAACTAAGGGTGCAACTCGTTTATGGAATTCATTGCATGAAGAAGATTTCGTCAATGCACTTGGCGCATTAACGGGTAATCAGGCGGTGCAACAAGTAAAAGCTGGCCTTCAAGCAATCTATCTAAGCGGTTGGCAAGTGGCGGCAGATGCAAACCTTTCAGGCCAAATGTATCCCGATCAAAGTCTATATCCAGCAAACAGTGTCCCGTCAGTTGTCAAACGTATCAACCAAGCACTTCAACGGGCTGACCAAATCGACCATTCGGAAGGGCGCGTAGACGGTTTTGACTGGTTTGCGCCAATTGTAGCAGATGCTGAAGCTGGTTTCGGCGGACCACTGAATGTTTATGAACTAATGAAAGGCATGATCGAAGCCGGAGCAGCAGGTGTTCACCTTGAAGACCAACTTGCATCCGAAAAGAAATGCGGACATTTGGGCGGGAAAGTATTGTTGCCAACGCAAAATGCGATCCGTAACTTAGTCGCTGCAAGACTTGCGGCTGACGTTCTCGGCGTACCTACTGTTCTCATCTCACGTACAGACGCGGATGCAGCAGATATGGTCACAAGTGATATCGATCCAGTAGACAACGAATTTCTGACAGGAGAACGTACGCCAGAAGGATTCTACCGGACGAAACCGGGTATCGACCAAGCGATAGCACGCGGTTTGGCTTACGCTCCTTATGCCGACCTTGTCTGGTGTGAAACCTCTCATCCATCTCTTGAAGAAGCACAGCAATTCGCGGATGCAATTCATGCAAAATTCCCGGGGAAAATGCTTGCTTACAACTGCTCGCCTTCATTCAACTGGGAAGCAAATTTGGATGAAGCGACAATCGCGAAATACCAAATGGAACTCGGTAAAATGGGCTACAAATTCCAGTTCGTTACACTGGCGGGCTTCCATTCATTGAACCACAGCATGTTCAATCTTGCGCATGACTACAAAGACAATGGCATGGCGGCCTATTCAAAACTGCAACAGGCTGAATTTGCGAATGAAGACAAAGGGTACACAGCGACACGTCACCAACGTGAAGTTGGAACAGGTTACTTTGATGAAGTATCACAGATCATCTCTGGCGGTACATCTTCTACCACAGCGATGAAAGGCTCAACGGAAACTGCGCAATTTGTTTGATCTGGATTAAGCATAATCGGAGAGGTGATCAATCTGTCAACGAAAGAAATAACATCTCATACTATAAAAGTTTTAGGCGAACTGACTGCTGAAAGTGAAGAGATTTTAACGCCGGATGCACTTGCATTTCTACAATCCCTTCATGATAATTTCGACGGGAGACGTAAAGAACTACTGTCTAAGCGGCAACAGCGTCAGAGCGACATCGACAGTGGAATAAAACTGGATTTCTTAGCTGAAACACAACATATTCGGGATGGGGAATGGACAATTGCGCCCCTTCCTCACGATCTCCAAGATAGACGAGTAGAAATTACAGGTCCCGTCGGTCGGAAAATGGTCATCAATGCATTGAATTCAGGAGCAAAAACATTCATGGCCTGTTTTGAAGATGCGACATCACCAACATGGGCAAACATGATGGAAGGCCAACTCAATATGAAAGATGCCGTCCGACGAACAATTGAGTTTGAACAGCATTCTAATGGTAAGACATACAAGTTGAACGAGGATCCTGCAGTGTTAATGATTCGGTCCCGCGGATTGCATCTTCTTGAAAAGAACGTCGCGATTGCTGGGGAGCCGATTGCTGGAAGTTTCTTCGACTTCGGACTTTATTTCTTCCATAATGCCAAGGAATTAATTGCTCGCGGAACAGGACCTTACTTCTACCTACCGAAGCTCGAAAGTCATTTAGAAGCAAGATTATGGAACGATGTGTTCGTTTTCGCTCAGCAGCAGCTTGGCATTCCAAATGGTACAATCCGGGCGACGGTGTTAATCGAAACGATCGCAGCAGCATTTGAAATGGACGAAATTCTTTATGAGCTACGGGATCATTCAGCAGGACTTAATTGTGGACGCTGGGATTATATTTTCAGCTATATTAAACGGCTGCGCAATCAACCAGATGTTATTTTACCGGATCGCGGGCAAGTAACGATGACGTCCCCATTCATGCGGGCTTACACATTGCTTTGTGTCCAAACCTGTCATAAGCGAAATGCACCGGCGGTCGGTGGAATGGCGGCACAAATTCCGATTAAAAATGATCCGGAAGCAAACGAGGCGGCATTCGGCAAAGTGAGCGAAGACAAACGCCGAGAAGCGACAGACGGGCATGACGGAACATGGGTAGCGCATCCTGGGCTCGTTGCAGTTGCGATGGAACAGTTCAATGCGCATATGCCGACACCTAATCAGATCGGCCGTAAGCGTGAAGACGTCAAAGTGACTGCTGAAGATTTACTTGAAGTCCCGGAAGGAACAATTACGGAACAAGGCCTGCGAATGAATTGCAGTGTCGGGGTCCAGTATATTGCTTCTTGGCTCAGAGGAAACGGGGCTGCGCCTATCAATAATTTGATGGAAGATGCAGCGACAGCGGAAATTTCCAGGTCGCAAGTCTGGCAATGGATTCGTCATCCACAAGGTAAACTAAGCAATGGAGTGGATATTACCGGGGAATTGGTGACGGAGGTATTGCGAGAGGAACTTGAAGCCATCAAACAGTTATTCGGCGAAAATGCATTCCGCACCGGCAGATATGATGAAGCCGCTAAACTGTTTTTGTCATTGGCTTTAGAAGATGACTTCGTTGAATTTTTGACACTGCCAGGATATGACCAATTAAAATGATTTACAAGTGGAGGTAAAAAAATATGAGAGTGGAGGAGATTACTATGCAAACAAAGAGAAACAGGAAAGAATTGCCGAAAAAGATTTGCCGCGAATGTGGATGTGAAATTGTAGAGCAGGTCGAATCCCCATTGTTCGAGTGCGAGCGCTGTATCGGTTCGAACGAAGAGTGACATAGCAACGGCTCTATTCCCTAAATAGGAATAAAGCCGTTTTTACTTGCTTTCATTAAATATAAGAGGACTTGTGCGACAAATAGGGAAGTAGTAGTAGGGCTAGTAATTATATTCGGAAAATAGATAGGGGGAAATAGAATGAGAAACGAAGAAATGCTACTGATACCAGGACCGACGCCCGTCGTCGATTCCATTTATGATGCAATGGCAAGTGAAACAAGAGGACATACGGATCCACGATTTGTTGCGATTTATAAAAATGCGATTGAGCAGACGCGAAAGCTGTTTAAAACAGACGGGGAAGTATTCGTAGTTGCAGGCTCAGGAACAATTGCTATGGAAATGGCGCTCGTTAACACAGTCGCTGCCGGGGAAAAAATATTAGTCGTCAGCCAAGGCTATTTCGGTGACCGGTTCATTAAACTGGGGCAGGCTTTCGGCATTGAAGTGGACGTTCTTCAATCGGAATGGGGCAAGCAAGTTTTGCCCGAAGAAGTGGAAGCAAAACTTGCTGAAGGGCATTATAAAGCAGTGACCATCACGCATGCAGACACATCGACTGGTGTTGCAGCTGATCTCGAAGCACTTGTACCAATCGTGAAAAAACATGGTGCACTTGTCATTTTAGATGGTGTTTGTGCAACGGCAGCGATGGAAGAAGATATGAGTAAAACATACGGCCATCCGGACTATAAAATTGATGTTATTTTGACTGGCTCTCAAAAAGCAATTGGCGTTCCACCGGGATTAGCGATTGTCGCCTTTAACAAAACCGCTTTGGCTGCT
>DYWT01000273.1 GCA_020742515.1 Sporosarcina psychrophila
TCATATAAGCTTGCCAACCAATCAAATAGCGTAAGAGACCGCTCATAAGCTTGCCAACCGATCAAATAGCATGAGAAACCGCTCATATAAGCTTGCCAACCAATCAAATAGCATGAGAGACCGCTCATATAAACTTGCCAACCAAACGTATAGCGTGTACGACTGAGCATATATCGCGTTACAATTAATCTGATACACTTGAGAAGTGATAGAGAAAGCGGTGTGAGAATGACAATTTTCATATTTATTAGCATTATACTTTTTGCGTCCATTTTACAGACAAGTACAGGATTTGGTTTTTCGATCATGGCGACACCTTTTCTACTCATGATTTTCAATCCGATGGAGGCCATTCAGATAAACTTAGTTTTGTCTATTGTTATTTCGAGCGCACTTATTGCTAAAATACGTAAAGATGTGGATACAGACCTATTAAAAAAGTTAATAATCGGGAGTTTATCTGGACTGCCAATTGGTATCATTTTGTTCATTTCGGCGGATATCAACAAATTAAAAATGGGCATAGGTGTTGTTCTTCTTTTGCTAACACTGCTGCTTGTCCTGAACCTTCGAATTAAGAGAACTAAACGTGGGGACTTTATTGTTGGAGGATTATCCGGTACATTGACGACAGGAATTGGCATGCCAGGTCCGCCGCTTTTACTCTACTTTGCAGGAACTGCTATGCAAAAAGAAACATTACGTGCAACGACACTCGCGTTTTATTTATTCATTTATTCCGTTAGTCTACTCATTCAAGTGCTTTTTGTTGGTACAACTAAAGGTATCTGGACCTCAATCGGAATGGCACTGCCGCTAGTATTTGCTGGATTGTATCTAGGACAACTACTATTCCGTCATATCAGTCAAAAGACCTTTCGGATTTTCACATATGGCATTTTACTATTTACGGGCGTTTATTTATTAATAAAATGAGAAAGTTATTTATAGAATGGAGATGTTTCTTATGAAAATCGCATTGTTTGGAGCAACAGGGCGCGTAGGTGGAGAAGTCCTAAAATTAGCATTGGTAGAAGGGCATGAAGTGACGGTACTTGTCCGTTCACCTGAGAAATTGGAACGACATGATAGGTTAACGATTATCCAAGGTGATGTCCGTGATGTTGTAGCAGTTTCGAATGCCGTTGCTGGAATGGACGTTGTATTCAGTTCGTTAGGTACAGACCAGACAACAACGTTGACTGAGGCAGTTCCTCATATGATAAGAGGGATGGAGGATACAGGAATTAATCGGCTTGTCACAATTGGGACAGCGGGCATCTTGCAAAGTAAGATTAATCCCGAAAAACTGCGTTATGAAGCTGGAGATACAAATCGCCGGCTAACTTTTGCGGCGGAGGAGCACCGTAAAGTGTATGACATGCTGCGTCAATCGGGGCTTGAGTGGACAATTGTCTGCCCTACTTATTTACCGGATGGTGTGGCAGTGGGTGACTACAGAACTGAGCGCGACTTGTTGCCAGAGGACGGTAAACAAATATCCGTTGGTGATACAGCTGCTTTTGCTTACGATGAACTACTGCAAGGCAATAATATCGGTTTTCGTGTAGGAATTTCATATTAATAAACAGAGTAGTACTGTTGTTGTCAGTGCTATTTTTGCTCGGAAAAGCATCACTCTTTTATGGAGTGATGCTTTTTATTTGGAAAATAAAAAGTTACTTTGCTGGCCACAATAGTAACAATGTTTCATGTGAAACACTTTGTTGTTAACCCCATAGTAACGGGCAAAACCCCCCATCCCGATTGAAGTTTCACTTTATAAATGAGTTCCGAAAAATGGCTGAAACGAAAATGAAGATCATCCGTTATTCTTCTTTCCCAAGCAACTGCAATTTTTACATGAACGTTGTAACCACTCTTGTCTCTCGGTGAAACTGTCGTGATTATTTAGCCAAAAGTGAGGCGGAAACGTACTAGTCTAAATGAAGACCTTATTATTATCTTATTTAAGAAAATGGTTAATCAACAGACGTGGAATAAGTGAGTAGTATATTTCATTAAATAGTTATACTGCTATTTCACTCATCAGCGCATGCGTATTCCCCTCAGTATCATTGAAAAACACCATCCACGTTTCTGTGGAGTCCATTTTTGCGACGATATGCGGTTTATCGATAAATGAAACTCCTTTTTCTTTCATCTGAATATAGCTTTGTTTGATGTCATCTACTTGAAAATAAAGGACTGAACTTGCGTTTGTGAATTGTTCTGTTTCGGGCAGACTAAGCATTAAACGGACGTCATCGCAGTCGAAGAAAGCCATTGTATCCGTGTTGAATAAAAGTGGTAGTTCAAGCAAATCTTTATAAAATGAAATAGCCCGATCGATATCATTTATAGGTATGCCAATCTGGCCAATACTTTTCAATTTTGTCATAAATAGTCCCCCTATTCAGTCATTTCTTTATTTAGTATAGCATATCGATTTTTTATTTAACGAAATGGAGGAGCAAGTAGATGGACGTTCTTTATAGTGGTTCGTTGAAAGAAGGTCACCCGTTTTATATACGAAGATTGTATTTGGAAGATCTTGAGGCGATTTTACATGTACAAAAAGAAATACTCCATGTCCTTGATAATCCAAGTTCATTATCTTCACTGTCAAAAAAAGAGTATGAATATATTTTGACCGGCGGCGGTAAGATGGTAGGAGTATTTGCAGATGGCTGGCTTGTTGCATTCCGTGCGCTACTTGTACCAGGTGCGGATGAAGAACATCTCGGTTCAGATGTGGGACTCGATTCAACAGAATTGGGCTCTGTCATTTACCAGGAAATATCGAATGTATCCCCTCGGTATCGTGGACATCGCTTGCAAAAGATTATGGCGGAAGTTTTAATGGAGCAATTGAGAAAAGAGGACTATAAATATGTCTGCGCGACAGTGGCACCATTCAATATTGCAAGTTTAAAGGACAAGTTTGCACAGCAGATGGAAATAGCCGCGTTAAAAAAGAAGTATGGCGGATTGTTGCGTTATGTTTTTGTAAAACAACTTCATAGAGAAGGGGAAGAGTGGAAAGAAGAGCAATTCATCCCAATGCAAGATACTAAATCTCAGCAAGATCTTTTAGAAGATGGGTGGCGCGGAACAGACATTTCTGGAGGCCCTGATGGATGGCTTGTGCGTTATTGTAAATAGGAAGTTTAGCCACTTTCGTAACAATTTAAAAAGGAGCGACTTCACCCAATCGAGTAAAGTCGCTTCCTCATCGTTTTACATCAATTTTGAAATGAACATCGTCGCAATTCCGAAATAAATCAAAAGCGACAATATATCGTTGATGGTAGTAATAAGCGGACCCGATGCAACTGCAGGATCTACTTTGAATTTGTGCAAGATAAGCGGAATGATAGTCCCCGCCAGCGTTCCGATAATAAGTGTGATAAGTAAAGAAGAGCCGACAACAAGGCCAAGTACAAAACTGCCTTGCCAAATATAAGCAATAATCGAAATAACAACGGAACAGACAATACCGATAATAATGCCGACTAACAGTTCTCGGAAAATAAGTTTTAACATTTTTTTCGTATCAAGATCTTCAGAAACAAGGCCACGCACGACGACAGCAAGTGATTGTGTTCCAGTATTTCCGGTCATGCCGGCAATCATAGGCATGAAGAAGGCGAGCGCGACAACGGCCTCAAGCGTCGCTTCAAAACGAGAGATAATGCTGCCGGAAACAAGTCCAATGAATAGCAGTAAAATTAGCCATGGCAAACGTCTTCGGGCAGCGACTAACGGTTTCGTTCTGAAGTCAATTGCTTTCCCGGAGGCGAGTAGCATTTCAATATCTTCGTTTGCTTCCCGGACGACAATATCAAGGACGTCATCCACCGTGATTATACCGAGCAGAACACCTTCGTCATCAGTGACCGGCATGGAGATGAAATCGTAACGACCAATAATTTTAGCTACTTCTTCTTGCTTGGTCAGCACGCCTACTTTCACGACGTTCTGTGACATGATTTTTTCTATCTTAGCGTCGGGTTCTGCAAGTAACAGATCGCGGTAAGAGACAACACCGATAAGTTTTTTGTCATCGTCAATGACATACAGATAATTCAAGTACTCTGCAAGTGCAGAGTAACTCTTCAGTTTTTTTACTGCACGCTCCACTGAATACGATTGATGAATCCATACGAAACGATTTGTCATTACACGACCGGCAGTTTTTTGCGGGTAATTCATGATCTGCCGGATGATGTCCATTTCTTCTTGTTTCATTTCAGCAATTAATGCATCCGTCTCATTTTGGGGGAGTCCAGATAACAGGAAGGCAAGGTCATCATTTTTCATAAGGTCTAAAATATCCGTAGAACGGGCAGGCCCGATTGTTCGTAAAGCATGAAGCTGATCATCCTGTGATAAGTGGCGTAATAATCCAGTTAATTCATCCAATGTAAGGAATTCTAAAAATAATGGCCGATGTTTCACAGGTAAATGTTTATACTGGTTTGCAATATCGAACGGTTTTAATTCCTTGATGATTTCATGGAACGTCTCTTTTTTTCCATCTTTCAATACTTGAATTAACGCAGTTGGGATGCCGTTCTCAAGATCTTTATGAGCCAACGTATACACCTCTCTTTAAAAGTGATGAGAGATGGATCAGTGTACTGCCGTTTCTCTCTCTATACCTTTATCCCCCATTCCATTCATCGGAAAACCATTTTCGTTTGTTTCATCCAAAGTAAAAACGTACTTAACTACCAGGGAGGCGAAGACGGTTTGAAAAAGAGCCAACTATTGAAATTGTTAGGTGTACTAGTGGTCGTTGTAACGATTGTCTTGTTTGTAAATAGATTTAACGACAAGGATAACCAGAACCATACTACCGCCCCGGACATTACTGCAGTGCCTGTTGCTAAAATTGATATCCCCCGTGAACCGTATGATTTCCATGCTATTGATGAAATTCTGAACGACCCTAGACTGCAAGGTGCGACAGCTACGCTGAGTATACGTGAAGCATCTACCGGAAATATTATCTATTCCCATCTAGGCGATACACGAGTCCATCCCGCCTCCGTTATGAAGTTACTGACAGGTGCGGCGGCGCTTGAAACACTTGGAGAGGAGCATATGTTCAAAACCGAGTTGTATATGGATGGGCAAGTGAAGGATGGCATACTGCGTGGCAATCTCTATTTAAAAGGGAGAGGCGACCCGACGTTGACACAGAATGATCTGAAGGCATTCGTATCCGAGTTAAAAGCGAAGGGAATCAGCTCTATCGCCGGAAACGTGTACGGGGATGACACTTGGTATGATGACATAAGACTATCCCAAGATCTGAATTGGTCCGACGAACCCTATTATACAGGCTCCCAAGTGTCCGCACTGACACTGTCGCCAAATGACGATTATGACGCGGGCACGGTCATCGTTGAAGTAACCCCTTCTAAGAAATCGGGACAAGCAGGAAAAGTCGCCATGGTACCGGCGAATAACTACCTGACAATCGTCAACAAGACGCAAACAGTAACTAAAAAAGGCAGTAAGAGCATTACAGTTGAACGGCAGCATGGCTCCAATACTCTCATCGTTTCCGGGACGATTCCGGTAGGCGCAATAAAAATACGCAGCTGGTCATCGATCTGGAAACCGACAGACTATGCGGCAACTATTTTCAAGGATGCAATCGAACAACAAGGCATCACTTTTGTGGGGACACCGAAAGTCGAACGTAAAAGAGTTTCCAAAGGGGCCACATTACTGACGTCAAAAAAATCAATACCGCTAAAAGAATTATTCATCCCCTTTATGAAATTAAGTAATAACGGACATGCCGAAGTACTGGTCAAAGAGATGGGACGTACGATGGGTGGAGAAGGCAGTTGGGATAAAGGGCTTTCAGTCGTAGAAGGTACGCTCGCTAATCTGGGGATTGACACAAAAAACATGCTACTTCGCGATGGATCAGGTATGTCCCATAAAAATCTCGTCACGGCGAATGAAGTGACAAAACTGCTCTACACAGCACAGACAAAACCATGGTATCCAGCATTTCAGAAGGCGCTCCCCGTAGCGGGAAATGAAGAACGGTTTGTTGGAGGGACATTGCGCAATCGCATGAAAGGGACAGCGGCAGCGGGTAATGTCCAAGCCAAAACGGGAGCATTGAACGGAGTTACCGCGTTGTCGGGCTATGTTAAAACAAAAGACGGAGAAAAACTTGCGTTTTCTATTATGATTAATAACTATTTGAATGACACGACACCTGAAATTCTAGACAGAATTGCTATTATACTTGCGAGTTATCAGTCAAAGTGAACTACCAAGTATGCAATGAAATGCATACTCCATGAATATTTATGTTTAGCAGGAAAGGAATAGGGTACGAGATAGAGAGTAATCTAAAAAAACCGAAAACGTTCGGGATGATTAAAAAGGGGAGTATTTTATTATGGGGAAGTTGAAATCATTATTTCTATTGTTGACTGTTTCAATGCTCGTATTATCGGCATGCGGGACCAAGAAGGATGCCGGAGAAGAAAAAAGTGACGGCGACGGAAGCTATGAACTTATGAAAAAAGGAAGTCTGACGTTTGCCGCAAGCGGCGTTTATAAGCCATTTAACTTTGAGGAAAAAGGGGAATTAACTGGTTTTGATATCGAGATTGGTGAGGCGATTGCTGACAAGATGGATTTAAAACCAAACCCTGTGACAAATCCTTTTGAAACAATCATGCAGGGACTCATCGGTAAAAAGTTCGATGCAATCATCGGATCGATGGCTTATACAAAAGAGCGCGCAAAGCAGGCAAACTTTACTGAGCCTTATTACTACTCAGGCGGAATGATTTTTGTATCGGAAGATAATACGGACATAAAGTCCGACGCTGATTTGAAAGGCAAAAAGATCGGTGTTGTGGCTCAATCTACATACGAAAAGCCGGCACAAACCCTTTCGGACGATATCCAATATTACAGCAGTGATGTTGTTGCACTGAAGGATTTGACTATAGAAGGTCGTCTCGATGCGGTTATCACGGCTGATATTGTTGGCTATGAAGCAATTGATAATGATTTTAAAATTAAGGAAGTCGGAAAGCCGCTATGGGTAGAGCAGCCATCCATCGCCGTCCGACCTGACAATGATGCATTAAGAGAAGCAATTGATAAAGCGTTGAAAGAAATAATTGAAGATGGCACGTATGAGGAAATATCGAAGAAATGGTTCGATCGGAATCTGCTAGACCTTGATCTGGAAGGTGTGGAGCTTTTAGAATGAATGACTCTACAGACTTGACTACGGAAAGAGGGAATAACTAGTGCCAGAGATATTTACAACACTTTATGAGGTATTCATACGAACGTACCCAGGTTTTTTAAAGGCAGCACTTATCACCTTGGAAATTACAGCAATTGCCCTCGTGCTGGGTACTGCACTAGGTATCATCTTTGCTTTAATGAAAATATCCAAATCAAAAATTTTGCAGGCAATCGCAAACCTGTATATTACACTAATCAGGGGGACTCCGCTGATTGTCCAAATCATGTTTCTCTATTACGGAATTACGAATATCGTCATCCTTTCGAATTTCTGGGCCGGTGCAATTGCGCTGGGTATTCATAATGGTGCTTATATCGCGGAAATTTTCCGGGGCGCCATACAGGGAATCGATCGCGGACAAGAAGAAGCAAGTCTGGCGGTCGGCATGAACCGTCGGCAAGCAATGCGTAGAATTATATTCCCGCAAGCGCTTCGCCGTGCGATTCCGCCGCTTGGAAACCAGTTCATCATTACCATGAAAGATTCATCACTTGTATACGTTATCGGTGTTTCGGAAATGTTCGGACTGGCAAACAGGGAGGCGGCGGCATCATTCCAACCATTTGAAACATTCCTGGTCGTCGGAGTGTATTATCTTGTACTCGTGCTAATCTTCTCTGCACTGCTGAAATGGTATGAGAAAAAGCTGGATGTTGACAGTATATGAGGAGGAAATTAAATGATTAAAACAAAAAACCTCCACAAGTCATTCGACGATCTTGAAGTGCTAAAAGGAATCGACCTTGACGTGGAAGCTGGGGAAGTTGTCGTACTCATTGGAGTCAGCGGCTCAGGTAAAAGCACGTTGCTTCGCTGTCTGAACTTCCTTGAAATGCCCAATGAAGGTGAAATTACAATTGATGGACGACTAGTCGATCTGAAGAAAGAGGACTTATCGAATGTGCGTGCCGAAGTAGGTATGGTATTCCAGCACTTTAATCTTTTCCCACATAAGACAGTGCTTGAAAACATAACGGAGGCACCCATCATTGTCAAAAAGATCAAGAAGGAACGGGCAGAGAAGGAGGCGCTTGTTATCTTGGAAAAAGTCGGCTTGTCTGATAAAGCAGACGTCTATCCAAGCAAATTATCAGGCGGTCAAAAACAGCGTGTCGCCATCGCCCGTGCACTCGCGATGGAACCAAAAGCGCTCTTGTTTGACGAACCAACATCAGCGCTTGACCCCGAACTTGTCGGGGAAGTGCTCCAAGTAATGCAAGACCTCGCAAATGATGGAATGACGATGGTCGTCGTCACTCATGAAATGAAATTTGCAAAAGAAGTAGCAGACCGGATTGTTATGCTGGACGAAGGCTGTATTATTGAAAACGCAGATCCGCATACATTCTTCAACCATTCGACCAACGAACGGACGCGCCAATTTTTAGAGATGGTTGACGTATAAGGTAGTGAATAGAAAAACTGTCCTACACCAGTTAATAGGTGTGGGACAGTTTTTTTGATTAGGAACATTGTCTAGACTTCAGGCGCCTTGCGCTTTTCTTTTGTCATCGTTTCGGTTCATAATTCAACATCTTGAACATTTCCGACAGTTCTTCTGTAGTCAAGTCGCGCCACTGACCATTCGGCAGGTCACCTAGATGGATGTTCATAATGCGCGTACGTTGCAGTTTCCGTACATTATAGCCGAGTGCGGAACACATGCGGCGAATTTGGCGATTTAAACCTTGCGTCAATGTCATGTTGAATTTACGTGGTCCAAGTTGTTTAACTTTGCATGGTTTTGTCACTGTATCTAAAATCGGGACGCCTGACTCCATCTGTCTGATGAATTCTTTAGTAATTGGCTGATCGACAGTAACAATATACTCCTTTTCATGACCATTTTCTTCGCGCAAAATTTCATTGACGATATCGCCGTCATTTGTAAGAAGAAGAAGCCCATCCGAGTCTTTGTCGAGGCGTCCGATATGGAAAACACGCAGCGGATGGTTGACGAAGTCGACAACATTGCCTTTGATATGACGTTCTGTCGTGCTTGTAATACCAACGGGTTTGTTAAGTGCGAGATAGACGAGTTGCTCCTCAGTCTTCACAAGTTTCCCGTCTGCATGAACTTCGTCACCAGATTCGACCTTACTGCCTAACTCAGCAGGGAGTCCGTTAATTGTAATGCGTCCATCCTCAATCCATTTATCCGCTCCACGGCGGGAGACGATTCCGGCTTCGCTTAAGTATTTATTGATTCTCATTTATGTCATCCTATCCAAGAAATTTCTTTCCTCCATTGTAGCGCGTCTAAGGGAAATGTTCAAAATCATGAAGTCGTAGTTGCCATTAAAGCCGAAAATTTTGATCACATAATAGAGGATGCTTTGATTTCAAGTGATGTATGAATAAAACAGAAGAGGTTGACAATTAACTCTCCTTGTACTACGATGGGAATAACATTTTTTAAGAGACGGGCAGAAGGTACCGAGAGCGGTGCCGCCCACGATAGACGAGATGAGAAGAGTATAGCTGAGAAATTATTGATTAAGAAGAGTAGCATAGGTGCGCGATTGTAGAGAGTCGGTGGGTGGTGAAAACCGATTCGCGGCCAGTGTGAATGGACTTATGAGAGCCTATTAGGGTAATTATTCAAGTAGGACGTGAGATCCCACGTTACGGGATGTGTCTTTAAGGCACGCTAAGTGGAAGCAGGAATGCTTCAATTAGAGGTGGCAACGCGGTAAATTCCGTCCTCTGCAATCGGACTCCTATGTCCTTTTGCAGGGGACTTTTTTATTCCCAAAAAAGAGGAGAGCTGAGCTGAGATGAGTAGAGAACAGACGAGTTTACGGACGACAATGAAGAAATTAAATGGGGATTCGTTAACTCCCATATTGATTTTCAGAAGAATGCAGGGTCAACGAAAGTTTTTATTAGAAAGTTCTTCGAAGCATGAGGGTTCTGGGCGATATTCTTTCCTTGGGATGGATCCCCTGAAATCCTACAGCGGACGCAATGGAAAACTTGATGAGCACGTTTATGCTACGGGCAAGAAATATGTACACGAGGGCGATTTGTTTGTGCTGTTGAAACGATTGATGCCGCGAATTACGGATGATATTGAATTTCCTTTCACAGGCGGAGCGGTCGGCTACGTCGGTTACGGGGCGGGTTCCGACAGGGTGACGCGTTCCTATGATGATATGGGATTCCCGGATGTTAATTTCAATATTTATGAAACCATTATTATTTTCGATCATGTGTTGAATGAAGTGACATTGCTGCATACGGAAATTAATCCGGAACAAAGTACGCCTGATTTGGATGCCCTAGCAGAAAGCATATTGTCTGGACCAGAAAAAGAAGAGTCGGCTTTTGCGCTATCGGATTATAGCTGTTCTGTCACGCAACAACAGTTTGAAGACCTGGTACGCGGTGCGAAAGAGTATATCGAGCAAGGAGAGGCTGAGCAAATCGTGCTGTCTAGACGTTTAGTGGCGGACTTTAACGGTGATCCATTTTCATTATACCGAAAGCTAAGAAAGCGTAATCCTTCACCTTATATGTATTATATGGAATTTGATGATCACGTAGTTGTGGGCACATCCCCGGAAAGTATCGTGAGTGTATCGAATGGCAAAGTGAAGACGAATCCGATTGCAGGGACACGCCGGCGCGGTATAGATAAGGCGGAAGATATAGCACTTGAAAAAGAGTTGTTGGCGGATCCGAAAGAACTTTCGGAACATGATATGTTGGTCGAGCTTGGACGGAATGACTTGAAAAAAGTGTGCCTTCCAGATTCGGTTCAAGTCACGAGTTATATGGAAGTCGTCCGTTACGAGCATGTTATGCATATTGTATCGGAAGCAGAGGGAATATTGTCTCCCGTGTTGCATTCATTGGACGCGTTAACGGCATGTCTTCCGGCGGGTACGGTAACAGGTACACCGAAAAAACGAGCAATGGAATTGATTGAAGAATTGGAGAAAATGGACCGGGGTATTTACGGGGGAGCAATCGGTTATATCGGCTTCAATGGCAATATGGATTTTGCGTTGACGATTCGAACGATGGTCGTGAAAGACGGAAAAGCTTATGTTCAGGCAGGAGCAGGCATCGTTCAAGCGTCAGATCCGACAGCGGAATTCATGGAGACGGTCAACAAAGCCAAGTCTTTATTAGAAGTTGTTAACTAATTCTAGGATGAATAGATTGTAAGAAAGAGCTTAGTAGAGCAGAGGAGAGATTGAGATGAGAGGTTTTGTTAGACAAGTAGAGATGGGCGAGCATTTGATGTATGAAGAAATGGTGGAAGCTTCTAAATTGATGTTCGATGAACAAACAGAATCGCAGGACATAGTCGATTTTCTAGTGGCATTGTCACGAAAAGAAGAAACAGCCCATGAAGTTGCGGCTCTTGCTGCAGTCATGAAATCATTTGCACTTCGAGTAAATGTTCCGCGGGAAACATTTATGGATAACTGCGGAACAGGCGGGGATGGCTCAAATACTTTCAATATCAGTACGGCGTCCGCGTTCGTTTTGGCGGGAGCGGGAGCATCTATCGCTAAGCATGGTAATCGGAAAGTTTCGAGTGCTGCAGGAAGTTCAGATGTATTGGAAGCCCTTGGCGTTCATATAGACTTCAGCTTAGATGAAACCATCGAACTGCTTCAACAGGAAGGAATCACCTTCTTATATGCACCAAATGTTCATCCGAAAATGAAACGAATCGGAGCAATCCGGCAGCAAATTGGCAAGCCGACGATCTTCAATCTGGTAGGGCCTTTGACAAATCCAATCCCATTGAAAACACAGTTCACGGGTATTAACAGACCGGACTTCACGATGGAATATGCATCCGTATTGCGCATGCTTGGTAGAGAGCGGGCAATTGTCGTATCGGGAGCGGGTGGAATGGACGAAGCGTCACTTGCGGGACAAAATGCATTTGTTCTTCTTGATAAAGGCGATTTGATCCCATTTTCGCTGACAGCAGATGATGTGGGGCTTGGATATGCCCCAATTTCAGCTATACGTGGAGGCGACGCGAAGGAAAATGCAGCAACAATTCGGGCGGTTTTTAATGGACGACGCGGTCCTCATTTCGATACGGTCGTTTTTAATGCAGGCATCGGATTATTTGCAAATGGGCGAGCGGGGACAATTCAAGAGGGCGTCAAACAGGCGACTGACAGTATTTTATCTGGAAAAGCGTTGCAAAAGCTCGATGCTGTTGTAGCATTCAGTTCGAAAATCGGTATAAAGGCGGTGGCAAGATGACGATTTTGGATGAAATTTTACAAGAGAAACGACGTGAAGTACAGCAATTGCTAACACAACCGAGCGTGCTGCGGGAAGGTCGACCATCGCGCCCTTCTTTATTCAAAAGACTATACAACACAGAGCATTTGCAAGTCATTGCAGAAATGAAGCGTGCATCACCTTCCAAGGGACTTATCGCTGAAGGTGCGGATCCAGTTGCACAGGCTATTTCTTACTATAACGCGGACGCAGCGTGTATATCTGTATTGACGGATAGTCATTTCTTTAAGGGTTCTTTCGAGGACTTAGCAGCCGTGGCGGATAATGTTCCGATTCCATTGCTATGCAAAGACTTTATTGTCCATACCGTACAGATTGATCATGCAAAAAGTGCTGGTGCATCTGTCATTCTACTGATTGTTGCTGCTCTCACGGATGAAGAACTCAGCAATCTACATGCCTATGCTGTGGCATCCGGACTCGAAGTACTTGTGGAAGTACATGACGGAGCAGAACTGAAACGTGCAATTGCCATCGACGCGAAACTGATAGGCGTCAACAATCGGGATCTTCGCACATTTAAAGTCGATCTAAAGAAGACTGAGGAGATTGCAGCTCTGTTTCCATTTGATGAGGAACGTGTGCTCATTAGCGAAAGCGGTATCTGGGAAACAGAAGATGCGTTATTCGTTGCGGATGCCGGTGCAAGTGCAGTCCTAGTGGGCGAATCGCTTATGCGAAGCGGTGCAGTCGATATAGCCATCCATTCACTTCAAGTCGCGTTATCCAGAGCAGTCCGATGACGAAAGTAAAAATTTGCGGACTACTGGAAAAGGAACATGTGAAAATGGCGGTCGACGCAGGAGTGGACGCCATAGGTTTTGTCTTCGCACCGAGCAAGCGACAAGTGACGATTGCCAAAGCACAAATGTTGGCAGAGAATATTCCGCCTGAGGTAATGATAATTGGTGTATTTGTAGACGATTCACGGGCATTTATCGAAAAGACCTATCGAGAAGTGCCATTAGATTTTGTTCAATACCATGGAAATGAAAGCCCTGATTTCATTAATAAAATCGGACTTCCTTCCATTAAAGTGATATCAGTTCACAGCAGTGAAGATATAAAGCAGGCTGCACAATATGAGGCGGACTACTTTTTGTTCGATACACCTGGAACGGACTATAAAGGCGGCAGTGGAAGAATATTCGATTGGCAACTGATGAGAGAGTGCGATGTACAGTCGGATAGCATCATTCTCGCAGGGGGACTGAATGCGGAAAATGTCGGTGAAGCAATCCGGACTGTACAGCCATACATGGTGGATGTTTCAAGCGGCGTGGAAGTTATGGGAAGAAAAGATGAGAACTTAATGCGCACATTTATTAAGGTGGTCAAAGAGGAGGAGAGATGAGTTATGGTAAAAGAATTGGATGGTTCACAAGTATCCAAAGCAGGGCGGTACGGAAAGTTCGGCGGTCAGTTTGTTCCTGAAACGTTAATGACAGCGCTCATTGAACTGGAGGCTGCATACGATGAAGCGATTGCGGATCCGGGTTTCATGGAAAAAGTAAGTTATTACTTAAAGGATTTTGTTGGACGGGAGACACCGCTATATTTTGCAGAAAGACTTACAAAAGAAGCAGGCGGTGCCAAGATTTATCTTAAACGGGAAGATTTAAACCATACGGGCGCACATAAAATCAATAATACAGTCGGACAGGCGCTCCTTGCAATGCGCATGGGCAAAAAGAAAATTGTTGCGGAAACGGGGGCGGGTCAACACGGAGTAGCAACAGCAACGGTATGCGCCTTATTTAATCTTGAATGCGTTATTTATATGGGGAAAGAAGATATTCGTAGGCAGGAATTGAATGTTTTTCGCATGGAGTTGCTTGGAGCGAAAGTCGTTTCAGTCGATAAAGGATCCGGGACACTTAAAGACGCAGTCAATGAGGCGTTGCGCTACTGGGTGGCGAATGTGGAAGATACGCATTATATATTAGGATCTGCACTTGGTCCGCATCCATTCCCAAGAATTGTTCGTGATTTCCAGCGTGTTATTGGTGTGGAAACGAGACGACAAATTGTGGAGAAAGAAGGGCGTCTGCCAGATGCAATTGTTGCGTGCATCGGTGGCGGGAGCAATGCAATAGGCATGTTCCATCCATTTGTAGATGATGAAGACGTTGCTTTGTACGGCGTTGAAGCAGCGGGAAGTGGCATTGAAACTGGGCTTCATGCAGCTGCGATTGCGGATGGCAAAGAAGGCGTTCTGCATGGGGCATATATGTATGTGTTGCAAGATGATGATGGATTCATCCAAGAAGCCCATTCCATTTCGGCAGGTCTCGATTACCCTGCTGTCGGACCGGAGCATTGCCATTTGCATGATATTGGGCGAGTTATGTACACATCAGTAACAGATACTGGAGCATTGGAAGGATTGCAGTTATTAGCGAAAGTAGAAGGAATTATTCCAGCGCTTGAAAGTGCACACGCTGTTCACTATGCAGTAGAACTGGCAGGTACGATGGGTGAGGAAGAAATTCTCGTTATTTGCCTTTCAGGACGTGGCGATAAAGATGTCCAAACGGTACGCGATGCTTTAGGAGGTGGCTTGAATGACTAAGCAAGACTTAACCAACGCGATTACTAATTGTGTAAGTCGCGGCGATAAGGCGTTTGTACCCTATATACTGGCGGGCGATGGCGGGCTTGAAACGATAAAGAAAAATATTTTATTTCTCCAAGAAACAGGCGTCACCGCAATTGAACTTGGCATTCCTTTTTCAGATCCGGTAGCAGATGGCCCAGTAATACAAGAGGCTGGCGAACGTGCACTCGCTGATGGGGTAACGCTTCGCAAAGTATTACAAGAACTCGCTTTATTCAACGATGAAGTAACGGTTCCACTCATCATCATGACCTATTTGAATCCGATTTTAGGCTATGGCATCAATGAATTTGCAAGGGATTGCCAGAACAGCGGGATTAGCGGTCTTATTG
Organism: Sporosarcina psychrophila; assembly: GCA_020742515.1. GTDB lineage: Bacteria > Bacillota > Bacilli > Bacillales_A > Planococcaceae > Sporosarcina > Sporosarcina psychrophila_B. The sequence goes on from DYWT01000273.1 coordinate 15,533, forward strand.
TGCCTGATTTGCCGTACGAGGAAAGTGGACTATTGCGTAATTCCCTTACAATATCTAAGATTGCACTTATTCCACTGGTCTCGCTAACGAGCCCGCCAGAACGGATTAAGAAAATAACAGCGGCAGCTGAAGGTTTTGTGTACGCGGTGACGGTAAACGGTATTACAGGGGTGCGGAATGGATTTGGCGAGGATCTTGCTGCCCATTTGGAGCAATTGAAAAAGGTAAGTCCTGTCCCTGTACTAGCAGGGTTTGGGATTTCAACGCCTGAACAGGTCCGGTCAATTGGTGCGCTTGCAGACGGAGTCATTGTTGGTAGCGCGATTGTTACTGCTTTTCATATGGGAGATTTAGATTTAATACATTCACTTGTAGATGCTTCAAGAAATGAAGTTCACCAGACTATCAACTGAAGTGTAGTAAAGATAGATATATGGACGAGAATATAAGAGGGTTGATCAGAAATCATAATTAAGATTTCAAAAAAGGCTCTCCCTTGTTACTCAGAATTTCTCTGAGTAACAAGGGGAGCCTTTTCAATCAATAACATTTTATTCAGTATTAAGTTGGAATCGGACAATAACCTTGCGGGGTACATGCCGGCGGTTTTGACCCTCCCCCGCCGTCTGTTGGTAATGGAACTGGAAGAGAACTTCCTGCATTGGCAATCGGAGCTACTGCAAACATCAACAATAATGCCCCCGATAGTAAAAACGTTTTTTTCTTCTTCACTATGTATCACCTCCCTATTAATTTGTACATCCTCTGTCTTCGTTGTTTTAATGTAAGAATCCTCTATATTTTCCGTCAAATTGACAAAATGGTAGTAATTAATCAGATTATTTTATGTAGGAGAGTAAAAAGACCTGCCAAGTTGAGGGGTTATAAGTTCATTCACATATCCGGACTTAAAAAAGTTAACTTATTAACCTTCTTTTTTTCTTATCCATTCAGTCCCAAAATCGACAAGCGGTTTCATCGGAACGACTTTGCAAAGGGCTTGACCCAACTTGCCATCAAGGACGATACCAGGGTTTATTCCCTCGAAAGCTTGGCCTAACGCTGGGAAAACGTCTGAATCGACATCGGCCATATCGAAAGTGGCCCAAAAACGTTCGCCGTCTTGCATGATAGCGGCTCCTTGAGGGGAAACTGTGAGTCCAGGGACCAGGTATTCGGATAAATGAAGAGCTGTACACGATTCATAACCGACACCAATCATAATGACTTTCACATTCGCCACCAACATTTTCCCGAGCGGAGAGCTCATTCCAAATGAATCTTCAAGCGGGTGTTCAGCCATCCATTCATCTGCATGTAGTCCCCATGCCATGAAGGAATGAGCGGGATGAGGACTGCGAATTGTTTCTGGGTGGCGGTGGAAGCAATCGGCAATTTTCCCCATTCCGCGCAGATGGGTTAAGCTAGGATTGTAAGCGGGGATAGATTGACGTATTGGTTCATGCCAGGCCTTCGGGACAGGTGGAAGCATCCAGTAAGATGGTTCAGAATTGTCGGCAGACTGTGCAGGCATGATAATTGTACCGTTACAAGTCACTGTTTCAATGAGTGATTCGACGACGGCTTGTGCACCGCCCGCAATCCAGCCCATCGACTTGAGGGATGAATGGACAATGATGTGGTCACCAGATTTGACGCCAAGTGTGCTAAGTTGTTCTTTTAGAGTTTCTTTTGATTGGAATGAAGGAGTTTGTTGAATAGCTTCAAATTCGGTCAAGTGAATCACTCAATTCTGTAGATATTTTCAAAAAGCATAACAATTAGTAGATGTTTTGCCAAGTCTAGTGAAACCTTTCTCGCGGACAAGCGTACATATATAAAAGGAGATGTGGTCAATGGATGCGAATGTGATTAGACAGGAAGTCGAAACGACATATGAGAAAGTGAAGTCGTTGGCAGGTTGGACGGTGGATAAAAACGTCGTGCTGACAATTACATCGTATTATGTCACATCCGAAAGGGAATTTGATGCGGAAAGTTTGAGTAGAGTGATGGATGCCCTGAAAAGCAAATCAAGTTGGCTTTCTCCGCTCCGCGGCAATCTTCTTCCGATGATGGCAGCATTTCTAGATCAGCCTGGAGCGGATATTGATAAAGAAGTGAATCGTTTATTCGCGAAGCAGCAAGTTTTAAAAGGTTTAGGTTTCCGTAATACAATCCATTCGTATTTGGCTGCACTTCTCTTGACGAACGACACAAGTCTCTATGAAAATGAAGCACGTCAAGCTAAAAAGCTATATGATGCGATAAAAAAACGACATTTCTTCTTGACGTCTGATGATGATTACGCATATGCAGTATTGTTGGGTAAAAGAGGTGCCGATCCAATGGAGCATGCAAAATCGATGCGAGTGTATTATGATGCACTGCGGACTGAGGGATTCCGGTCGGGGAATGAACTGCAATGGCTGTCACAGGTAATGACTTACATACAAATTAAATTTGAACCGAGTCTTGTAGCAAGGGCAGCAGAAGTCCTTATCCATTTTAAGCAGAATACGAAAGTGCGGCCTGTTCATTATCCAATGATTGGATTCCTAACTGTTTTTGGGATAGATGATGCAGAATTAAAGAATATTGTCGAATTGACACACGCATTGGAAGAATCAAAACCATTTAAATGGAATCGGGAAATGGCACTCTCTATTGCGATTGGGTATATTATGCATCAGTTAACTGAAAGTGCAGAAGCGGCAAGTGTCAGTCTTGCAACGTCAGTTGAATTAATTATACAAGCGCAGCAAGCGGTAATGGCAGCAACGATTGCGGCAATGGTTGCATCTTCCTCAGCAAGTTCATCAAATAATTGAATTGGCATCCATGTTTTGATGGAAAAAATGGCGGAACTCGTAATAATTCTGTCGAAGATATCTTTTCTGAACAATAAAAAACGATTTCATTCAAATTTTGAATGAAATCGTTTTTTGTGTTTAATAAATAATGTGACAAATTATTTTCCAAAAAAGATTAAGAATATTTCGGTTTAGAAAGTGCTTTAAAACCAACGTTTGTAACCTGTTTGTCATATATGAAATATACCGAGGTTTTAATATTCTAAAAAAATAGTGTTGTCATCTATAAATTTGTATAGTATATTGGTGCAAGCAAACAAATATCAGAAAATTTACTATACACAGTTTGGGAGTTTAAGTAATGTAAGGAGGAAGTTTTCTTGGGAAATCCAGTATTGGAAATTGAGAATCTACGCACATCGTTTAGCATCAAGGGTAACTACTACGCGGCGGTAGATGATGTTTCCTTAACAGTCCATGAGAATGAGGTCGTCGCAATCGTAGGAGAATCGGGTTGCGGGAAAAGTGCACTCGCTCTTTCCATAATGGGCCTTCATAATCTGAAAACTACGAAGCTTGAAGGACAAGTTAACTTTAAAGGTCAGAATCTTTTGAACCTGCCGGTATCTAAATTGAATAAGGTTCGCGGCAAAGACGTGGGAATGATTTTCCAAGATCCAATGACTGCACTTAATCCGTTAGCCACGATCGGTAGACAGATTGAGGAACCGATGGATTACCATATGAAACTTTCGGCAGCAGAAAAGAAAAAACGTGTCCTTGATTTACTCCGGCGTGTAGGTATTAAAAATGAACAGCACGTCTTTGGGCAGTACCCTCATGAACTGTCTGGCGGTATGAGGCAGCGTGTGGTTATCGCAATCGCACTTGCTTGTGACCCAGTTCTTGTAATAGCGGATGAGCCGACGACAGCATTGGACGTAACGATTCAAGCGCAAATCATGGATCTTATGAAAGAACTTCAAAACCAAATTAAATCAGGCATTATTCTTATAACACATGATCTTGGGGTCGTAGCAGAAATGGCTGACCGTGTAGCGGTTATGTATGCGGGTGAAGTGGTCGAAATTGCTGAAGTTCGTGAACTCTTTGCGAATCCTTTACATCCTTATACCCGTTCGTTATTAAATTCAATCCCGACGAATTTGGAATCAAAAGAAAAGCTTCATGTTATAGAAGGAATTGTCCCTTCTATACAGAAGCTTGATCGGATAGGCTGCAGGTTTGCTCCGCGTATTAAATGGATTCCTGAGGAAGACCATGAAAAGAATCCTAAACTAAACGAAGTACAACCAGGTCATTTTGTCCGTTGTAGCTGTTACAAAAACTTCCACTTCCCTGAGGAGAGAGTAGGAGCAGAGAATTATGTCACTACTTAAAGTAAATAATTTAAAAGTACATTATCCGATACGAGGAGGTTTTCTCCGTCGGGTGGTCGATCAAGTCAGGGCAGTTGATGGCGTCAGTTTTGAACTTGAGCCAGGGGAGACGTATGGCCTTGTTGGTGAGTCAGGTTGTGGGAAAACGACAACTGGGCGCGCAATTATCGGGCTCAATAATTCAACGGACGGAGAAATCTTATTTGAAGGCAGTGACCTTGCAAAACTAAAACGTGCAGATAGAAGACAACATATAAAAGACATTCAAATGATTTTTCAAGATCCTTACTCTTCATTGAATATCCGGAAAAACGTCTTGAACATTATTGCGGAACCACTCCGCAACTTCGAACGCATGTCACCAGGTGAAGAATTAAAACGGGTACAAGCGCTCGTTGAACGTGTCGGTTTGAATCCTGAATCAATTTATAAATACCCGCATCAATTCTCGGGGGGACAAAGACAACGAATTGGAATTGCACGCGCACTTACATTAAATCCGAAATTGATTATTGCGGATGAACCTGTATCGGCGCTTGATGTATCTGTACAAGCGCAAGTTTTGAACTTCATGCAGGAAATTCAAAAGGAATTTAATTTAACCTATTTATTTATCTCTCATGACTTAGGGATCATACAGCATATGTGTGACCGTATCGGTATCATGTATAAAGGTCGTTTTGTTGAAGAAGGAACAGCTTCTGATGTTTACAATAATCCACAACACTTATACACGAAAAGACTTATTGCTGCAATTCCAGAAATGAATCCGGAAAAGCGATTTGAGAAAACGCATCTCCGCCAGTCCATCAATGAAGAATACCGAGCAGACTATGATAATTATTTCGATAAAGATGGACGGATGTTTGACCTGAAAAAGGTTTCTGATACACATTCCGTTGCAGTGCAATAAAGGGGGATTATGAAAAAATGCTAAAATTCATCTTTAGAAGAATACTAATCATGATCCCGCAATTGATTCTTCTGAGTTTGATTATATTTGTGCTTGCGAAGGCAATGCCAGGTGATGCCATCACAGGAGCTTTCGCCGGAGATCCGAATGCGACTGCAGAACAAATAGAACAGATTCGTGAAAAACATGGATTAAATGATCCGTGGTATGAGCAGTATGGACGCTGGATTGGAAATGCAGTCCAAGGTGACTTCGGAATGTCTTATATGTATAAGCAACCGGTCACTTCTTTACTTGCCGGAAGGGTCGCAAATACGGTCCTGTTAGCATTAGCCACATTGATTGTCACGTATTTAATCGCCATCCCACTTGGAATTGTTGCGGGAAGGTGGACAGACACATGGGTGGATAAAATGATTGTCACCTATAATTACTTTGCATTTGCTACACCGCCATTCGTTTTTGCGCTTCTAATGCTATTCCTTTTCAGCTTCATTCTCGGTTGGTTCCCTATCGGGGGTAGTGTCGATATAAAATTTGAGGTCGGCTCATGGGATTATATTGTTAGTAAAGCAAAACACCTTGTCTTACCAGTCATGTCAGGAGCACTTCTCGCCACATTCGGAACAATCCAATATTTGCGAAATGATATTATTGACACGAAACTGAAAGACTTTGTCAAAACGGCTCGTGCAAAAGGGGTACCTGAAAGAAAAGTTTATACACGCCATATCTTGCGGAACTCACTTATACCGATAGCTGCCTTTCTAGGTTATGAAATAACTGGTCTTATCGGCGGATCCATTTTCATTGAATCGATTTTCAGTTATCCCGGACTCGGACAACTTTTCTTAACATCAATCGGCGCTCGTGATTTCACTGTTGTTACGGCACTTGTCATGATTTTAGGCACGGCCACAATCGTGGGAACAATGCTATCGGATATCATCTTGAGCATTGTAGATCCACGCATCCGAGTTGAATGATGAATAGGGAGGAAAGGGGAGGGAAAACAGATGAAAGATACAATATCTCTAAATGAGAAGCAGCTCATGGCTCAAGAAAAAATTAATAATCCATCGTTCATAAAAACGATTTGGCGTGAAATTAGGAACGACAAAATGGCGCTAGGATCACTTATCCTACTTACGATTCTTTTGTCGGCCGCCTATCTATCTCCGTTATTTATCGATCAGACACAACTAGTAAGGGTTGACTTTAAGAATATCCATAAACCACCTTCCGCAGAACATTGGCTCGGAACAGATGACGGTGGCCGGGGAATTTTCGGACAACTGTTACTTGGTGCAAAAAACTCATTCACAATCGGAATTTGTGTCACATTGATTGCAGGTTTGTTTGGTTTAACAATAGGACTCATTGCAGGTTTCTTCGGTGGCCTCGTTGATAATATCATTATGAGAATTATTGACTTTCTGATGGTTTTGCCATCACTTATGTTCATTATCGTTTTTGTAACAATCGTACCTAATTACACGATATTCAGTTTTATCCTTATAATGAGCGCCTTCGCCTGGTTTGGGAAAGCGAGACTCATCCGTTCAAAGGGACTTGCAGAAAGGGAGCTAGATTATATTAATGCTTCCAAAACGTTAGGAACACCAAGTTGGAAGATTATGTTTTTTGAAATGTTTCCTAACTTGAGTTCCATCGTTATTGTGAATATGACACTTACTCTTGCAGGAAATATCGGGTTGGAGACCGGCCTCACATTCCTTGGTTTCGGTCTTCCTACAGGCACACCCTCTCTTGGGACACTAATCGCTTTTGCGAGAAATCCTGATATTGTGCAAAATAAGTGGTGGGTATGGTTACCCGCAGCATTACTGATCCTAGTAATGATGCTGTGTATAAATTATGTCGGCCAAGCGGTCAAACGCGCGTCTGACGCAAGACAAAGATTAGCCTAAAAAAATAGGGGAGGTAATACAATTGGCAAAGAAGCAACTTATGATGCTCGTCAGCCTTATGCTAGTTCTTAGTGTATTCCTGGCTGCATGTACGGGTAAGGAAAAGACTGAAGAAGAAGAGAAAGATCCAGCAAAGCCTGCAGAAGAAAAGGCGGGAGAAAAGGTAGAAGAAAAAGAAGGAAATGAAGAGATTACATTCCCTGTAGAAGTTTCTAATAAAGCCGAAGTAGTTGAAGATGGAGAGCTAGTTTACGGACTTGTATCAAGTGACCCGTTCAAAGGGACTCTCTCTCCAGTATTCTATAGCGATGCACCAGACGCTAACATTATGCAATTCTTTGCTGAAGACTTTCTAGCGGCGGATGGGGATTACCTCATTACGAGCGATGGGGCAGCGACATATGAGATTTCTGATGACAATAAAACAATTACGATGACTCTTAAAGACGGTGTGAAGTGGCATGATGGAGAGCCTGTAAAAGCATCTGACCTACTTTACTCGTATGAGATTATTGGTCATCCGGATTACACAGCTTCACGTTACCAATTCGCAATATCTAACGTTGAGGGAATGCCTGCTTATCACGAAGGTAAAGCTGATACAATTTCTGGTATAGAAATTTCCGATGACGATAAAACAATTGCTATTACATTTACAGAAGCAACACCGTCTATAATGTCCGGAGTATGGACAGCACCTACGCCTAGACACTATCTTGGTGACATAACAACTGGCGAGACTACAATTGAGGAAATTGAAAGCTCTGACAAGATTCGTACAGCACCGATTGGTTTCGGTCCATATAAAGTTAAAAAAGTTGTTCCAGGTGAATCTGTTCAGTATGAAAGATTTGATGATTATTGGAGAGGGAAACCGAATCTAAAATCAATCGTCTTGAAGGTTGTCAACAGTGCATCAATTCTTCAGGCACTTGAAAAAGGAGAAGTCGATATTGCAGAGTTCCCAACTGATCAGTACTTGAATGCAAAGGATTCAGAACAGTTTGAACTTCTTGGCCGAATAGGTTTGGTCTATACGTATATCGGTTTTAACCTTGGTTCATATGATGAAGCGAAAGAAGAAAACGTAATGGATCCAGATTCAAAACTTGCTGATAAGCGCGTTCGCCAAGCGATGTGGCATGCAATGGATAACGAAGTAGTTGGTAAAGAGATGTATCATGATCTCCGTATCCCTGCAACAACGCTTATCACTCCAGTAATAGGTTTCCATGATTCTGAAAACCCAGGACGTCCATATGATCCTGAAAAAGCAAAAGCGCTTCTTGATGAAGCTGGATTTGTAGATGTAAATGGTGATGGCTTCCGTGAAGATGCGGACGGCAATGAATATGTACTGAACTTCCTTACAATGTCGGGTGGAGAAGTAGCTGAACCACTTGCGCAATGGTATATACAAAACTGGGAAGACGTTGGTCTTAAAGTTGAGCTTTTAGACGGACGCTTACACGAAATGCAAGCATTCTATGACATGCTTCAAACTGGCCGCAAAGACATTGATGTTTTCCAAGGAGCTTGGTCGATTGCTTCAGATCCAGATCCTTCAGGAATTCACGGCCGAAACTCAATCTCTAACTTCTCTCATTACACAAGCGAAAAGAACGATGAACTACTTGCAGCAGGTACTTCTGTAAAAGCATTCGATGCAGACTACCGCAGGGATATCTACAATCAATGGCAAGAAATGATGGTTGAAGATGTATCACTAGCTCCAACACTTTATCGCTATGACCTTGAAGCGGTCAGCAAACGTGTTGTTAACTATTCAATCGACCCAGGTTCTGACCTATGGTTGTATGAAATGGGTGTAAGTGAATAAGTAAGCATTAAAAATACCGTTACCTGGTTTAGTCTGGGTAGCGGTTTTTCTTTCCTTTAAAAG
>DYWT01000274.1 GCA_020742515.1 Sporosarcina psychrophila
CACCCCTGTTTTTCTGTATAAAAATACCAAATGGACAGTGCTACCTCTATTAAGGTATTTACCTTTTTCGCAAAAAAAGCATAAACTTATTGACTGAAATTTCAGTAATTAATTATGCAACACTAGTGAACGAAACTAATCAAGGTAAAGTCCAGAAGATAACTCCGCCCGAGGGTGGTAGTTCTTTCCACGCTTTTAAAGCTACCCTGTTAGTAGATTTAGCTGACGCATTTTATCAAGCAAGAAATAGAGGTGATTTTGATAAACCAAGTATGGCATATCAAAAAGATTTAGCTGACAGACTCTATAATATTACTTTAGCTTTTTCTAAAGTAGGTATTGATGCGTTTATTGATGAAATTACAGGGTATCAAGAAGTACGTGAAAAAGATGCTTTACAGAAGCTTTTAAATCTTTATGTAGAAGAATTATTCCAACCTTGGCAACGCCGATTTCCAGAAGAATTTTATAAAGAAATTTTCCGTTTAAAAGGCTGGGAATATACAGGTGGCAGTCAAAGACCTCATCTAGTTGGTAAAATTACGAATGAATTCATTTATAATCTCTTACCTAAAGACGTTATGCAAGAAGTACGTGAACGAAAGAAAAATAATGAAAAACTGCACCAATGGCTAACATCACAAGCTGGTGCAAGCCATTTAGAAAAACAGATTGCATCAACTACTACATTAATGCGTGCTAGCGATTCATGGGAAGAATTTGAAAAACTGTTTAATCGTTCATTCAACAGGAATATCAGAGAACAATTATCCTTATTTTGATACCAACAACAATAAATCCACCACACAAAACAACCTATACCTATAAATTGTAGGCATAGGTTGTTTCTAGTTATGTATTTTATCTTTACAGCATATTCTTCTAAATAAAATCGTGATTTCATTGACTGTTTATCTGAAGTGTTCATTATAAAAATGCAAGTAGAATCATCGAAAGGTGTATGTGAGCTCACTTTTCAATGGTTTTACTTGCTAGAACGTTTCAATTTTACTGTTTCAAAATAAACATTTTTGATTTATAGGATGACAAATCCCCACCTATAACGCCATTATTAACTAGATTGCACTAATGACAATGACATAATTAATGATAAATTGTAAAAGTAAATATTAAAAATCAGATGAACGGAAAGCTTGCTTTCTGTTCATAGACAACTACAAAGCGAAGCGTGTAGGCGGCAGGCACTTTAGTGTTCATTTAAGATAATAGTTCTAAATACTACTATATCTATCTTTTCATCAAATTTAAATGCAGTGATTTTACATAATAATATTTAGCCATTCCAACTTTACTTTATACTAACCTTGAATCAGTAAACTAGTCTACACCGAACAAGTCGGTGCTTGCTGACGCACACAAGCTTCGCTTGTATTTGTCATTTTCGAAAGCAGAGCTTTCAAAAATCAAATTAAAACTGGATGAGCTATTACTTTTGTACTCAATAACTAAAAGCTAATTACATCTATCTACATTTAAAAAGTTACAATTTCCGAAAAAAATCATTAAATCTTTTCCCATTGATTTCCTTCTTTCATTTCTTTCTATCCTTTTCTTTAAGGAATCTAAAAAAAACTCCTTATTTTTACTATGTTCTTACCACCTGCTTAGGCAGTATGACTGCCTAAGTTTTTATATATTCCAATCACCAGATAATTCATCAACTATTGCATTCTTTGGAGCTTCCTCAAACCTATCATTATTTAAATAAGATTTAAGCAATCCACGCATTCTATTACTTGGTATATAAATGTTTATTGACTCATTTTCTCTAATTCTACTTCTCCATACCCACTGTATTAATTCTGATAAAGCCCAAGTATCTTGGTCAATTTCCACATTATATTGTTCAAAAAACCTAGTTAAAATTGGGTTCATAAACCTATTTACAAGATAAGCTAAAATGTACCTTTCATTATACTGGTTGGTTGCACGTGAATTCATAGGAACAAATGATTTTGAATATCCCCTTGGAGCTACTTTGCTCGAAATTTTCCCCTTGTTACCGCCTTTTATGCTATCTCCTTTCACTGTTGTCCACATAACTGCTTCCGACTTTGCCGAATTTATGTTCATTAAGTAGTTTCTTGCATTCTTTTTTAGAACTACAATTAAATCTTTTTTGTCTGGTTTTTTAAACCAAGAACTAGAGAGTGAATAAGCACGTCCTCCAATTTCATTTAAATGTCCTTCATATATATTAATATTCTCTTGCAACTGCTTTTTATCATAAGGATTTCTGTCAGTATAAGGTACAAGTTCGTATTCTTTATCAACCATTTTTACGGATAAGTATCTGTATCCAACTTTATGCAAATCGTAGTAAGCTTTTTGAATTTGCCCTTTAAACATGTACGTCAAAAGAAATACATTGTGAAAAGATGAAAAAATCTCACATGGGAAATTCCATATGAGAGCCGAGTCTTCACAAATCATTAAGTTGTTGGTCAGTGCAATATTTTTGACTTTATTATATTGCGTATCATAGTCCTTTATATCCTCATTCCAGCTAATATACTTTAAACCATTTTCCCGAAGCACCGTGCTTATAGCCTCCGCTTTCTCCAAAAATTTAATATCATCTTTCTTCAACTTAACTTGTTCTATTACATTTATTACTTCGTCTAATATGAGAGTATATCTATTGACCCTTAGAAGTTCTTTGGTCTGTTGATTTGCCATTTGAAATAACGCGTGAGTGGTACAAATATCTTTACCCTCGCCTAGCATTTTGTGTAAATCATCTAGTTTCGTCTCCCCGTCTTTTGCCAATGGGTCGTAGAATTGCCGATTAGTGACTGAGCTTTTTACCCTTTCAACTTCTTCTAAAAATGGAGTTACATATATAAACTGATGAGAATCCTTCGGCATACTATTCATGTATTTAATTGCCCAAGACGTTTTTCCATAGCCACATGGCGCGTCTACTACATTAATTATTGTCAATTTTATTATTCCCCTTTTATCTCTGCTAGCGGGAGTATTCAAGTATATTAATGGTAAATAATTCAACTTTTTTATTTGAACAATTTACTTATGAATTCACCGCTGCATTCATTAACATGATTGTGAGAAGATAAATTTCAACTTTAGTACATACAGGAGTAACCTTGTGTCTATTTTGTGTCTTTCGGCAGTTAATTCAAACTTCAACTTTTTCATATTAGCCTTCTTTCGTATCGCTTATTAAATACAATAGGGTTTGTGCGTTGAACAGTTCCGCCTTCTTTCACCAATCTATAGTCTTCATCACCTGTAAAGTACCCCCCCACTATAAAAAAAGCACTCATGATTATCATGAATGCTCAACTGCTTTAAATATATGTATCTGTCATAATTCCTTGTGTCCATATTGCTACAAACTTTTGAGCCTTGAATTTATGCTTTTTATGTATTCTATTTATTGCCACTTAACAAAATAGTTTGGTATTAATATACAGGTTGCCGCCTTGCCTCTATCATAGGAAATGAGATTTCGCCTTTCATCTGGGCAGGAAATGTCCTTACCACATTCCCGTCATCATCGAATTCATTCATTATCACATTTAACACCACTGGCATCCTTTGATTTCGTTCTGCCTTGTTATTACTCTTACCGACCTTATCACCCTCTGCTTGAATCAAATAGCGATTCTTATAAAGCACATTACTGCCACAATACCTACTAATATTTTCCACTGAACACATTAATATTCTACTGGCTTCTGTCATGGTTACATATTTATTGAAAGATTGATTTTGCGTATCGTACACCGTAATTTCAATAGCCTTATCCTTTCGAATATGCTCATCAAACGGTAAAAAATCAATGTTATCGAGACGGTAGTTATCATCCGAATCCCGCCTATCAATGGTTGGACGTTTCATATCATCTCTGCCACTACATAAATAACCATGCGTTTGTTCTAACCACTCGGACCACTTGTTAGGCAGAACCTCTTTAATCTCTGCTACAAGCTCTCTGCCAGTCTTCAACTCATATTTTATTCCTTTATTGATATAGTCGTTTCGTTTCTCGGTCCTTGCTTTTGCTTTATAGCCACTCCTAATCATTAGTTTCTCTGCTTCCTTAATTAATTCATCATTTAATACCAACATTTTCTTTTCCATTTTCTCCACTCCCGTTCATCATTTAAACAACCTCCACTTGCCTCCGCTTGCAACCTCCTTAAACGACACACTATCTTATCCTGAAAAAATCGTAAACAACTTATTTTTCAACTATATTTAATTTATATCACCCTATACACAACTGTTATTCAGTAATTTACTGAAAGACTAAGACGCAAACAAAATCATAAAAGAAATTACAAACGATTCTTAATACCTACGAATTTCTATCAGATGAAACAGCTATATTTTGTGCCGCCTGTCATTCAAAATAGTTATGGTCATGGTTTATATAGTCATAACTTAACAGTATTGACTATGAAAGATGAACTGTGCTACGATAGGGTTATAGCGTAGTCTAAACTAATGACCATAAGTGGAGGCAGAAAACATGACGATTTACGGATATGCAAGGGTATCGGGTATAGGGCAAGATTTAAAGTCACAGATTGAGCAGTTAGAAAAGGCAAGTTGTTCAATTATCTATCAAGAGAAAGCCACTGGAATGAACGCAGACAGAGTAGAGTTCCAAAAATTGTTAAGCAATATTGGAGATGGTGACACGTTAGTTGTAACGAAGCTTGACCGCTTTGCCCGTTCAGCGGAAGATGGATTCAAGCTTGTCAGAGATTTGTTACAGAAGGATATTAAAGTCCATATTCTAAACATGGGACTAATTGAAGATACGGACATGGGCAGGTTAATTTTAAGAATGCTATCAGCTATAAGTGAATTTGATAGGGATATGATTGTTGCACGTTTAGCAGAAGGTAAAGCTATCGCTAAACAAAATCCCGATTTCAAAGAAGGTAGACCAAAGAAATTCAGCAAAAAGCAAATAGCACACGCCTTACAATTGTTGGGAAATAATTCCTATACGCAAGTTGAAGAAATTACTGGAATCAGTAGAAGCACATTAACCCGTGCAAAGAGAGAGGCACTTAAGGGGTTAAATAAAATGACCACATAGAACGCTTTGAGGCTATCCAGTGACAGTATGATACGGTTAAAGACAAGTAGTTTGCTCAACATCGTAGAAACACATAACAGCGATAGTCGAACTGGTTGCCTGTCCTTACTTGAATTATACAAAGAAATTAAAGCCTATTAAGTCATAGACCACATATCAAAATACAGAGATTTTACTTACACATCTGTACATACATAAAGAGGCGAAGTCTCCCTGTTTAAACATGACAATCAGATTCGGTCATGTATAGCAGTAGACTCCGCCTTTTCTTGTTATTATCAAAAAAACATAATGAGCGCGTATAAACTAAAAATACAATAAACCACTTCTTTTTAACTATTAATGATATGATAAGCATGGAAATGTAAGCACATAGAACCAAGGAGGAATATCATGAAAAAAATCCTATCACTATTTTTAGCTCTAATATTAATGGTCTCACTAGTTCCACAGGCAAAGGCTGCCAATGCTGATTTTCAGGATGTACCTAAAAGTCATCCCAATTATGCAGATGTTATGTTTTTACTGGACAGAGGCGTTATTTCAAGTGGAAGATATTTCGGAGTACATAATGAAGTAACACGAGATGATGTAGCGGTAATGGTAGCAAAGGCAGTTGGACTTGATGGCAAAAGAACAAAAACAAAGTTTAAAGATATACCAGAAAGTTGGCATTCATCGGGTTATATTAATTCAGCTGTTGAGGCAGGAATAATAAACGGATATCCAGACGGGACATTTAAACCAGGAAACCAAGTTACAAGAGGACATATGGCAGCCTTCATTGCAAATGCATTTAAATTGACGGAACAAGCTGATATTAGCTTCAAAGACGTTCCTAAAGGTTCAACATCTTATGTATCGGTTAGAAAACTAATATATTCGAACATTACTTCAGGTTATCCAGATGGAATATTCAGACCAAATGAAACTTTAAGTAAAGCGCATATCGCTGCATTTTTAGCTCGTGCAATAAGAAATCAAGAGAATCCATCAATAAAGCAACCAGTAGTAAACAATCCAGGAAAACAGCCCGAAAGTAAGCCACCAACAAAGCAACCAAAAGTTGAAAAAGGTGTTACCCGTGGAATAAACTTTAAAATGAATGTAAGTCAAGTTGAAAAAGCTGAAAGTGCTAAATTAATCAGTAAAGTTAGTGATAGTAAAGCTGCTGTTTTGAAATATGAAACTGATAAATATGGTTTTTATAACCATTTGAATTACTATTTCGAAAATGGGAAAATGGCTTTTATAGTTTATGACTTTCTTCCAGATAAAAACTCCTATCACACATATAACGAAATGGGATATGTTCATGATAGGTTTCATAAGGGCATTCAAAAAGAATTAGGCGCGGATTATACTTTCGTTTCAAGTAAATACACAGCTTTATACTCAACGTGGGAAAAAGATAATTATTCAGCTTTACTCTCCGTAAATGATAAAAATCTATATACATCTGCACAATTAATTTTTTATCCAAAATGATTTGTCAGATGCAATAACCTTATTAACTTTTCAACGTATCAGCTTTCACAGTGGTACGTTTTTTAATTTCATTCATCGAAAAAAAGACGACCCAAGTCGGATAGGGTCGTCTTTCTTCAGTAATGTGTATATTTAGCATTCGAATATTAATCCAGTTACACTTGAAAATCAATCCATTCCGCCTGCTGGTTCAGGTAAATCCGCAACTACAGCTTCATTGGTCAATTAATCATAGTGGTTCTCTCGCTATTCGAGTTTTAATTTTTCGATGTTCCTCTATTTGTTGTAATGGACTGAACTGCTCATGTTGCTCTTTAAGCGCATCATTGTTCATGTGAGAGTAAATCATGGTAGTTGAAATGTCGGCATGTCCTAGTATCTTCTGCAAGGCTCTAATTGAACCCCCGTTAACTAGAAACAAGGATGCACTTGTATGTCTAAATATATGTGGATGAACACGTTTTACAATACTTGTTTTAGCTATCACATCACGTAAATTCTTTCTAAAAGCATCAGGAACTAATTGTGTACCATGACTAGACATAAACACATAGGGACTATTAAATTCTTCTGTTTCCTTATTTAATTCTTTAATTAAATTCAATACTTTTTTGGTTACTGGAACAATTCGATATGACCCATTTTTCGTCTCTGTAAAAGTAATTAAACCTTTTTCAAAATCAATATCTGATTTCTTCAGATGACATATTTCCATAATACGCCCAAAACTATCTAACATCACATTTACTATTACATAGTCTCTAAATCCAACATACCATGTTTTATCATATGCATTAAGAATTTCCTTTAATTCTGAAAGAGACAATATTTCAATAATCTTCTTTTTCTCTTTAATTTTGTTGATATTTCTGAACGGGTTTTCTTCGATTATTCCTTCTTTTATCAAAACCTCATATGCAGCTTTTGCATTACGTAAATATGAATTTGCAGATACAACAGATACTCCAATTTTTTTATCTTTTCTAAATCTAGCTTTTAAAAATTGTGTTTTCTCATTTAATTGCCATTCGATAAATTTTCTTGCATCATCTTGTGTAACATTAGTCATATGCTTACGAACACCGAAACAACGTTCAAAGTCATTGAATAGTTTGATGTAACCTTCAATAGTCCGAGTTGCACGACCTTCTAACAATTTGATTCGGATGATTAGTTCTCTACCTTCTGACCATGTTAAACCTTTGCCTGTTGATGATGTTCTTCTTTTCTTCATAAGACAACCTCCTAGGGTGTAATCAGAACCCTCAGAAAGTTGTACATATCAAGTATCGGTAATGATTGCACGAGGGAGAATAATCATAACCAGATTGGATTTTTCAAATCATGGCATCTCACAAACCCTTACAACTTCGCAACACGCATGGTGTCTCGTGCAATCATGATTTCTTCGTTGGTTGGAATCACCAATACTTTAACCGGGGAGTATGGGAAGCTGATATGCACTTCTTTTCCCTTGATCGAATTCAAATCAGGATCGAAGTAAACGCCCATGAATTCAAGGCCCTCCAACACTTTCTTCCGAATTACATCACTATTTTCACCAATTCCCGCTGTGAATATAATGGCATCCACACCGCCCATCCGTGCGGCATACGAACCAATGTATTTATGAATACGATCTGCGAAGACATCTAAAGCCAGTTGTGCACGCGCATTCCCTTTGGTAGCTTCGATTTCAATATCGCGCAAATCACTTGAAAAACCTGATACTGCCAGCATACCCGATTGTTTATTTAAAATATCCAGGACTTCTTCAACTGTCTTGCCCGTCTGCTCCATAATATATGGAATGAGTGCAGGATCAATATTTCCTGAACGTGTCCCCATTGTCACTCCTGCAAGAGGGGTAAAACCCATCGACGTATCGAGCGACTTTCCACCTTCAACTGCAGCTATACTTGCACCATTTCCCAGATGGCAGGAAATAAGGCGCGTATCTTCAAGTGGTCGATTTAACAATTCTGCAGCACGCTCTGTTACATACTTATGGCTTGTGCCATGAAAGCCGTATTTTCGGATTCCATATTTTTTGTAATACTCGTAAGGTAACGGATAAAGGAAAGAACTTTCCGGCATCGTCTGATGAAAAGCCGTATCAAAAACAGCAATTGCAGGCACATCAGACAATGCCTTTTTAAATTCTTTAATGCCAACAATATTTGCCGGATTATGGAGTGGCGCTAGATTGGATAGTCCCTCAAGAGTTGCAACTACATCATCATTGATGAGTACGGCATCGCTAAAAACTTCGCCGCCGTGGACAACACGGTGGCCGATTCCATCAATTTCTTCGAAGGATTGAACAATCCCCTCACTCAACAACATGCTAAGTAGCATGGATACAGCCTCAGTATGATTCTGAATATCTTGTCTCTTTTCTAATCTGCCCTGTTCGGATTTCATAGTGAAAACCGAGTCTGAAAGACCTATTCGATCAATTTGCCCTTTGGCCGTCACATGCTCTTCTGGCATCTGGAGAAGCTGAAATTTCAAGGATGAACTTCCGGCGTTGATCGCTAAAATGCTCCGCATATAAAGTGCTCCTTTTAAACTCATTTCTTTACCAGTAACTTTAGACTTTTATCTATATATCGAACAAATAAATATCTATATTAACCAAGTGAAGGCGCCTTAAAAGAGGTAGCCTAAGCCCTAAGACTGATAGCGCCGCAGCGAATTCAATGAGATTCTTTATTCAGTTGCCCAAATATCAATTTTCTGAAGAAACAGGGACATGGCATGTTTGTCAGTCATATTCGGAACTTTCGCAAGGAGGACATCATGTGTCACTTTCTTATCGGGAGAGGGCTTTTGTAAGATTAGAATACTTTTTGCATGTGCTGCATTTTTGAATAACGAATCGGGCAACTGAATAATCGCCCGGATAATCGTTTGTTTTTTCAAATACGGATGTAATATTGGCGACTGATTAGATTCGAACAAATTTGCAGGTATAATGAAAACGCCATGTCCACCCGGTTTCGTATGTTTCATCGATTGCTCAATGAACAGATGATGCGCATAAGCATGTCCTTCTACAGGCATCAGTTCATAATTGAGCGCATTTTCATCATCAGGATAAAAACCGACAGGCAAATCGCTTACGGTAATGTCGACTGGATCAACAAATAACGGTCGCAATGCATCCTGAACATAGAATGTGACAGGATGTTCAAGTAGCTCCGCTGTAACAGCAGACAATCTTACCAACAAATCATCAATTTCAATTGCCGTTGCAGTGACATCGTTCTCAATTGTGTTCATGACCGTATAAAGAAGATTTCCTGTGCCAGCTGCAGGGTCTAAAAGTGTTATGCCTTGTTCACCCACCGCTAATTTTCCAGCGATATGTCCAATGAGCATTCCGATTGAATCAGGAGTCATCTGATGGTTAGGCTGTACATTTTGCTTCATTCCCTTTAGGACTGCAAGCTGAATACCTCTGCGAATATCCTCTTTTGTTACTGTTTCTGATACAGTAGGTTGCGAATCCCCAGAAAGCCATTTCTGACAAACTTCAATAACTGCTTCCAAGTAAAGTCCTTCTGAAGATTCCGCATACGCATCAATGAATGAAAATATATTTTCTGTATTTGTTGTCATTTAGTTATCCCTCAACTCACAAAACCCACCCGTTTCCGAGTGGGCTTTCAGTAGTATTTTTTATTTACTTCGTTAATTCTTTTACCGCTAAAATCGCTTTTTCATAGTCAGGATGATCCGTGCCTTCGCCAACGTATTCAACATAAGTCACTTTATCATTTTTATCTATAACAAAGACAGAGCGCGCAAGCAAACGAAGTTCTTTCATAACAACGCCGTACGCTTCCCCAAATGATAGATCACGATGATCGGATAATGTCTGCAGATTTTCAATTCCTTCAGCTGCACACCATCTTGCTTGTGCAAAAGGAAGATCTGCAGAAATTGTCAACACTTGAACGTCTTCCCCAAGTGAAGAAGCTTCCTCGTTAAATTTACGTGTCTGCGTTGAACAGACTCCCGTATCAATTGAAGGTATCACACTGATTAGCCTGATCTTCCCTTTCGAATCGGCAAGTGTCACTGGGCTCAAATCGTTCGCAAGCACCGTGAAATCTTGCGCAGTATCACCTACTGCAACTTCTTTTCCAAGCAATGTAACGGGATTGTTCTTGAATGTAACGTTAGCCATTAAGACGCCTCCTCTTCTAAATCTATCTTACTAAATGATAGTACCCTCTTGCAACTGTTGTCCCTCAATCCGTTTCCGGTAATCTACGCGCATCTCTTTTTCATAAGAATGCTCATGTTCGACAATTGTATCGGCGAATAGGTCATGCAACGCTTCTTTTCGAGGCATGAATAGAACCAGCAGATAAGGGACAACTAACATTTTCGATATGAATCTTCCAATCACTTCGCGGAATATGACAGCACTCCATGTAAGCTTGCCTCCATCTTTTGCCGCTACTTTTATGCCCATGATCATCTTTCCAACCGTCTGTTGTAAATACCTCGTCATAAGTGCGAAGTAAAGCAACAGCAAAATAAGTATTGTGAACTTATAGGTACTGAACAAGAAGAAAGAGGGGTTAGTAATTTCCCAACCTGCAACTCTAAAAATCGGTTTGACGATAATTCCGCTGATTGCCGATAGAACAAGAAGATCGATTGCATACGCCCATAGCCGTGTCCAGAAGCCTGCATACTTCGCCCGATAATGCTCGGTCTGAATCGCTTCATAATCTCGATTAGGCATCGCAGCAGTGGAATTCCCTGTCAGGTTCGGTTGTTGTTCAATATGTTCCGACATTCGCTAGCCCTCCTTATTTTTCACCATACAAATACATCATCCGTGGTGCATTATAATCATTTAATAACTTGCCAATCAATTCAGATTCAATATTGCTTCCGAGCATATTTCCTGCTTTCACGCCGAACATCGAAGCCCAGCTATCAAGGGCTGTATACTCAAAGACAGTAGCATTTTGAAGATTATAATCATCTTTCATTGCTGCAATGACATCGCCGGCCTTGCCGTAATCATCTGCAAGTCCAGCTTCGATTGCCTGTCGACCGTTCATGATACGGCCATCAGCCACTTTTTTCACTTCGGCTTCTGTCATGCCTCGGCCTTCTACAATAATATCTACAAAGCGCTCGTAGGAATCATTTATCATTTCTTGAAGCATCGCTCGTTCATCATCTTTCATCTCACGAGATCCACTCATAATATCTTTGTAAGGACCTGTTTTGATCGTGTTGAAGTCAATTCCGTATTTTTCGGCAAGTTTCGCATAGTTAACACTTTCCATAATGACTCCGATCGAACCTGTAATCGTTTCAGGATTAACAAATATCTTATCGGCTGGCGCTGATACATAATAACCGCCTGAAGCAGCCATTCCGCCCATCGAAATATACAGCGGAATCTCCCTTTCTACTTGAATCATTCGAAGAGCATCATAAATATCCGCTGATTCAACGACTCCGCCACCTGGTGAATTCACTTCAAGGACAACACCTTTTACATTAGTATCCTCAAGAATCGCAGACAGCTGATTCATGAAATATTGATGATTATAGCCTCCAGATTGAAAAAGGGACGATGTATCCCCTAAATCTTGAATAACGCCATCGAGTGAAAGAACAGCAATTTTATCCTTTCCGTTTCCTTCTTCAAGAATCGTTTCCTCATAACCTGAAGATGATGTTGCCATCATTTCCTCAAAGAACCCGGTGAAATCCCTCGTAAATATGTACGATAGTGAATTGATGCCTACTGAAACAAAAACAAGTGCTGCAGCGACGATGATTGCAATCCATCGTTTCATTGTCATTTCAAATTCCTCCTTTTCATTACAACAACTTATACGTTCAAGCACACCAAAATGTTTCACTCCATGGTAAAATCAGTATAACCCATTCGGAAGGAGCTTGTATGATGACAGATCGAATGACTATTTTTATTTATAGTAAACATGATGAAGATTCACTCGATAAAAAATCAAAAGTGGCCGAGGCGCTGATCTATGAAGGTTTTACAATGACCGATGATGATAAAGATGCGAATATCATCATTAGCATCGGAAGCGACGGTTCATTTCTGCAAGCGGTTCGAAAAACCGGTTTTCGGCAAGATTGTTTGTATGCGGGCATCTCTGTAACAGGTAAACCGGGGCTTTACTGCGATTTCCACTACAATAATCTTTTTGAAATGACGCAGACTATTCACACAGCAGGTCTTGAAGTAAGAAAGTATCCGATTATTGAGGTGAAAATTGATAATCACCAACCATTCTATTGCCTAAATGAGTTCAGTATTCGCTCAAGTATTATTCGAACATTCGTCTTGGATGTGATTATCGACGATAAACTGTTCGAAACATTCCTTGGTGATGGTCTGATAATTTCTACACCGACCGGCAGTACTGCTTACAATAAATCAGTCAACGGTTCCGTTGTCGATCCATTACTCAGTTGTTTCCAAGTGACCGAACTTGCTTCAGTAAATAACAATACGTATAGAACACTTGGCTCATCCTTTATAATGAGCGGCACACGAAAGCTCCAGCTAAAAGTGCATCAGGATGGTAATGTTTTCCCTTTAGTTGCTGCTGATAATGAAGCGCTTGGTATTCGTCAGGTTGAAAACGTAGAAATCAGATTAAGCGATAAAACTGTAAAAACCGTAAAATTGAAAAACAACTCTTTCTGGGAAAAAGTGCAACGAATTTATTTATAAAGAAGAGAGCCTCCCATTTATGGTTGGCTCTTCTTCATTTTCATCACTTCGATCAGTTTAGATATTGTAAAGAGTAGTAAGGCTGACCAAATGAAAGCGAATGACAGTAAATCGATTTTCCCGAATGTTTCTTTATAAATGATGACTCCCAGAAACAGCATCATCGTTGGCGCTATGTATTGAAGAAAACCTGCCATATAGAGTGGAATTCTTTGTACACCTTTTGCATACATAATCAGCGGTAGCGCAGTTGCTGCACCCGTCAGGATAAGTAAAATATCCGTCTTAATATCGGAGCTTAAAAATACTGCATTACCCTTCGTAAATAACCAAATGTAATAAATAACGGCAAATGGGGCAATGAAGAGCGTTTCAATCGTCAAACCGCGCAGTGCATCGAGCTTAATTTGTTTCTTGATGAGTCCGTAAACTGCAAAAGTTACAGCAAGTGTAAATGCAAGCCATGGAAATTTTCCGTATGAAACAGTCAAAATGATCACGCCTGTTGCCGCAAGTAAAAAAGCAACTTGTTGCGCTCTTGAAAGCTTTTCCTTCAAGAAAAAGATTCCAAGCAACACCGAAATAAGCGGGTTTATATAATAGCCAAGACTTGTTTGCACAATGTAATTATGATTCACAGCCCATATGTAGACGAACCAGTTCGTGGAAACAAGTGCAGAACCAGCAAACAGAGCCCAAAAATCCTTTTGTGATCC
>DYWT01000275.1 GCA_020742515.1 Sporosarcina psychrophila
GACCTGGTTACGAAAATTGGATCAGTGTTATCAGATATGAAAGAACTTCAACGTGAAAATGAATCACTATCTGCTAAACTCGGAAACAGTCAATTGGCGGACATTATGGCATCTGCTCAGCAAATCAATGACGTGACAGTGATCTCTGCACGTGTTGATGTGAAAGATAATAATGGACTTCGTCAGATGATGGACGAAATGAAACAGAAGTTATCAAAAGGAGTCATTGTCCTAGGTGCAGCGGCAGACGGTAAAGTGATGCTGGTTTCAGGCGTGACAGAAGATTTGAAATCAGGGAACTATCATGCTGGGAAAATCGTCAATCATGTAGCTACACAGTGCGATGGAAAAGGCGGCGGTCGCCCGGATATGGCAATGGCAGGAGCGAAAGATGTGTCTAAACTTGATGATGCCCTTCAATCCGTGTATGATTATGTCAAATCTGTTTAACTGGTGAAACAAATCGGGTATAATTAGATACGGAATGATATCCGATTCGTAAAACGGATGATCTGAAAGCGGGGTGTCGATAATGGAATCATACGATAAGACGATGAAATTTAACTTTCCAGAAGAGTCGATGGAGCAAGAAGTGAAGCAGGTCATGCTCCATGTGCACAAGGCACTTGATGAAAAGGGCTACAATCCAATCAATCAGATTGTAGGTTATCTTCTTTCGGGCGATCCAGCTTATATACCACGTCATGAGGATGCACGTAATTTGATCCGAAAGTTGGAACGGGATGAGATCCTTGAAGAACTTGTGAAGTTTTACGTTCGTGAAAACGGAGGGAAAACGGATTGAGGACTATGGGATTAGATGTTGGATCCAAAACGGTTGGCATCGCGATCAGTGATGCGCTTGGGTGGACAGCCCAAGGCATTGAAACAGTAAAGGTCGATGAGGGTGCCGGCCAGTTTGGTATGGAAAGAATCAAGGCACTCGTGAAAGAATACGAAGTGAGCGGATTTGTGGTAGGATTCCCTAAGAACATGAATAATACAGTCGGACCGAGAGGGGAAGCATCCCAAAATTATGCTGAACTTCTGAAAGAAACATTCGGCTTTCCTGTTACGTTATGGGACGAGCGATTGACGACAATGGCAGCGGAGCGTGTACTGATCGATGCCGATGTCAGTCGCAAGAAAAGAAAGACTGTTATCGATAAGATGGCAGCAATCATGATACTTCAAGGGTATCTTGATTCAAAAAATAGATGAGGTGATCGTAATGGAACACGGACAAGAAACAATGACGATTGTAGATGAAAACGGCGAAGAACACGTATGTGAAGTAATTTTCACATTTGACTCAGAGGAATTTGGAAAATCTTACGTTCTCTATCATGTACTTGGTGAAGATGATACGGATGATGACGAAGAAGTTGAAATCCATGCATCTGCTTTTGTACCTTCTGAAGACAATGAAGACGGCGAATTGATGCCAATTGAAGATGACGCAGAGTGGGAAATGATTGAAGAAATGTTGAATACATTCCTTGCTGAAGAGGACGAAGAAGACGAAGAGTAAATCATATGTGCACGGACGGGACGGTGCGGTACAGGCCGTTCCGTTTTTTCATTTTGAACTATTTGACATAGATATCGTAATCAAATAAATACCTATATACAGTTGGCGAAGGCGCCATTCGATGCTAGTTGCTGTCACAATTTGAAGGACGTGAAATGTGTCAGTAACTGGACACAGGGTAGCCGAAGTCCTAAGACTGTTGGTGAAGCTACCTGGCTTAGGGGAAGCCACTGAAAAAGTTCTTTTTTATAGTAAGAACTAGTTGATTGGAGTGGAGAGCGGCGACTTCAGTGGGAACAGAAGGCAAAGATAGGAAGTGAAAGTTCACTCTTCCTTAGCTGAAGCCATGCCCGCGGAAAGTGTCCTCTCGGAACGGAAATCAACGGGATTGAAGGAAACCGTACTTTTTCAGCGCCCTCGCTTAGGACGGGAGGCATCCTTAAGCGCCGTAGCGAATTCAATGGGATATGGCATTATGCTCCGAACGAAAGAGGTGGACTACGCATGGATAATGGTTCGAAAAAGGAAGTCATGTTCGAACGAATGCGTGAAAAGAAGAAAGAAGTAAAAGTCGTACGACGAATTGTGCTAGTCATAGTACTGGTTCTAGTTCTTATCGGTTTAATTGGCGGCCGTTACGTCTATAAATACATAACAGGTGCCCTTCAACCTGTCGACCCAGATTCCGAGGAAGTAATTGAAGTAGAAATCCCAATTGGATCTGGTGTGGATTCTATTGCGTCGAAATTGGAGGCAAAAGGGATTGTTAAAGATGCACGCTTGTTCAAGTATTATGTGAAGTTCAATAATAATTCCCAGTTTCAAGCAGGTACGTATGGCTTAACGAAATCGATGACACTTGACGAAATCATTGAGAGCTTAAAAACAGGGAAAGTATATAGAGAACCTGTCTTCACAATGACTATTCCAGAAGGATTGACATTGAAGCAGATTGCTAAAATCGTTGAAAAAAGTTCGGGTATTCCAGAAAAAAAATTCTTGGCATATGTGAATGACGAAGCGACGATTGATAGGCTGATGGGGAAATATCCACAAATCTTAACCGAAGATATTAAAGCTGAAAACATTAAATATCCGTTGGAAGGTTATTTATTCCCAGCAACATATCCATTCTTTGAAGAAAAGCCATCAGTTGAAGCGATTGTCAATTCGATGCTCCAAGGGACCGCGATAAATGTGACCCCTTATCTTGACTATCTTGAAACCAATGAAAAATCTGTTCATTGGTTGTTAACATTCGCTTCACTTCTTGAAGAAGAGGCGACTGCTCAATCAGACAGGCAAACGATCGCCAGCGTATTTTACAATCGAATAAAAATAGACATGCCATTACAAACGGACCCGACAGTTCTTTATGCACTCGGCGAGCATAAGGACAGAGTGCTCTATTCAGATCTTGAAATAGAAGATCCTTATAATACCTATGTAAACAAAGGATTACCGCCCGGTCCGATTGCTGGAGCAGGAAAGTCTTCTATCGAAGCGGTCATTGACCCTTCTAAAACGAATTATCTGTTTTTCTTAGCTGATAAGAAGGGTGTTAATCATTTTACGGATTCATATGATCAACATTTGAAAAACCGGACACTTTATTTATCAGAGGACTGACGGTCTTGAACTGGAGATGATCGCAATGGATAACTATAAGACATATGTTGCAAGTTTCGCGAAGGACAAAGATCCGTTGATTGTGGAAATGGAACAGTTTGCCGAAGAACATCATGTCCCAATCATGGATAGTGACGGCATTGATTTATTTATTAGTCTTTTACGAATTCAAAATCCCGAACGTATCCTTGAAATCGGAAGTGCAATTGGCTATTCGGCAATCCGGATAGCTGGAGCACTGCCTAAAGCATCTATTGTGACAATTGAAAGAGACACTGGAAGGTATTTGAAGGCGGTTGAATTTATAAATAAGGGCGGTTATACAGACCGCCTTTCTATTGTTGAAGCGGACGCCCTATTAACAGACAGTGATAAGGTTTTTAGTAAGACATATGATGCACTTTTCATCGATGCTGCGAAAGGGCAATACAAGCGATTCTTCGAAAAATATGCGCCGATTGTTAATACTGGAGGCGTTATTTATTGCGACAATATGTTCATGCATGGTATAGTGCTGCACGGAGATAAGGATATCCCAAGGCGCAATCGTACGATGATACGCAATTTGAAAGAATTTACTGAATGGGTTATGACTAATCCTGGGTATGAAACTTCCTTACTTCCTGTGGGAGATGGGCTTTTGATTGCTGTAAAAAAATAAAAGAAAATAATTGTGGATATCCTTAAATAAGAGGATATTCTGATGCGTAAAGGGAGTTTGAGATGAAATCCAGAAAACCTCTCGTCATCGGCATTGCAGGTGGCTCAGGATCAGGCAAAACGAGCGTTACCAATTCAATCTATGATGTGTTTAAAGAGCATTCTGTTGTCGTCATAGAGCAGGATTATTATTATAAAGATCAGTCTCACCTAAACTTTGAGGAACGGCTGGAAACGAATTATGACCATCCGCTGGCATTCGATACAGATCTATTGATTCACCATGTTGAAACGCTTCTTGATCGAAAATTCGTGGAAAAACCCGTGTATGATTATTCATTACACACAAGGTCTGAAGAAACAATTATCATTGAACCTAAAGATGTTATTATCCTAGAAGGGATTTTGGTCCTTGAGGACGCTAGGTTACGTGAATTGATGGATATCAAACTATTTGTTGATACAGACGGGGATCTACGCATTATCCGTCGAATTATGCGGGATATCAACGAGCGGGGCCGGACGATTGAATCAGTTATTGAGCAATACCTGTCTGTGGTACGCCCGATGCATAATCAATTTATCGAACCAACGAAGCGATATGCCGATATTATTATTCCAGAAGGCGGTCATAATGAGGTTGCAATTGACTTAATGGTTACGAAAATAAAAACAATTCTTGAATCTGGAACAGAATTGTAATATGATGATGACAGAATTCTATATAAGTTGGCACTATGTCACATATCTCTAATAGGAGTGGCATAGTATTTTTTATGAACAGGAATATAGGGAGTGGTGTGTGTAATGATTACAGAAAAGAAATTTCCAATGACAGCATCAGGTAAACAGAAGCTAGAAGAAGAACTAGAATTTCTAAAATCGGTTAAACGAAAAGAAATTGTCGAGCGTATCAAAATCGCAAGAAGTTACGGCGACCTCTCGGAAAACTCGGAATACGATTCAGCGAAAGAAGACCAAGGTTTCCTAGAAGGTAAGATTTCGTCTATCGAGTCCATGATTCGCAATTCAGTGATCATCACGGAAGACGAACTGAATACTGACGAAGTACGCCTCGGAAAAACCGTCACATTTAAAGAACTGCCAGACGGAGATGAAGAGACGTATACGATTGTTGGTTCTGCGGAAGCAAATCCAATCGAAGGTCTAATTTCAAATGATTCACCAATCGCAAAAGGACTTATCGGCCGTTCTAAAGGTGATCAAGTGAAAATTGTCACGCCAGGCGGAGAAATGTCAGTTACAATTCTTGAAATAAAATGATTTACTGATAGCCGCCTTCTATAAGAGGGTGGCTATCGTACTTTATTAGTAACAAAAGCTTTATGAAACAAGTTTTCCTGTTACTCGTCTAATACATACCAGCAATCGTCAAAATCTTAACGGGAGTTGATTTACGTATGAACGAACGAGAACCTGATTTGTCGAGAGTTGAAAGAAAAAAAGGTCGGAATCGAAATAAGTTATTGAACATTATGATTGCGGTTGTCGTATTACTTATCATTATTGCCACCGTGGCAATATTCTCTGGAAATAAGGATGATAAAAAGCCGGACAATACCGAAGAAACAACAAACGATACAATCGTCAATGACGAGGAGTCAGAAGACATTGAAGATGGTGGTCAAGACAGCGAAGAGGAAGATTCAGTAGAAGGTGATAACACAGCAACAGATGAAAACAAATCTGATTCAAATAGCAACCATGAAAATGAAAGAAACACAGATAGCACTGAGGAGTCCGACTCAATCACGCGCATTCCATCAGAGGATAACATCATTGCCGAGACGGTTGTCGATTCGGCATGGAAACCTATAGGCACGACACAAACGGGTGAGCATGTATCGCTATATGATGGTGTGTCAGATGATTGGAATGAGAAAAAACAAGCGCTTGCATATGCAACCGGACTACCGCAAGAATCAATGATTTTCTTGAAGATTAAAAACGGCGGAGGACCGCAGAAGTCCATCGGAATTGTATCTTCAAGGGATAGTACACTAAAGTACCGTGTCTACCTCGAATGGGTTGATGGTGAAGGCTGGAAACCTGTGAAAATGGACAAATTAACAACATTGGACTTTGAATATTAAAAGCAGTTTTGTGGAGGGAATAGTATGAAAATAGCAGTGATCGGTGCCATGGAAGAAGAGGTAATTCTTTTGCGCGAAGAAATCAGTTCAGGTCTCGTGACAACAATTGGCGGATGTGAATTTATCGAAGGAAAAGTCGGTGATCATGAAGTTGTGCTTGTGAAAAGTGGTATTGGTAAAGTGAATGCTGCGGTTGCGACAACACTTCTGTTAAATAATTTCAATCCGGATATTGTTCTGAATACCGGTTCGGCGGGTGGATTTCACGAATCGCTTGAAGTCGGCACCGTCGTCATATCAAACGAAGTGCGCCATCATGATGTCGATGTTACTGCTTTTGGCTACGAGCATGGTCAGGTTCCAGGACAACCGGCAGCGTATCGTGCAGATTTACGGCTTGTGGATGTAGCCCGTGCTGCTGTCGAAGAAATAGGGACACATGCGCATGCGACAGGACTTATCGCTTCGGGTGATATATTTATGAGTGATGCTGAAAACGTTCGAAGAGTAAAAGAGAAATTCCCTCTGATGATTGCAGCGGAGATGGAAGCATCGGCTGTTGCGCAAGTGTGCCATCAGTTTGGTACACCATTTGTCGTCATCCGTGCGCTATCGGATATTGCAGGAAAAGAATCGTCCATCAGTTTTGATGAGTTCCTTCCTGTCGCAGCGCGTCATTCAACAGATATTGTTTTAAAAGTCATCTCGAAACTTTAAGGGTTTCGTGGTAAGATAGGTATATGAATAGATCTTGCAGGTATTCTTTTTCGAGGAGGGATTTAACTATGTTATTTTTAATGGCAGGCGTGTTTCTAGTAACAACAATTATTGCAGTTGTCATCTCCCGTGAGGTTAGCGCGGACTGAGCTGTAAAAGAAGAGGCGTTTCCAATGCTGGGATCACTCCCGCATGGAAACGCCTCTTCTTTGTCTAAGTTACATTTTGTTAAAAGATCAGTATAGATTTCAACCATGAATACTGTCTAGGCTCCTGATGCTTTCACTAGGGGCATATTCAGTCTGGTGAGTTCATCGGTCTGTTGCCGTTAAGCTATAGGGGGACAAAACACCTGCCTCCTTGTGTAGACTAGACTGTCTTCTTTTATCACTTATGTCTGTAGGGGATGTACGGCTCCATACTCTTTTCATATTGCTATTCATTGTATTCATGTTTGAATAACTGATACAGTTTGACGATTGCACGTTTCTCAATACGTGAGACATAACTTCTTGAAATATCGAGTTGCTCAGCAATTTCTTTTTGCGTCATTGGCAGGTCATCGAGCAGGCCGTATCGTCTTTGAATGATTTCGAGTTCCCGACCATCAAGCTTTCCAAGATGTCTATACAGCCTTTCTTTTCTCTCTTTCTGTTCGACTGCATCGACCGGAGATTCTTCATCCGTCATCAGTAAATCTGCAATTTGCAATGATTGGCCATCTTTATCCATTCCGATCGGATCAAAGAGAGAAACGTCTTTTTGCACCTTTTTCTGTGTTCGTAAATACATGAGTATTTCGTTTTCAATACAGCGGGCGGCGTATGTGGCCAGTTTTGTTTTTCGATCTGGCGTAAAACTGTTCACCGCTTTCATAAGACCGATTGTTCCAATGGAGATATAATCGTCAAGTAACTCGTGCTTTGGGTGGAACTTTTTTACGATGTGGGCGACGAGCCGCATATTACGTTCAATCAATTCATCCCTTGCATCCTCGTCACCTTCTGCAAGACGTTGCAGGCAAGCTGCTTCTTCCTCTTTCGATAAGGGACGCTGGAAAGCCTGCCCCCGTATATAGCCAAGCACTGCAGGAATTTCGAGCCATAGCTGGACAATCGCCATGACAAACCCGCTCATCGGGCCACCTCCTGTGTCGTTGTATGACAGCATATGCGGTCGGGTCTTGCCATATCACCGTTTTTTTAGTCGGACAGGCGATAAAGGATGTCCTATTCTGGCAAACTTGATATGAGTCAGGCAGTGAGGTGGGATTAAACTTCATCCCTCTTGTTGCTGAGGGCAGCGGGCAGCCGATAGGCAATATTTGTTGCAAGACACGGCTTACTTAGACTGCGGCTGGTCTTTCGTCATTCGTATCAATGCATGAAAGCCGTGTTGTTATGTTATAATCGTTTCAGATTAAGTACTAAATCGGAGTGGATATCGTGTACAAGTATTTTTTGCCGGATGAATACGTGAAAGACATTTTTCACATTCAACCTGAAGCACTAAAGAGTAAAGGAATCAAAGGGGTTATCACGGATTTGGATAATACGCTCGTTGCGTGGGACCGGCCGGATGCAACACCTGAAATCATCGACTGGATGAAATCCATGCAAGATGCAGGCATACAAGTGACCATCGTTTCAAACAACAATGAAATGCGTGTCAAAGCCTTTTGTGATCCTCTTGGCATTCCGTTTATAAATGATGCGCGCAAGCCGATGCGGAAATCCTTTCAAAAGGCTCTTTCTTCAATGAACGTCAAGAGAGAAGAAGTGGTTGTCATCGGTGACCAGTTACTGACCGATATACTCGGCGGGAACAGAAAAGGGCTGCATACGATTCTCGTAGTGCCAGTTGCGACGTCAGACGCTGCTATCACGAAATTCAACAGAAAGATTGAACGAAGAATCATGGCGGGATTGAAACGCCGTGGCTTGATTCAGTGGGAGGAATAAGCTTGGAAGAAATTAAATGTATCGGTTGTGGGATAACAATCCAGACTGAAGATCCGAAATTGGAAGGCTATACGCCGCCAGCTTCTTTAGAAAAAGAGGACGTTATTTGCAAGCGGTGTTTCCGGTTGCGAAATTATAACGAATTACAACC
Organism: Sporosarcina psychrophila; assembly: GCA_020742515.1. Classification (GTDB taxonomy): domain Bacteria; phylum Bacillota; class Bacilli; order Bacillales_A; family Planococcaceae; genus Sporosarcina; species Sporosarcina psychrophila_B. Next base: position 8,764 of record DYWT01000275.1, read on the forward strand.
CGTATCCTTATCGGGCGATGATTTTCTTGCAATCTTAAATGGCATTGGCCAAAAAGAAGGATTGGTTGTTAAAATCGTAGATATTTTCGACTTCAACGGTAGCTGGATTAATGGATTGCACCGCTTTGTTGGAAATAAAGATATTTTATTGATTGGTAATAAAGCGGATATTTTACCGAAATCAGTAAACCCGAACCGTCTTATCAATTGGATGAAGGCTGAAGCGTCTAAACTCGGTTTAAAACCTGTTGACGTTCTGCTTGTTTCAGCACATAAAGGACAAGGAATGGAAGAAGCACTCACAGCAATTGATAAATACCGCCGCGGCAAAGACGTTTATGTTGTCGGTTGCACGAACGTAGGAAAATCAACGTTTATCAATCGCATCATTAAAGGGGCGACTGGCATTGGAGAAGTAATTACGACTTCTCATTTCCCAGGAACAACTTTAGATCTCGTAGAAATTCCATTTGAAGATGGGAAAGCCATCTACGACACACCAGGTATTATTAATCACCATCAAATTGCACATCATTTGGATGCGAATGATTTGAAAGCAATCACACCTAAAAAAGAATTGAAGCCGAAGGTATTCCAACTGAACGCCGAACAGACACTGTACATCGGTGGTCTTGCACGGTTTGACTTTATTTCTGGTGCCCGCTCGTCGTTTACAATTCATGTTTCAAATGAATTATCGATTCACCGTACGAAGCTCTCTAACGCGGATAATTTATATAAAGAGCATCTTGGTGGAATGCTGGCCCCGCCATCCGGAGAATCCCTAGAAACACTACCGCCATTTGTCCGTCATGAATTTTCAATTAAAAAAGCAAAAACGGATATTGTTATCTCTGGGTTAGGTTGGATTACAATTCAGCATCCTGACGTAGTTGTCGCAGTTCATGCACCACGTGGGGTAGACGTCGTACTGCGCCCTTCATTAATTTAAGGAGGGATTAGTTTTGAAAAAATGGTATGCGGTTATCGGAGATCCAATCAAACAGTCGATGTCTCCGTCTATGCACGAATCTTGGTTTAAAGAAAATAGCATAGATGCAGCGTATATCCCAATCCATGTGCCAGCTGACAGACTGCGGGAAGCAGTAGAGGGCTTGAAAAATTTGGGTTGTTCAGGCTGGAATGTAACAGTTCCACATAAAAGTGCTATTATTCCGTTTTTGCATCAGTTGGATCCATCAGCTGAGCAGATGAACGCAGTGAATACAGTCCGTGTGCTTGAGGATGGCACACTCATAGGCTACAATACGGATGGTAACGGATTCGTTCGTTCATTGGAAGAAGCTTATGGTGAGCGAAGCAAGGATAAGAAGGTTCTCGTCATCGGAGCTGGCGGCGCTGCACGAGGTATCGCTTTTGCGCTACACTCCGCAGGGTACGGGCCAATCTTTTTTGCAAATCGTACGCTTGAAAAAGCTGAACAATTAGCAGCAAATCTTTCGGATTCGACTGTCCTGTCGGTAGCGGAGGCGGAACTATCCCTTTCCGAATTCGGTTTGATTGTCCAGACAACATCCGTGGGCATGAACTTTTCACAAAAAGGACTACCTTTAAACCTGGATAACGTCTTGGAAGGAACTATTGTTGCTGATATTATCTACAACCCCCTTGAAACGGAATTTCTTGCAGAAGCCCGCAAAAGGGGAGCGCACACTCTGAACGGGGTTGGTATGTTTGTCCATCAAGGAGCGCTTGCGTTTGAGACATGGACAGAAGTTCATCCCGATACAGAATTTATGAATGAAAAAATAACGACAACTCTTGGAGGATAAATAACTATGTTAACTAATAAGCAAAAAAGCTTTCTTCGCGGCGAATCGAATCGTCTACAACCACTTGTCCATATTGGTAAAAGTGGATTAACAGAATCGGTCATCACGCAGATTGAAGAAGCACTTGAAGCAAAAGAATTAATCAAAGTAACGATTCTACAAAACTGTGACCAAGACAAAAATGAAATTGCAGCGAAGCTTGAAGAACAAGTGGGTATTGAAGTCGTTCAAGTTATCGGTAAGATCATCGTCTTGTATAAAGAATCTGTTGAGAAGAAACGGATCGAACTTCCATAAGGAGTGAGACACCCGATGAAAAAAGTCGGCATACTTGGCGGCACATTCAACCCGCCTCACATCGGCCACCTGATTGTTGCAAATGAAGTAAAGCATGCACTTGGTCTTGATGAAATTCGGTTCATGCCGAATGCTGTTCCGCCTCATAAAAATGCACCATTTGATGCAACAGCTGAACAACGACTGTTTATGGCGGAGCTTGCCGTATCAGGCTTTACGGGATTGACCGTTTCTGGGTTCGAAGTGAAACAAGGCGGTGTTTCTTATACGTATGATACGATGAAACAGGTGACTGAGATTGAATCAGATGTTGATTTTTACTTTATCATTGGTGGCGATATGATTGATATGCTACCAAGCTGGCATCGGATTGAAGAACTGGTCGCACTTGTCAATTTTGTGGGGGTTGGCCGTCCGGGAACTATAGGAACGACTGACTTTCCGATAATTATGGTGGATATTCCTCAAATTGAATTATCGTCAACGTTAATAAGGAAACGCTTTTCCGAGAATGGAACTGTTCAATTACTTATCCCGCCTACTGTGGAAAATTTTATTCGCAAGGAGGGTTTATATGGATGTTGATCAGTTAAAAAAAGAACTTGCACAACGTATGCCGAAAGAACGATATGAACACGTTTTACGGGTTACAGAAACAGCAAAGAATCTCGCTGCGACCTATCAGATCCCGATAGTAAAAGCCGAGCTGGCAGCGTTGTTCCACGATATTGCCAAATTTATTGGAAAGTCTGATCAACGTCTATTCCTTGAGAAAGCCAATGAAGATTCGCGGCTTTTTTCATTTCATCATGAGTTGTGGCACGCTCCGGTTGGTGCAATTATCGCACATGATGAATTCAGGATCACCGACATGGATATCCTGAATGCAATTCGGTATCATACAACAGGGCGCGCAAATATGTCGCCGCTCGAAAAACTTATCTACGTTTCAGATATGATTGAACCTGGAAGAAATTTTCCAGGAGTTGAAAGTTTAAGAAAAGATGCTGCGGAAAACCTGGATACTGTAATGGAGGCTTGCATTTATCAGTCAGTGCAGTTTCTTGTAAATAAAAGAGTACCGGTTTATCCGGACTCAATAGACTGTTACAATGAACACTTAAAGTAGAATATGATCTAATTACGCGACGTCATTTCGCAGTAAGGAGGGAAGAAGTTCAACCCCTCCCCATTACATGAATTCCATCCTGTAGGCACTATCGTAAGCCGGCCTACTTTAAACCAGAGACTAAACACAAGAAGGGAACAGTGAAATTATGACTACTACATTACTAGAAACAGCTTATAAAGCAATCGACGATAAAAAAGGGGAAGATATCGTAGTACTGAATATGGAAGGGGTATCGCTCATCGCTGACCAATTCATTATCTGCCACGCCAATTCTGCACGCCAAGTTCAAGCAATCGCTAAAGAAGTAGCTGACAAAGCCGCAGAGGCTGGATTTACTACAAGAAGAATTGAAGGAATGGATATGGCAAAATGGGTACTTGTAGATCTTGGCGATGTTGTCGTCCATGTATTCCACAAAGACGAACGCGGCTACTATAACCTTGAAAAGCTTTGGGGAGATGCACCAATGCTAGATATGGCCGAAGAAAAATGACTCGGGCTTATTCCGAATTCGCTTCTGTCTACGATGAACTAATGACTGACATTCCCTATGACGCCTATATTGATATCATTAATTTGGCGGCAGGGGGAATCGCTGGTAAACGTGTGCTGGATATCGGATGTGGAACAGGCCTATTATCCATGAAACTTGCAAAGCAAGGGGCTCAAGTCGCCGGGATCGATCTTTCTTCAGACATGCTAGCAGTCGCAGAAGATCGAGCACAGGCGCTTTCTTTGCCTGTGCAATTTTATGAACAACCCATGCAACAATTGGAGGGTTTTACGGACTATGATCTAGCAGTCATCGCAATTGACTCATTAAACTATTTACCGAGTCGTGAAGATGTGCTTGCGACATTCCGTCAAATCCATTCTGCTCTTGCGGTAGGGGGAAAACTTATTTTTGATGTCCATTCGATCTTTAAAACGGATGTGATATTCATGGAAGGTCCTTTTACGTTCGATAATGGACGAATTGCGTACATATGGATAACGGAAGAAGGGGAAGAACATCACTCCGTCTATTCCGAACTTGCCTTTTTTGTAAAGGGTGAGAGCGAATTGTTCAGACGTTTTGACGAGGTTCACACGCAACGAACGTTTCCAGTAAGCGACTATGCGGATATGCTGATGGACGCAGGTTTTTCGATAGAACGGATTTTTGCAGACTGGGAAGATGAGGCGCCTCACGAAGAAAGTGAACGAATCTTTTTTCAAGTACGAAAATAACCCTTTAACTTCATTCATTGGGAGCTCAACCACCCATGAATGAAGTTAAGCCTTCGGCGGTTGCCATGGATTTTCAGTTGATTTTATCAAGCAAGTACGATATAATCTAAGCGCCAATTGGCCAAGGTATATTTGATTTTTGGCTGGCATTCATTTATAGTTGAGAGAACTCCATGTGGATGCCGCCGAAGAAAGGGTGAACGTACTGTTTCGTTCGTTTGTATCTGCTAAATGGCGTAAGATTCTGACCCCCATTGCAGCAATCGCTGTGCTCTCCGCTTTTCTGTTCTTCCCCAAAGGACAGACCGACAACAATACGTTTGTCATGAGCGAACAAAACCCATTCCCTGAATTGATTGAAGAAGATAGTGTTGAAGAAGTGGAAGATAGTATTCAACTTGCTCCGGCTCTCATCGTTGTCGATGTGAAAGGGGCTGTTAGGCATCCCGGTGTCTATTCAATGCAAGATGGAGACCGCCTGATAGATGCTATCAATGCAGCAGGCGGCTATTTACCGCAGGCTGATTCTCGGATGCTGAATCATGCTATGAAGCTTACTGATGAATTTGTTATCTACGCACCGGTCGAAGGTGAAGAAATGCTAGATATTTTGTCCACCACGATAAGTGGGACGAGCGCGCCAAAAGATGACGGAAAAGTTAATATTAATACTGCAGATGAAAAAGAACTGATGACTATCCCTGGGGTAGGTCCGTCAAAGGCTGCAGCAATTATCCAATACCGGATGGATAAAGGCTCTTTCAAATCGCCTGAATCGTTAATGGAAGTATCCGGAATTGGTCAGAAAACATTCGAGAAACTAGAATCTCAGATTACAGTGAATTGATAGGAGTACAATTTAGACTTAGAATGTACTTGTAATATGTTGAATAAATGAAACCCTATATTAACTGAGTTCCGTAGCGAATTTAATGGATTTCTTTATTTCAACATATATAATCGAAATCAATATTGGAGGCATTCAAATGGAGCGAATAACTTGGGACCAGTTTTTCATGGCCCAGTGCCATCTATTAGCAGTACGAAGTACATGTACGAGATTATCTGTCGGGGCGTCAATTGTCAGGGATAACCGAATTATTGCTGGCGGTTACAACGGTTCTATCTCGGGAGGGGATCATTGCATCGATCATGGTTGTTACGTCGTCGGCAGTCACTGCGTAAGGACAATACATGCGGAGATGAATGCGTTGTTGCAATGTTCGAAGTATGGTATTCCCGTGGCAGGCTCAACGCTTTATGTCACGCATTTCCCATGTTTGCAGTGTTCCAAGGCGATTATTCAAGCAGGGATTCGGCATGTTATCTACGCAACAGACTATAAAAACGATGAATATGCCTTAAAGTTGTTTGCGCAATCAGGAGTTTCCGTTCAGCATATCCCGTATGATGAAAAGAAAGTCGACTTTTCCAACGAAAGTAAATTGGAACTTTTCCATGAATTACTTCAGAAAATGCAGGCACTCGGAGTCGGAAATGAAGACCTTGCCCCCTACAAACAAAGGGTGAATGACTTATTCGAGAAATGATATCCCGTGTACGATTCATGTATCTCGCAATTCCGGTCGCCGTATCAGCTTTTGCTGCATACGGTCCGGCTTATCTGTTACTCTGTAATCTACTTCTTCTCCCCATCTTCTTGAGCAGAAAAGAAGATTTCCTCACACCTATCCTCGCGGTTGCGGCCGCTACCTTCTCGTTTTTTTATATTTCAGCAACGATTCCAGCCACTATTGAAAACGGTGATGCCACACTCACTCTCACTTGGACTGATAATGTGAAAATTGATGGCGGCAAGATGAAAGGTTTTGCGAAGACCTCCTCAGGAAATACCATTTACGCCATCTATACGATTGGCAGTGAACAAGAAAAGATAAGGTTACTTCGGACGAATATCCCTTCAGTGACATTTACGATGTCCGGCTCGTTTCGCAAACCTGACATCCCCTCTCATGACTATTCATTTAATATGAGTACATATATGAGAATGTACGGAGCAACAGCGATATTTGAATCGGAGACGATTATTCAGACTGTCAAGAATTCTGATATCCAGAGCCGTTTATCTGA
>DYWT01000276.1 GCA_020742515.1 Sporosarcina psychrophila
TACTAATAGAACAACAGATGATCGGAGTTTTCAACGTATGACTATATCGAAAAAAGTGATTAATGCACAAGTGATGGAAAGCAACTCGCATGTATTCAGGTGTCCAATCTGCTCATCCGGGATGGCCATGGCGGACAAGTCACAGCTTGTTTGTTTGGATAATCACTCATTTGATTTATCGAAAAACGGCTATGTTAACTTGGCTCCACAGGCACATGTGACAAAATACGATAAAATGCTTTTTGAAGCGAGGAAAACGGTGATGAGCAGCGGATTTTTTAATCCGGTTCTTGAATATATTACCGCTATAGCGAGCGAACATCTCGAAGGGCGAGAAAAAGCTTTCATTCTAGACGCGGGTTGCGGTGAAGGCACGCATTTGTCGGCCATTCTTTCGCAATTGCCAGGCGACACTATCGGAGTGGGCATCGACCTTGCGAAAGAAGGAATTACTGCGGCATCGAAAGAGTACCCAGGTTCCATTTGGAGTGTAGCGGACCTTGCGAGCTGTCCTTTTCAAGCTAACCAATTCGATGTTATTCTCAATATTTTATCGCCGGCGAATTATGCAGAGTTTACCCGTTTGCTGAAATCGGACGGGCTATTCGTAAAAGCGGTGCCGGAAAGTGGTTATTTGAAAGAGCTTAGGGCGATCTTTTATGAAGAGGGAGAGCGAAAAGACGATTCGGATCCCGTAGTGCGGTTCAAGGAACACTTCGATTCTGTCACAACAAAACGCCTTACTTATCTGTTTCCGCTAGCACCTGGGCTTTTAGCGCCTCTTATACGGATGACACCTCTCACGTGGGGTGCAGGTAACGAAAAGATTGAAGAAGCACTAGGAACGGCTATAGAGAACATTACGATCGACTTCACCGTAATTACGGGTGTGAAAAGAGTTGATTAAAGAAAGGAGCGAGAAAAATGTTTGGTGGAATTAGCAGTGTTCCAGGCTGGTTTTATATTCTCGCCATTGCAGTTATTATTTTGATTATCATTATAACGGAATGGAAAACACGCTAAGGGGGTCTCAAGTTGACTAAAAAAAAGGTAAACAAGCGGCAAAAACCAAAATTATCCGTTGAGCATAAGGTGATGCGGGTTGAAGAAGTATTGGATAATGAAGGGTATGTTCAAAAAGTACGATTTGACGGCGGCTTTATGACGGGCGCGGAAGGTGAGCGATTAACTTTCGATGATGTGATATTTAAAGATGTCTCGTTTGCAGGCAGTGATTTGAGTGGATCGGAATTTGTGGATGCTGTATTTGATACATGTGATTTGTCCAATGTGAATTTTCAGAGCGCCATGTTCCACAGATGTGAAATTGTGAATTCGAAACTGACAGGTGCGGATTTTGCGAATGCCAAACTCGGTCATACGTTATTTAAAGAATGTGATGGGCGCTATAGTAACTTTAGTTTTTCGGGTATGAAAGAAGTCGAATTCGCCGAGTGTAATTTAACGGACGCCGATATTTATGAAAGTTCATTTAATAATGTACAATTTAAGGTATGCAAGTTGGATAACATCAATTTCACTGAAACAGACTTGAAGGGCATTGATTTATCGGACAGTACATATGACCGGATTGAAGTCACGCTGCCGAAAATAGCCGGCTGCATCGTGTCGAAAGATCAGGCGATCGGCTTTGCGCGTGTGCTTGGATTATCGGTGATAGAAGAATAATGGTATACTAAACGAAATTAGAGTGGAAAAGAGTGGACATAAATGCTGACATTTGAACAGAAACAAGAAATTATCGAGTCAATTCCCGAACTTACACGGAAAGACGTATCCATGAAACGGATTAACTATCACTATGAAGAGAGCCTGTATGAAAAGACAGTTGTCGTTCAGCATCTTCACCCGAACGGCAATGGTTTTGTCTATGTAGCGGGAATACCCGGTTATGATGCAGATGAACGCGGTCTCGTCAATATTCGTGAAGCTTCAGAAGAGGAAATTCGGAAAACGATTGCAGATTCAATTAAGGCATTGTCTGAAGGGGCACCTGAACCGCAGGCTGTTGTACAGAAGTTTAGGAACAACGACGGCGAGGAACTGGTCCTGATGGAAGAGCAAGGCTTCTGGAACTTATATCACGGCTTGAATCTTGAAGAGAGTTTCGGCGATTATAACGAAGCAGATGTCTATTTGATTGAAGAGGAATTTACAAGAGTCGAAGACGAGGCTGATGCTCAATGAAAGGCAAAAACCTCGTCATCGGTCTCGTCTTACTTATTATAGTAAGCTGTGTAGCCGTTTATTTCGCGATGCAGATAACTATCAATAATATGGAAAATGGCATGGCACCGATTGAAACGGTTGTTGAATCAATAGAAGGAAATTCAGGGGCAGTGTGAAAACACTGCTTTTTTATTCGGAAAATATTAATTCCTACACTATTCTTTTAATAATACCTATATAGTCTAGTAGACTGGATTATTATGGGTGAAAGGTAATGAATTAGCAGGTTAAGCACAGGTTCTTCCGAATCATTTTTCCTTATTTTCCGAATTTTAGTATGTATTATTCCCTAACTATGGTTAATTTAAAGATGGGTATTTGTTAAAATGGAAATAGGAAGGGTGTCATCAGACATGAATTACAAAAAAGTAATGTTTGTTATTGGAGCAAGTGCACTTTTACTTGCGGCGTGTACGGGTGAAAAGAAAACGGCTGATATGAAGGATGAAACAGAAAGTAGTAAAGCTGCGGAAACTGATGAAACAGAAGTAGAATCAGTAACAGAAACAGACGATGCTTTGAAAGAGTTGCGTACAGCTTTGGAAGAACTAAAACCAAAAGAGGCAGCGGCTAGCGGAGATGACGCAGCCATTCTCAATCCAAATATCACCGAAATGACAGAAGGCGTTGTTGAAGTCCTCTATACAAATAAAGAGCCTGGCTATGCGCATGATATGGATGGATTTGTTGTAACAATTGACGAGTATCAGGTAACGAAAGTATCTGATATAAGCCGAGATTCCGAGTATTTATTTAAAGATAATACGGAAGGTTATGTCGTTACAGCACTGGCTACATATGAAAATAAGCGGAGCAACCCGGTGTACTATACCGGATTTACATCGCTTCTCATGGATGACCGTTTCGATATGGTGAACGGTGACCGTTTCAAATTGGTGCCACGTGAAGATGTATTGCAATCTGATGATGCTGCCAGTGTAAATAAATATCCTGCAGGTTTCAAAATGCAAGGTTTCCTGTCGTTTGTTATGACGAACGAACAATACAACAAACTGGGGGAGACGAAACCAAAGCTAATTATTGCAGGTGGTGCTTCTGAGCGTGAAGACATGCGAGAAGGTTATTTAGAAGAGGCCGTTTTTGATTTCATTTTTAATGATGACAGTAAAGAGGCAGTGGTATCAGGTCCTGAGTATTACAGAGACGATTTGACGAATCAAAATATTGCTGACAAAAAGTTGATTTTTGAGAAGAAAGACATTGGTCAGAAGCTGGAACTCAATGGTATGGAAGTGACACTAGAAGGTGTTCAGTATACAGAAATCAAACCAACCGCACAATACGTGAATACCTTCCGCAACTTTGCGGATGATGGAATTGTCGCAGTAACTGTTAAACTAAATGTTGACAATAAATCTGATGAGACAGTAAGGCTTGATGGTATCCAATCGATTTTAAGCGTGGATGACGGCAAATTCCGATACTTATATCAGGGATCGCTTGAACCTGATACATTGAAGACGATTGAACCAGGAAAATCAAGCGAGAAGTTACACGTATTCTTAATCGATAAATACGAATTTGATCGCCATGAAAAGTTTGACCTGATTTTTGGACCGTTCACAGGAGATGATGGGAAGAAAATATTCAAAGGCCGAGACTTGGAGTTTAAATTACCGCGATAATCGAAAAAAGCGCACCGGGGATTTTTAATCCTTGGTGCGCTTTTCTGTTAATGCCAATTCCCCGGTTTATATGGCCCTTTTCTAAACGGCAACCACCAGTTCCATTTGCCGAACAGCTTCATTAGGCTTGGAACAAGCAGGAGACGGATAATCGTTGCATCAATAGCAACTGCAATGGCAATACCGACGCCAATCTGTTTCACTGGCATAACGTCCGTAAAGGCGAAGGCTCCTGTCAGAACAATCATAATCAATGCTGCAGAAGTAATGATCTTACTTGTTGTCGCAAGCCCTTCAACTGTTGAATGGTCATTATCCAACGTCTTCGCATACTCTTCCTGCATTCGCGAGATGAGGAACACTTCATAGTCCATGCTCAGTCCAAAGACTAGGCTAAAGACGATGACAGGGATGATAAGCGCAATCGTGCCTGCTTCCAATCCGAAATGTCCATATTGGAAAATATAAACGAGAATCCCGAATGTTGCAGCCAAACCGAAAATGTTCATCAGAATCGCTTTAATCGGAATTAGGATCGATTTGAAGGCGATCATCAGAATGAAGAACGTGGATACAATGATGACAAGAAGGACGTACAGAATCTTATCCAAGATTTCATCAAAGATTTCCTGATTGAACTTCGGTTGACCGCCGATGGACAAATTCCACTCCGTTTGCTTATCAGACCAGTCGCGTGCCCAATCTTGTGCAGCATCGGAACTACCGTTAGCTCCAAGCGTCACGGGAATCATCAATTGATTATCCTTCACAAATGTTTCAACAAGAGGGGTAAGCCGGGCGGCCATTTCCGGCACCATCATCGCCTGTTTCCATTGTTCGACGGAATCAATGTCACTTTCGGAGAAAATCGTGGTTAGTTTATCCACAAGCGGATCGGTTGAAAGTTCTTTTTCAAGTGCTATCAAGGACTCGAGCCCTTGCTCATCCTCCCATCCATTCTCACGCTCTGCAATGACATAGATAGCCGCTTGGTCAGCCAGACCGAACTTATCGTCAATCAATTCAAAAGCCTGTCGCGTATCATATGACTTCGGTAATGAATCGATTGCTGGAATTGTTAAATCCATATTTTTAACAGGAATCATTGCGATACCGAGTAGGACAAACGCAAGGATTGTTATCATAACGGGGCGTTTGATAACGCCATTCGCAAATTTGCGCCAACCGTTCGCTTCACCCGTTTTTTCTTTTAATAGCTGCCATTTGTCAATCCGGTCACCAAGTGCGAGCAGCACGGAAGGTAACAAGGTAACGGATGCGAGGACAGCCATCGCAACGACGATCATTCCGCCAATTGCGATATTTTGAAAGATATCGACCCGGATAAGCATCATTGCTCCCAGTCCAATGAACACACAGAAAGCGGAAAAGATAACGGATCTTCCTGCTGTTCGAATCGTAGTAGAGATAGCTTCGTTCATATCGTTCTTTTTACGTTCTTCACGATATCTGCTGATGAACAGTAAAGCAAAATCGATACTGAGCGCAAGTCCAAGCATGGGGATTATATTCAGTACGAAAATGGACAAGTCCATTTGGCCGCCGAGAATCGCCAATACACCGAAAGAGGATACGACAGTGACAATACCAATAATCAAAGGTACGAATGAAGCTACTACTGTCCCAAAAGCGAAAAGGAGTATGATAATCGCAATCGGTAATCCGATTGCTTCAGCCGTCATCAGGTCACGCTGGCTAGCAGTGTTGATATCCTTTGAAATAGCAGAAGCGCCAGTAAGCGTAATCCCTTTTTCGTTGCCAATCACATCGCGAATATCTGTGACAACAGCAGACATATCTTTATCCTTATTATCAAAATGGAGAAGTGCATAGGAAACGGTATTCTTATACTGTGAGTCATTGTCTAGCGGTGATGCGATTTCTGAAGTGACATTAAGCGTAGCCACTTTTTTGAGGGCAGCTTCCATTTTATCATCAGGCAAATTATCGAAAACTAGGAACATGGTTTCAGCAGGCATACCGAAGTCATCGGCCACGATATCCATGACAGCGGCGTGTTCACCATCGGTTTGGAAGCCGTCTCCTTCAAGAAGTCCTGGTAACTTAATCGCAAAAAACGCCAAAATGACAAAGATTGCAATCCATGCAAAGATAATATATTTATGTGCGCTTGTTACAAAGCGCGCAAGTGTGCGCATACAATCATTCCTTCCTCTGTATAGATTGATTCTATTCTTCTATTCTTCTATAGTAACGGAAGATGATAGGAATGTCTTTTATCGAAGGAAGGCTTTTGTGGAAATAGAGAAGTTGTTTGATGAATTGGAGGATTGTCAGGGGGGAGGTGATTAATTCATGGCTCGGCCGAAGTTAATCATGGCAAAGCGAGTTATTCATGGCGATAGCCGACCAATTCATGGCTCGGCCGAAATTATTCATGGCAAAGCGAGTTATTCATGGCGATCGCCGACCAATTCATGGCTCGGTCGAAGTTAGTCATGGCAAAGTGAGTTATTCATGGCGATAGCCGACCAATTCATGGCTCGGCCGAAATTATTCATGGCAATCCCGAAAACAATCAAAGCAATCGATTTGGCAGTGATCACCATCCGACTTGTCTAAAATAAACAAAGAAAAAAGCCATACCCCGAAGGGAATGGCTTTTGAATGGTTAATTCAAATTAGTTTTTGTTTACGTTTGTAGCTTGAAGACCGCGTTGGCCTTGCTCGATTTCAAACGTTACATCTTGGCCTTCTTCAAGAGACTTGAAGCCTTCTCCTTGAATAGCTGAGAAGTGTACGAATACATCGTCTCCGTCTTCGCGTTCGATGAAGCCAAATCCTTTTTCTGCGTTAAACCATTTCACTTTACCTTGTTCCATGTGTGTTTCCTCCTCGTATGCTTTGTGCATACATTGTATTACTATCCTTGCTCAAGTCTTGAAGCGGTCAAGATTTATTCGAGACCATCATGCCGAACAAAAATAATTCTTCTTTATCATAACAGGGCTACCTGAACAATGCAAGGGAAATGTTTGAATTAAAAAAACAAATCAAGAACTTGATAAACAATCGCAGCGATTAATGCTGAAATGGGCAATGTGATAATCCATGTGATAACGATCTTTTTAGCGACGCCCCAATTGACCCCTTTTACACGCTGGGCCGAGCCTACACCCATTATTGCAGAGGAAATTACGTGCGTTGTACTGACGGGTAAGTGGATAAGTGTCGCGCCGAAAATGATTACTGCGGACGATAAATCAGCCGCAATTCCGTTCACTGGACGAATCTTCATTATTTTACCGCCAACTGTTTTTATGATTTTATAGCCACCGATTGAAGTCCCGAGACCCATTGCAGTTGCAGCGGCAATCCGAACCCAAAGCTGAATATCATCTGACGTCTGCATTTCTGCAGCGATAAGAGCCATTGTAATAATCCCCATGGCTTTTTGCGCGTCATTCGTACCGTGTGTGAACGATTGAAGCGCTGCTGTACCGATTTGCATATAACGGATACGTTTATTTGTCCCAAATAAATTCCTGTTTTTCAACACAACTTTAAATATCGACATTACCAGGAAGCCGCCCGCAAGTGCGATGAATGGAGAAATAAGAAGCGCTTGCAGAATTTTCAAGAATCCACCGTAATTCAAAATACCAAAACCAGCCGCTGAAATGGCAGCCCCAGCGATTGACCCAATTAAAGCGTGAGATGAACTGGAAGGAATTCCGAAATACCATGTAATCAGATTCCATAAAATTGCAGAAGTAAGTGCTGCCAAGATGACAAGCGATCCGTTTTCAAGAACGAATGGATCGACGATGTCTTTTGAAATTGTTTTTGCGACACCCGTAAATGTCAGAGCCCCGATGAAGTTCATTGCGGCTGCCATCAAAATAGCAGTCCGCGGCTTCAATGCACGAGTCGAAACAGATGTTGCGATAGCATTTGCCGTGTCGTGGAATCCGTTAATGAAATCAAAAGCGAGTGCGAAAACGACGACTAGTATGGTTAGGAGAAGTACTGTATCCATTTAGCTCCCCCCTATGCGTTGCGCATAATAATTGTTTCGATTGTGTTGGCGACGTCTTGGCAATAATCCGCGATGTCTTCAAGCTGTTCGTAAATGTCTTTCAACTGGATAATGCGAATCGGATCTTTTTCATTAATAAAGAGCTGTTTGACGGAAGTACGGAACACTTCATCACAAATCCGTTCGTAATCTTTAATAAGAACAGCATGATCGTGCATCGCTTCAAGTTTCTTTCTTGCGAGCAACTTCATCGCTTTAACGATTTCATCTGTACTTTTTACAATGTTCTCCATGAACTTCTGAACGTACTCATCGATTTCGGTTAGGGAGAACATTTCAAGATGTGCAGCAAAGTGTTCGACGCCATCGAGTACATCGTCCATTTTGATGGCCAAATTCATAATATCTTCCCGTTCGATAGGTGTCATGAATGATTTGTTAAGCTTTATAATGAGATCGTGGATGAGCGCATCACCTTCTGTCTCGTAATTTTTGAGCTTTATGCTTACTTCTTTTAAGTCGGCAACATTGACTACTTTAAAGTCATTTGCATAATGGACTGCTTCTTGTACAGTTTCAGCAATCGTTAGCAGTGCAGTGAAAAAAGGATCAGGTTTGCGTTGGCTAAACATCGTCGTGCCTCCATCCCATTATGGGGAATTATTTTTTAATAAACTCATCATAGCAAAAAAAAAACGGGATACATACAAATTTCGACGAAATCTGCACGAAATTTACACAAACTTTACAAACGACATATCTTTATTAGAAAAAGTGACATTTGTCATGAAGGAAAGATGACGGAATGTACTCTACACCATACCCTCAACCACAATAAAATTAACATAGGAGGCGAGCGTATGTTGAAATTGGAAAAACTGTTTGTTCGTATTAATCGGAAGAGCTTATTAAGTAGTATCAATCTAGAAATTGCGGCAGGAGAAGTTGTTGCACTATGTGGCCCGAACGGAGCGGGGAAATCAACAATTGTTTCTGCTATAGCTGGAATTATCCAGCCGGTAAGCGGAAGAATCCTACTGGCAGGAAAACCACTCGAAAAGAAAAGGAAATCGGAAATAGGTTTCATGTTTCAGCATGCCGAATTCATAGATAATGTGAAGGTAAAGGAAATGCTTTGCTTGTTTCAATCCTTCTATGGAGATTCTTATTCATTCAACGAGCTTGTCCGAATGGGGTTATTGCAAGAAATGCTCCTTAAAAAGACAAATGAATTATCAGGCGGTGAGCGCAAACGGCTATCATTTGCATTAGCGATGGTAGGAAAGCCGCGCGTTCTGATTGCGGATGAACCAACTGCGGGAATGGACGAAGAAATGAGGAATCATTTCTACCAACAACTAAAACATGCTATTGACGAAGGGCTTGCCGTTTTACTGATTACACATTCCAAGGAAGAAAGAGAAATTCTTGCACATCGAATTGTATGGTTAAGGGATGGAGTTGCGATATGAACAAGACGTTTGTATTGCTGACAAAAATTGAAGTGCTACGCATACTTAGAAATCGCTATTTCGTAATTTACGCAATTGTTCTACCTATCGTCTACTACCTAATTTTTTCACTTTCGAATGAACCGGAGTATTATGCATATCTGCTCATCGCTATGCTTGTCTTCAGTTTACTGTCAGGAGCAGTCACGACATTCGCAGTCGGGCTCGCGTACGACAACAGCCGACCTTGGCGCATGTGTATGAAAGCGTTGCCTATCTCTGAATTAGTTGTTTCAGGAGCTAAACTGACTTCCCAACTATTGTTGAATAGTGTCTCGGTCGTGATCTTAATTGTATTTGTAAATACAATTCACGGGCTCCCTGGCAGTGGGGTACAGTGGTGTATGATTGCAGTATGGTTTATTGGCATATCAGCGGTGTTCATGATGCTGGGTGTGGCCATCAGTTCATTTGGAAAACAGGGTACTGTTTCAGGTATCGCGAATTTCACGTGGATAGTACTGATGTTTGCTGCAGGAACGTGGATTCCAATTGAGCAGTTTCCAGACTGGGTGCAACCTATTGCAAGTTGGTCTCCGGGAGCAATTGCGATGGCAGGGGCCTTTCGTTTGTTGGACGGAGGCTATCTATTGATGAGCCAACTAGTAGGGCTTTTTATTTACGTGCTGCTATTTATAGGGGTTTTCCGGATTGGAGGCTATATAAATAGAAGGGAGGCGATTTAATGGGCAGGAGATTTGCAATTTTCCCCGAACGTTTAGGTAAAGAACCGTATACCATTTTAATCTATATGCTGTTTCCATTTCTAGGAGCGTTCTTTTTGGAAGGTATGGAGCGTATGATAACGCTTATCCTCCTCGTTCTATTTTTATTCGTCTATCGCCAGTCTTATTGGCGTGACTACTATCTTATGTTTGTCATTATTCAAGCTATCATTATCGGTTATTGGGTGTACATGTTCGGACCGATGTTTTTCTGGCTAGGCACCTACTCTTCAAATATGATTTCGTTACTGTCCGGACGTAAGCGCGGTGTAAGTATCGGTGTCTATGTATTGGTTGGAATAGCTTACAGCGCCTCTAGTGATTTTAATAATTTGCAAACTACCATGTCGCTAGTTCCTATTCTGCTCATTGTGATCAATGCGTACTCGATTTTGTCAAGACGGAAATGGGACGAATCCCAGCAAGAGTTGAAGGAAGCCCATACTCGAATCGATGAATTAGTGAAGCAGCAAGAACGGCAACGAATTGGGCGTGATTTGCATGATACGCTTGGACAAAAGCTATCAATGATCACGTTGAAAACAGAACTGGCAGAGAAGCTGCTCAATTCGAATCATGAAAGAGTCGCCGTGGAGTTACGGGAAGTGATCACAATCTCACGCGAAACATTAACGCAGATGAGGGAGCTCGTAGAAGACCTTGATACAGGCACGCTTATCGATGAATTAACTGCCTCCCGACAACATTTACATAGTGCGGGAATCGAGTCTGAAGTGAATGGAGAAATCCTTGCCATTCATCGTGTGTATGAAAAGATTGCTGTTATGGCAATCCGTGAACTTGTAACGAATGTAGTTAAACACAGCACCGCGTCCTGGTGCCGAATCGATGTTGCACGTTCAGCAGAAGGTGTATTAATTGATGTAGCTGATGATGGAAAAGGAGTAGATGATGCAATTCCGAGTCATGGAATGTCTGGCTTGCAAGGAAGGCTTGGACTCATTAATGGAATCATTCGATGGGAAAGTGGTGAAGGAGGCACGGTGGTTCATTTATTCATTCCACTCCCGCAAAGTGCTGAAAAGGTAGGTGTTGTTACATGATACGTGTCGTAATAGCAGAAGATCAGGCGATGGTAAGGGGTGCTTTGATAGCACTTCTTTCTATAGAAAGTGACTTAGAAATCGTTGGAGAGGCGGCAAATGGCATGGAGGCAGCGGCGGTAGCCGAACAATTACTGCCCGATGTCTGCATATTAGATATTGAAATGCCTATCATGAACGGTATAGATGCGTCCGAAAGATTACTGGAAAAGTTCCCTAGCATGGCAATTATTATATTGACTACGTTTGGTCGTGCAGGTTATTTACAGCGTTCCGTAAATGCAGGAGTGAAGGGGTTTTTATTGAAAGACGGGCCAAGCAGTGCACTTGCCGAAGCGATACGCAAGGTAGTATCGGGTCAGCGGGTGGTCGATCCTGAACTGGCCTTTTCACTCTTTTCAGAAAAAGATCAGCTATCGGAGCGGGAGCAAGAGCTTCTGGTACTGGCTTCGAAAGGGCTGTCGAATAAAGAAATCAGCAAGCAGTTGTTTTTATCGGAAGGGACTGTGAGGAATTATTTTTCTGATGTTTTCCAGAAGCTTCAAGTTAAAAGCCGGACAGAGGCCATTCATATTGCCCGGGAAAACGGTTTAATTGATGTGTAATAAATTCGGAAAATAATTTCAAAAAATTGAAACTTCTGGAGTCGTTGACCGTATATATAGGTGAGACAAAAAAGGGTGGAAGCGGAGGTGCTGAAATGGAGCTGTTCGGGATACCGATTGTGCAAGTATATTTAGTCGGGCTAATCATCGCCGGTCTTGCGACGTTATTGTATATCTTTTTTAGTGATATGGCGGAAGGGGTCGGAGATGCCAGTCCGTTCTTAGATCCGGCAGTCATACTCGCATTCATAACATTTATGGCGGCTTGTGGTTATATATTGGAATTGGTAACGACATGGAGTAGTGGGATCATTTTAGTAATTGCACTTGTCACTGCTTTTGTACTCGATTTTCTATTATACTTATTTGTTCTTCTCCCATTGAGATCGGCAGAAGTATCGCTATCTTATACGGATGAGTCGCTGATGGGCAGGGTTGGAAAAGTGATTGTGCCTGTTCCGGTCGACGGTTTCGGTGAAATTGTCATCGAATCGGTGAATGGACTGATTTCAAAAAGAGCGGCAGGATACGAGAATGCAGCAATTGAGTATGGAAAAGAAGTATTAATCATCGAAGTGAAAGAGGGGACATTCATCGTTAAGGAGTATGAACCATTCCGCTTCAAATAAAAAAAGGGGGAAAAACAGATGGAGATTTGGATTGCACTTGGAGTAGTCGCGTTTGTTATACTGGCAGTTGTTTTGGTCTACGTTACAAAGTACCGTACAGTAGGTCCGGACGAAGCACTAATCGTGACAGGGAGTTATCTTGGAACTAAAAATGTACATACGGATGATTCCGGAAATCGCATTAAAATCATCCGCGGCGGCGGGACGTTCCTATTGCCGGTATTCCAGCAAGCAGCACCGCTTAGCCTATTATCTAGTAAACTCGAGGTGACGACTCCCGAAGTATACACGGAGCAAGGTGTTCCAGTTATGGCAGATGGAACGGCAATCATTAAAATCGGCGGTTCAATTTCAGAGATTGCAACAGCTGCCGAGCAGTTTTTAGGGAAAACAAAAGCTGACCGTGAAAACGAAGCGAAAGAAGTGCTGGAAGGTCATCTGCGTTCGATTTTGGGCTCGATGACAGTGGAAGAAATATACAAAAACCGAGACAAATTTTCTCAAGAAGTACAGCGAGTTGCTTCACAGGACCTTGCAAAAATGGGACTCATCATCGTTTCATTTACGATAAAAGATGTGCGCGATAAAAACGGCTACCTCGATTCGCTCGGGAAACCTCGTATTGCACAAGTAAAACGAGATGCAGATATTGCAATGGTGGAAGCAGAGAAAGAAACACGTATTAAAAATGCGGAAGCCTCTAAAGAAGCACAAAAAGCAGAAATTGAACGTGCAACAGAGATTGCGGAAGCTGAAAAAGAAAACCTATTGAAAGTCGCGGATTACCGACGCGAGCAGGACGTCGCGAAAGCGCGTGCTGACCAAGCGTACGAACTTCAAACGGCCGTTTCCAAACAGGAAGTTATGGAGCAAGAAATGCAAGTTCGAATCATTGAACGTCAGAAGCAAATTGAACTTGAAGAGAAAGAGATTTTACGTCGCGAGAAACAATATGATTCTGAAGTTAAGAAGAAAGCCGACGCGGATCGCTATGCAGTTGAGCAAAATGCAGAAGCTGAAAAGTCCAAGCAAATTACAGAAGCAGATGCTGAAAAATACCGCATTGAAGCACGAGCGTTTGCCGATGCAGAAAAAGTCCGTCTCGACGGGCAGGCAAAAGCCGATTCTCAGCGTGCACAAGGGGAATCTGAAGCAGACATCATCCGTCTGAAAGGTCTTGCTGAAGCAGAAGCGAAACGTAAAATTGCCGAAGCATTCGAACAGTACGGGCAAGCTGCTATGCTGGATATGATTGTCCACATGATTCCGGAATATGCGAAACAAATCGCAAGCCCGCTTGCGAATATCGATAAGATTACTGTTGTCGATACAGGAAGCGGTGAAGGCGGCGGCGCCAATAAAGTGACGTCGTATGCAACTAATCTAATGGCGACATTGCAAGAGTCATTGAAAGCAACATCAGGTATCGACGTCAAGGAAATGCTTGAGAACTATACGGGGAAAGGTAACATCCGTCCGAGTATTGACCAACTGGCGAACGAAGTGAAAGCCGCAAATACAAAGCAACCCGCTCAGCAACAGATTTCGAGAAAAGAAGAAGCAGCCGACAAAGCTGAATAAGTTCAATAGAAGAGAGTCCAGCCGCAATTATGCGTGTTGGGCTCTTTTTAATGTGGAGAAAACCGATGTCATCGACCCTCTCAGCTTCGTAACCGATCATATCCCGCGGCCGAGCGACCCTTTCCACCCTACTATCGATCATAAACACCGCACGACCGCTCCTATCCGCTTCCCCACCGCTCATAATCACCGAATCACCGCTCATAAACTCCCACTGACCGATCATATCCCAATAACTATCTCAATATCTTAAGAAATTCTTCATTTCTATCCTCACAAACCCTTAAGAATCTCCCCTTACAATGAAGGAAGTAAAGAAAGTTGGAGGGGACTCACATGATTAATGTACGAAATTTAAATCATTCATTCAAAATCGGCAAAAAAGGTAAAGAGAAGCGTGTACCTGTGCTAAAAGGATTGACGTTCGATGTTGCAGATGGTGAAATCGTTTCGATTGTTGGTAAGAGTGGTTCGGGCAAATCGACACTACTTCATATTATGGCAGGATTCTTGACGCCGGAAAGCGGAGAAATCAGCGTACAAGGTATACAGACATCTTCATTCAGTGAAGTGGAAAGTGCGAAGTTCCGTCTGGATCATTTCGGCTTCGTTTTCCAAAACTTTCAGCTGATGCCTGGATTGACAGCATTTGAAAATGTAGAACTGCCGCTGACCTTGAAAGGGATTAACAAAAGCGAGCGACAAAAGAAGGTAAAAGATCTGATGCAGAACGTTGGACTCACGGACGTGCAAGACCATTATCCGAATGAATTATCCGGAGGCCAGCAACAACGTGTCAGCATTGCACGTGCACTTATCACGGATCCGCCCATCATTTTTGCTGATGAACCGACAGGCAGTCTCGACTCGGAAACAGAACAGGACGTTCTTTTGCTAATTCAGTCGCTCAACAAAGCACGCGGTATCACATTCGTCATCATTACACACGACGATGAAGTGGCACAAACAGCGGATCGTGTATATAGAATGCACGATGGCGTATTAACAGAAGGCGGTGCTCAGCATGCAATTTAAAGACCAGATCAGTTTCGTACGGCAACATATCAAGAAAAACAAAATGCGAGTTTTTATGACCGTACTTGCAGCAACGATGGGAACGGCATTCTTAATTGTACTCGCGTCAGTCGGATTCGGCTTGCATGAAACGATTCGGGGAGAAATCTTATCGAACCGACTTGTGACACAAATTGAGGTGTACTCAAGTGAGATGGATGATGAGAAAGTTGTAGAGCTGAAGAAACGGGATCATGTTAAAGCAGTTGTATTCCGTCAAAACTTAGGGGCAGAACAGCAATCTTCAATCGGGGAGTTCACAGGGAATAGTCAGCTCATTGTGACGGATTTTACAGAAGAAAAGAAAGCGAATTTCGAGCTTCAGGAGGGACGTTTACCTGAAAAAGTAAACGAAGTCGTTGTGGGAAGCAACTTCGCGGATACCTTAATGAATCAACAAGATGAAAATGAAGAGGGTGAATTTACTACGTATGACGGAAAATTGATTGGTGAACAGTTCAGTTATCAAATCAGTAATGACGAAGGTGAAATGATCGAAGAAAAAATGCAACTTACAATAGTTGGTGTTGGAAAGAAACCCGCGAAAGATTGGGAGCAGGATCAAAAAATATATGCAGATGCTACTATCATTCTAGAATTGGAAAAAATCTATTATGCGCATGTAGAGAAACCCGTAGAAGAGAATGCCGATGAAAATCCATTGTTTTATGGCAATGTAAATGTCTATGCGGATAAATTAGAAAACGTCAAAGCAATTTCCACAGCATTGAAAGACGATGGATACAGCGTGTACTCGATATCAGAAGAACTGGACCAGTTAGACGTCTTCTTCCTAGCGTTGAAAGCAGGACTTGTATTTGTTGGTACAATCGCCATCTTAATTGCCTCTATCGGGATTTTCAACACGATGACAATGGCTGTGACAGAGCGTACGCGTGAAATTGGAGTAATGAAAGCAATCGGTGCTAATCCGAAATTAATCCAGCGACTATTCTTAATGGAAAGTGCATGGATTGGAATTATTGGAACGGTTCTTGCGGTCGTTATCTCTTATGGAGTGAGCATTGTCTCAAATTACGTATTGCCGATAATAGTTACAGCAGCACTGGGTGAAGAGGATTTTGGAGATATGACTGTCACGTTCTCCGTCATTCCATGGCAGCTTGTTGTTATCGCTTCCACCATCAGTATTGGCGTTGCGATGATCTCTGGATGGCGTCCAGCACGTAAAGCAACGAAAATCGATGTCATCAATGCGTTAAGGCAAGAGCTTTAATCGCCATCGTTTTACAACATTCGGGAAAAAGTATATGAAACTCGAATGCGACTTGTTATAATATAAATATTCAGACAAGAGCGGACAGAGGAAGAATGGGCCCCATGAAGTCCCAAGCAATCGAAGGTGCAAAAATCATGCGTGCGCATTCTGTAGTCTGGTTGAAAGATGTTGCCTTTATTGTTGAACAATATCATGAGAGGTACGATGGGAAAGGGTATCCGAACGGTCTCAAAGCCGGAAAAGGTACCCAGTTCAATCCCTAAATTGAAGGGCAACCAATTCGATTGGAAATAAAGAATAGGGGAAGGCCCGGGCAACCGGGTCTTTTCTATATACTAAAAATATAGAAGGAATACATAGGGGGAAATCCAATGGACTATATTCAATCGATGCGGATAATGATTGGACAGAAACCGCTCTTAACAGTTGGCTGCGGCGTCATACTAACTAATGGGGGCAAAGTATTGCTACAACATCGTACAGATGAAGACAATTGGTGTATTCCGGGTGGCGTGATGGAGCTCGGGGAAACGTTTGAAGAAACAGCAAGACGGGAGACATATGAAGAGACTGGATTAACGGTAGGAGAGCTTCAGTTGTTCGGACTATACTCCGGAGAGTCATGTTATGTGGCTTATCCGAACGGTGATCAGGTGTACAGTGTGCAAGTTATTTTTCATTCAGAGACCTATTGGGGTGAACTGCAACAGAGGGGGACAGAAAGCAAAGCACATCGTTTCTTCGGCAGAGATGAGTTACCGGGAAACTTGAATCCTCGGCAAAAAGCATTCATCCAAGACTGGGCGGATGAAAAAAAGGTGCCAATCATGCGATAATGGGAATACTTACAATTGAAAGAGGGATGAATGATGGATTATCGTATTGAACATGACACATTTGGGGAAATTAAAGTACCTGCGGACAAGCTATGGGGGGCGCAAACACAGCGTAGTAAACAAAACTTTAAAATCGGCGGAGAAAGAATGCCGATTGGTGTCGTCCGTGCATTTGCCCATTTGAAAAAATCAGCAGCAATCGCAAGCCATGCACATGGTGCTATCTCTGAAGCAAAAATGAAGGCGATTTCTTTCGCGGCGGATGAAGTGATTTCCGGGAAATTGGATGATCATTTCCCGCTTGTTGTGTGGCAAACAGGTAGTGGCACGCAGTCGAATATGAACATGAATGAAGTGCTTGCACATCGCGGCAATCAACTTCTTGAAGAGTGGGGCGAAGAAGAGCGCCTTCATCCGAACGACGATGTGAACAAGTCACAAAGCTCGAATGACACATTCCCGACAGCGCTGCATGTTGCAGGTGTCATCGCTGTCCAACAGCAACTTGTACCGGCAATTAACGTTTTAAAAGAAACGCTGGGCAAGAAATCAGAAGAATTCATGGATATCATTAAAATCGGCCGTACACATCTGCAAGATGCTACGCCTTTAACGCTTGGTCAAGAAATTAGCGGTTGGCACCGTATGTTAGAGAAAACGGAAAAAATGATTACAGACAGCGTTGAGTCAATGAAAGAACTCGCAATTGGCGGGACAGCCGTTGGAACAGGTCTGAACGCACCTGTTGGATTCGGTGATCGAGTTGCAGCTGAGATCAGTTCAGCAGTTGGTATTGAATTCACATCTGCGAAAAATAAATTCCATTCATTGACGAGTTATGATGAAGTTGTTTATGTTCACGGCGCCATTAAAGCGCTTGCGGCGGACCTTATGAAAATTGCCAACGATGTACGCTGGTTGGCAAGCGGACCACGTTCAGGCATCGGTGAAATTACCATTCCTGAAAATGAACCAGGAAGTTCCATCATGCCAGGAAAAGTGAACCCGACACAAAGTGAGGCACTTACAATGGTTGTGGCACAAGTCATGGGGAACGATGCAACAATCGGCTTTGCAGCGAGCCAGGGGAACTTCGAACTGAACGTCTTCAAACCGGTTATCATCTTCAACTTCCTTCAATCTGTAACATTATTAAGTGATGCGATGATCAGTTTCAATGATAATTGTGCAGTTGGCATTGAACCAAATCGTGAAGAAATTGATCGCAAAGTTCAAAATTCACTCATGCTTGTGACAGCACTTAACCCTTATATCGGTTACGAAAATGCAGCGAAAATCGCGAAAACTGCCCACGCGGAAGGCACAACGCTAAAAGAGGCGGCACTTAAATCAGGCTTGCTGACAGAAGAACAGTTTGACGAGTATGTCGTTCCTTCAAAAATGATTGGGAAATAAGGAGTCGACTGTATGCACGAAAAAGAGTGTCCATATTGCAATTTGTCAGCGGACCCGGAGCAGCAAATTATCTTTGAAAATAAGACATGTGCTTATATTCAAAAGTCTTCCGAACAAACAGTGCTGGAAGGAAGCGGACTTATCGTTCCGAAACGGCATGCAGTGGATGTTTTTTCATTAACCGCGGAGGAATGGATAGATACACAGGAGCTCCTAATAAAAGCGAAAGACTATTTGGAAGAGCGGAACGGACACGATGGATATTCGGTTGGCTGGAATACGGGGAAAACAGGCGGTCAGTCGATTCCGCACGCGCATTTGCATGTTATTCCAAGATTTTCGGATGAACCGTATGCTGGGAAAGGAATCCGTTATTGGATTAAGCAAAATGATAATCGTAGGCATCCTTAATTGTCCACAAATCTGTAACCCATCAAAACAATTGGTTGCGTTATGATGAATGGACAACTACGCGAATCGGGAGTGAGCACTATATGAAAAAGAAATTATTGTTCATTATACTAGCGGCGGTTCTTGTCCTTTCTGCATGCGGCGATAAAGCCCAGCCAAGCGAGAAAGAACACGACATGGCACACGGGGAACAAAAGCATGCGCCAAACG
The DNA here is from genome assembly GCA_020742515.1 of Sporosarcina psychrophila. Classification (GTDB taxonomy): domain Bacteria; phylum Bacillota; class Bacilli; order Bacillales_A; family Planococcaceae; genus Sporosarcina; species Sporosarcina psychrophila_B. The sequence goes on from DYWT01000276.1 coordinate 19,220, forward strand.
GCGACTTACAGGAAGTTACGGCTTCAGCAGCTACTTTACCGTCCTTCCTGGATGACAAATCGGAAGACATGCGTCTTGTCTATCAATTGGCGGGGACGGCAACGGACGTCATTGATTGGATGCCTTGTTATTGCGGTTGTGGCGAAAGTGCGGGACATGGCAGTAACTTGAATTGCTTTATCGACGAAGTGCGTGAAGACGGTTCTGTCGTCTGGGATGACCATGGCACACGCTGTCAGGTCTGCCTCGACATCGCCGTGCAATCTGTAATGATGAAGCAAGAAGGTAAAACGCTGAAAGAAATCCGTGAATTCATTGATGAAACTTACAAAGAAGGCTACGCGTTACCTACAGATACGCCAATGCCAGCATAATAATAAGAGAAAAGCAGACACATTTATGTGTCTGCTTTTCTCATGGAAAGGGATTAATTAATGTATGCATCACTGACCAACAGATCACTCAAGATATTGGTTGGAATTTCAAATGTCACGATACCCATATAACCGGGCGCGACTTCATAATCATCAAATGAAATAACGAGTTTATTGTTAGCTGTGATATAGAAATTCTGATCGGGTTTGATTTTTTCAAAATCCGCTCCAAATTCGTCATTCAAGAAATATGAGATATCTTCATCTGCCGCCATTTGTCGCTTCATTTCACCAGCTATATACGAACTAATGGTAGCGATATATTTGTCATCTTTGAAAAGACTAGGTAGTGTGATTAAAATACTGTTCTGCTTATCAATTGTGTCATATTTCATTGTAGTTGAAGAGGAGGCGACCGTATTCACCTCATAGCGAGCAATCGATAGAAGTTGCTCAGTATCCGTTCTCACTTCATAACCAGTGTCGACACCGAGATGACCGCCGCCGGCCTTATCCAATTCCGCAACATCCTGTTGAAATTGTTCGAAAAGCACTTTGTTTTCTTCGATGTACTTCTTATTTAATGAAGCTTGCAACTCTTCATCCGCCAGTCCTTCAATTGCCGGTGTAGCGACATTCGCTTGGTACGTCTCTTTATCGACAGTCAATTGTTGCGCGGTAAATACATCCACAATCGCTCCAAGAAGTGGAACGTTTGCCATTGCCTGCGCAAAAGATGGGCTCATATTGATGCTGCCGATGAATAATGCGGCGGCTGCGGCGGCACCTATCGTCCATTGTTTTAGAAATGGTCGTTTTTTTTGTGAGGCCTTTGCTTGCTTAATCGAATCTTTTACGACATCCTCCAACTCAGGCGGAATCTCTATCTCGTCATACTTCTTTTTTAATTTATTCATTTTTTTCATAATCTGAACTCCTCCCCAATTTCAATGCGCAACTTTTTCAGTGCTGCATATAATCGTGTCTTTACCGTGTTGACGTTTTCATCCATGATCACGGCGATTTCATCAATCTTTAAATCTTCAAAAAAACGGAGAATGATAAGAGATCTATACTTCGGAGGTAGCTGGTCAATGGCATCTTGCAAATCCATGTCGGTAATGTCATCCTCTAACTGAGGCAAATGCACGCCAAGAATGTCATCGTCCATCACTGTAATGCGTTGATGTTTTCGGATGAAGTCAATGGATGTGTTAACAATAATCCGGTAGAACCAGGTTTTCAAATAGGCAATCTCTTCAAGTCGATCAATTGATTTTAGGGCTTTTAAAATGGCGTCTTGGACAATGTCGAGTGCATTTTCTTTATTTCTAACGTAACTGTACGCAAGGCGATAATGAGCTTCCCGATTTTCCACTATAAATTTTTCTACGAGTTCGAACTTTTCTTTTTTTGTCATGACAAAAGATTCACCTTCTCCAATTTTCAACATGTCGCGAACACGTTATAGTTATTTGACGGGGGATATGACAAAAAAGTTTTGGGATTTCATTCGATGATAAAATTCAATTAGAAGAACTCTCTTCGAAACATTGGTAATTCTATGGTAAAGTGAATAAAACCTAATAATTTACTACACAGGGGGGAAGCAAGATGGAAGGTATACCGTTTGTAGCCTCATGGAGCGGCGGGAAAGATTCAGCTATGGCTTATTATCGTGCGATAAAAGCGGGGGGCATCCCAAAACGTTTATGGACCATGTTTGAAGAGGACGTAGAACGATCAAAATCGCATGCTTTGCCTTTAGAGGTTGTAGAAGCCCAGGCAAGGAGAATTGGTATTCCTTTAATGATACGAGGGTCTGACTGGCAAGGGTATGAGGCGCAATTTTTAGATGCGATGAGCGAATGTATTGCATCAGATATCCACCACGGGGTGTTTGGGGATATTGATCTTGAAGACCATTTAGAGTGGGTCCAAAAAACATGTGCAAAAGTCGGCATGGAAGCAGTTCATCCGCTATGGATGGAGCCGCGCCGCAAGATCTTGGAAGAATTTATAAAAGAGGGATTCGAGGCATACATCATTGTCGTTAACACGAAAATGATGCCGGCACACTTCATAGGACGTAAATTTACTGAAGAACTAATGGACGAACTTGAAGCACTCGGAATTGATGCGTGTGGGGAATCTGGTGAATTCCATACTGTCGTTGTAGATGGACCGATTTTTAGCGAGCGCGTTCCGGTCGTCTTTTCAGGACAGCATGAACGGGATGGGTATGCCTTTATGGCAGTCGAGTTAGATAAACCGAATGAGTGATTTCTTTGTTTTACCATAAACTAATTCAGTAAATAGGAAGAAAAGAGCCTACGCGGCAGGTTTCTATATTTATTGGTTTGTGTTTTTAACTATCGTCCTCTTCAACATTCATCAAATAAATCTGGTCGTCAAAACCGCCGCGCTTCTCCGCCTTTTCAACTCTTACTTTTTCTAAGTCTTCAAATGACGCACCGTAATGGGATAAAGCCGCATGGATGAGTTCCAACAAATCTGCCAGCTCCTCGATGGCATCATCCGTCGTCTCGGCAGCCTCGTATTCCTCCATTTCTTCATACATTTTTTTATTGATTTCGAGTATGTACTCGTCTTCATCTAAAAGGCGCGTATTGCAAGTCTGGCCGGATTTTTCGATGATTTCGGGAATCCGGTCGCGCACGAGTTTGTTGTATATCGGCATATAGTTATCTCCTTTATATGAATAAAACTAATTGTTCTAAATGATACCACGTGTTTCAATAAATTGAAAAAAATATCCACACTTGCGTCAAGCAAGCGTGGATGATTTCTGCAGAACTCTATTTATTCAAAAAGGCAATAAGCTTTTTAGTTCCTTCTCTAAGAATGGATCGGCTTTCAACAGGTGCCTGAATTCAGTGTAACGTGTTATTTCTTCAGTTGAAGCCTCTCGACCGGTTTTATAAGCGCGTATCAAGATGTTTTTCGGTGTATGTTCCATATCGATGAACTCAAGAAGCTGTGCTTCATAGCCGACGAGTGACAATAATTCAGCACGGATCGAGTCAGTAGCCAGTGCGGCAAACCGTTCTTTGATAAGTCCATGCTGAAGCATAACGTCGAGTGCCGGGGAATTGACCTGCGAGAACAATTCATGCTGGCAGCAAGGGACGCTTAAGATGACTTTTGCTCCCCATTTTACGGCACGGGCAAGCGCCATATCTGTTGCCACATCACATGCGTGCAATGTAACGACCATATCGACTGAGGTTTCATCATTATAGTCATTGATATCCCCCACCAGGAATTCAAGGTTATCGTAACCAAGATCCTTTGCAATCAAGTTACATTCTTCAATCACTTCTTTTTTTAAATCCAGTCCGGTTACCTTAATATCCAGTCCTTTTTCAATCCGCAAGTAGTGATAAAGCGCGAACGTCAAATATGATTTACCGGAACCGAAATCGAGAATGCGGACAGTACGGTCTTTCGGCAAATAGGCGAGGGCGTCATCGATGAATTCAACGAACCGGTTAATTTGCCTGAACTTATCATGCTTCTGCTTTTTTACCTTGCCGTCGGGTGTCTGAACACCAAGTCGAACAAGAAATGGATAAGGTGTATTTTCATCGAGTAAATAGTTTTTTTTTCGGTTATGCGAGAGATCGACCACTTTCTCAGATAGTGCTTTTTCCGATTTCCACATCACTTTGAACTTCTTCGTCAGTTGAACATGAATCTTTTCGGCGGAAAATTCAGCGTGGACTTGTCTAAATTGCTCAAGCAGTTGCTGTAAGTGTGGCCGCAGTACTTCAGGCATCACATTTTCATGGTTTAAAACCCGTTCGTACTGATACTCAAATTGAATATGCAACTGGCCCTTTATTTCCACGGGCTTCACTTTCACCCGTTTTAAGTCATCTGTTTTCGTGCGGGCTTGACTGATTGTCCCCCCAATGAAAGTACCGTCGGTCATCCGGAGTGTCAGTTCATCCACTAATTCTTCAAATTGCATTTTCATCACTCCTAGTTAAACTCAAATCCCTGTTTCTTCAAAAATTCTTTCATATAGGTACGTCTAGGAGCTTCCAAGAAGTCAGCCATGGAATCGGACCAGGCGGCATCTTTTCGATTGGAGCCGCGGCTCAAATAGTAATTGTTCATTATCTCATCATATGCTGGAATAATTTCATCGTATTTATCGGCATCATAACCGTTTTCATGAATGATCGCCTCTACTGGTAAGCGGGGCTTCACTTCATTCGCCTCGTCTGGAACACCGATTGTCATGGCGAACAATGGGGCAACGCCTTTTGGAAGTGATAGTAATTCACTTATTTCTTCCGGAGCATTGCGGACTCCGCCGATATAACAGATACCGAAGCCTTTTGACTCAGCTGCAATAGCGACGTTTTGAGCGAATAAAGCAACGTCGATGGAGCCGACAAGTACATTTTCAGCGGAGGAGAAGTTAATGTCTTTCCCCACTAACTGTGCTGCCTTTTTTAATCTGCAATAGTCCGCACAAAACACCAAGACGGCGCCTGCTGATAAAATCTGTTGCGGGTTTTTGGCAAGTTCGGCTAGCTGCTTCCGCTTGTCAACGTCTGTGACATAGATGACAGAGTATGCTTGTACAAAATGAGAACTGGCGGCATGTTGCCCTGCACGAATAAGTTCGTAGACTTCTTCTTTTGACAATGCAATATCTTTATATTTTCGCACGGATGCATGTGCAGTTAATAATTCGATAACCATGGGATCCCTCCAAAATTTGTTTTGTGAATTAAGATTAACAGACTACGATAGTGGTAAACTACCTATAAAGCTTAAATAAGGGGTGGAGCAATGAATTGGGTGGAAAGTATTTCGATTACAACAACTTTGTTAATCCTGTTTCTAGTCATCATACCAATTACGATTGCCATTTTTCTTTACTTTTATGACAGAAGACAAAAGCAACATGCGATTCTTCGAAATTACCCGATTTTAGGGCGGATGCGCTACATGCTTGAGAAGACCGGGCCTGAGCTTCGGCAATATCTTTTCGATGATGATAATGACGGTGAACCGTTCAATCGTGAGGAATACTTGCGCATGGTAATGCCGGGGAAATATTTGAATAGCATCATCGGTTTCGGTTCCAAACGAGATTTTGAAGAATCGGGTTATTATATACGAAACGCGATGTTCACAATGCAGAATGAGGAAATGCGTGTAGACAATGAAAATTTAGTGGATACGATGCGCTATATCGTAGATGAAGATAATCTTTTTTCGCGAAAAGAACACCGCGAAGAAATTCCAACATTACCATGGCTGTTGCCGGAAGAGGATGCGATTGTCATTGGACCGAACTGTGAGCATCCATTCAATGTTCGCAGTATGCTTGGTCAATCTGGGATGAGCTACGGGGCGCTTGGGGAAAATGCAATCACGGCACTATCAAAGGGCATTGGCATGGCAAAGGGTGCTTGGATGAATACTGGCGAGGGCGGTCTATCACCGCATCATTTGGCGGGCGATGCGGATATTATCGCACAAATTGGTTCCGGTCTGTTCGGATTCAGGACAGAAGATGGTGAGTTCAGCTTGGAACGGGTCCGTGAAAAAGCGGAAATCCCGCAAGTGAAAGCATTTGAAATTAAGTTAGCGCAGGGTGCCAAAATGCGTGGCGGCCACGTAGAAGGTGCGAAAGTAACGGAAGAAATTGCGGCAATCCGGAATGTCGTTCCCTATACGACTATCAACAGTCCGAACCGCTTTCATCAGTTTGATGATTATCCGACGCTTTTCAATTTCATCGATGAAATTCGGCAAACTTCTGGTAAACCAGTTGGTATTAAAGTCGTTATCGGCGGTAAACAGGATGCGGAAGAACTCGCGTCGTTCATGCATGAAACAGGCATGGGTCCGGATTTTATCTCCCTTGATGGCGGTGAAGGAGGTTCGGGCGCAACGTATCAGGACCTTGCAGACAGTTTAGGATTGCCACTTCGCTCTGCAATCATTCTTCTTGACGATGCGCTCAGGAAATTTGAAGTGCGTGATCGGGTGAAAATCATTGCTTCGGGTAAAATTACGACACCAGATCGGGCGGCAATTGTTTTAGCGATGGGCGCGGATTTAGTTCAAATTGCTCGGGGTTTTATGATTTCGGTCGGATGCATTATGGCCCATCGTTGTCATACAAATGATTGTCCAGCAGGTGTTGCGACAACAGATAAGAAATTACAACAGGGGCTTGTTGTGGAAGAGAAAAAATACCGTGTCACAAATTATATTTTGACGATGCGGGAAGGACTTTTCCGAATCGCCGCTGCAGCAGGTCTTGACTCGCCCACAAAGCTTGAACGACAGCATGTCGTGTACAAAGATGTAAGGGGCCGAGTCTTCCCTGTTGAATGAAATGAAGTGTGCTGTTCTGCTTTGAAAAGCGGATCAGCACACTTTTTTACGTAAAATAAAGCAAAGGATTAAGAGAATATGATTTAATTATCAACAATATATTTTCCAACCTTTAGAATTTTGTGATAATATATAAATATATGATTGATGCAGAGAAGGGGAATGAATTATGACGTTATTACGCAAGACAGTGGGGGAAATTGTAAAAGAACAGGCGCGTCTTCAACCTACGCATGAAGCGTATATCTATCCGGAACATGGGATTCGGAAAACATATCAGGAATTTGATGAAGAAACGGACACTCTTGCAAAAGCATTTATTGGCATGGGAATCGAAAAAGGAGAGCATGTTGCAATATGGTCGGACAATAAGCCGGAATGGCTACTTAGCCAATACGCGACGGGGAAAATGGGGGCAGTCCTCGTTACAGTGAATACAAATTACCAAGCTACAGAACTGGAGTATTTACTGAAACAATCGGAGGCAACGACACTCATCCTGGATGAAAGTTTTAAAGGAACGAGTTATATAGATATTATCCGTACGGTTTGTCCTGAACTAATTACAAGTGAGAAAGGTTTCATATCGAGTGAAAAACTACCCCATTTTAAACGGATCATCCTGATGACGGAGCGGGAAGTAGAAGGAATGTATAAGTGGTCGGAGTTCATAACGCATGCGGATAAGGTTACGGATGAGCAGTTTAAACAGCAATTCCGATCACTCGATCCTGACGATGTCATTAATATTCAATATACATCAGGCACTACTGGTTTTCCGAAAGGAGTTATGCTGACGCATAATAACGTTGTCAACAATGGCAAACAAATCGGTGATTATATGAAGTTGACAGGGCAGGACCGTGTCTGCATTCCTGTTCCGTTTTTTCATTGTTTCGGCTGTGTATTGGGAACGCTTGCAGCAGTGACGCATGGTTCGGCGATGATTTTGCTTGAACAGTTCGATCCGCTACAAGTACTTAAAGCAGTTCAGGAGGAGAAATGTACAGCACTCCATGGCGTACCGACAATGTTTATAGCAGAGTTAAATCATCCTGATTTCACTAAATACGATACGTCTTCGCTTCGTACTGGCATTATGGCAGGCTCAGTCTGTCCGATTGAGGTGATGAAGCGTGTCATCGAGGACATGGGGGCAAGTGAGATTACAATCTGCTACGGACAAACAGAATCATCACCTGTTATTACACAGACGAAAACAGATGATCCAATTGGAAAACGTGTATCGACTGTGGGCAAACCGCACCCGAATGTAGAAGTGAAAATTATCGATCCTGTAACGGGTGAAGAAATGCCCGTCGACGTACCCGGGGAACTTTGCACACGTGGATACCATGTTATGAAGGGCTATTACAATAATCCGGAAGCGACACGTGAAGTGATAGATGTAGAAGGCTGGCTCCATACAGGCGACATAGCCGTAATGGATGAAAACGGTTATATCGATATTACTGGGCGCATTAAAGACATGGTCATCCGTGGCGGAGAAAATATTTATCCGAAAGAAGTCGAGGAGTTCCTGTACACGCACCCTGATATTTCAGACGTGCAAGTCGTAGGGGTGCCGGATGTGAAATACGGCGAGGAGCTGATGGCTTGGATTATACCGAAAGAAGGCGTGCAGCTAAACGAAGAATCAGTACGCGAATTTTGTAAAGGAAATATTTCACACCATAAGGTTCCAAAATATATTGAATTCACGAATGAATATCCAATGACTGCCTCGGGAAAAGTTCAAAAGTTTAAATTGCGTGAAATGTCCACAGAGAAATCATATCAATGAAAATAAGCGTATCCCTCTGAAATGGGGGAATACGCTTGTTTTTATTCATATAAAGTTTCTGCAAGCGAACCATCTTCATGATAAATAGTCAGGATGCCGTTTTGCTTATTGACGTATGGTTTTGCTTTATCCAAAAGACCGTTTTTCGTATCTTCTGTAAAAATAGCTTTCTTACCAGCAGCTTTCATAAGAACCCAGTCGTTTTCACGCGGTTTCACTTCATATCCTGGACGGTCATTGTCGTCTCCATGTACGTATTCTCTTGCTCTTGTTGTCGCGATTGAAATTGCACGGCTTTCATCATAATCTTCACGCAGAAGAGCATTGGCTATTTCAATAGCTTTCCTCCTCACTGAGGGCTCAAGGTTTTTGAATGAAGCAGGATAATCATCATTGTTCCATGGCACTGGAAATCACCTCCTCATAAACTCAATTCCCGCATGGACACGCTTTAAACGTCATCCCCTTGGCGTTTATTTTCTTGAAATATACTAAAGTTCTTCTTTATTAGCCACTTTTCTATTGAAATATGTAAAACTTCGTGTCGAAACTCGGTTATTTCCCGGGAAATGCAGG
>DYWT01000277.1 GCA_020742515.1 Sporosarcina psychrophila
CAGCAATACATAAAGATGCACGGGCTTTGTCTGAAATCAGATTACAGATTGATGAAGAAACTCAAAACCTTGACAGAGAAAAAGGTGAGGCTTTCATAGATGTACAAGGTTTTGAACAACTAATCAAAACGGATACAGAAAATAAAAGGAATCTTTTTTTAGTTGCAGTGGTTAATGACAGGATTGTCGGATTTTCAAGATGTGAAGGAAATCTACTGAAACGTTTTGCTCACAAGGTAGAATTTGGTGTCTGTGTCTTAAAAGATTATTGGGGCTACGGCATTGGCAAAAACCTTTTGAAAGAGTCCATTGTTTGGGCTGACTCAAATGGAATTAAAAAAATAACCTTAAATGTTTTAGAAATAAATGAAAAAGCGATCAAACTTTATGAAAAGTTTGATTTTAAAACCGAAGGAATTTTAAAAAATGACAAAATCCTTTCTGACGGCCAATACTACAACACTGTTGTTATGGGAAGATTTAATGCATGAAATCTTCTGTGCATTTCGTATTTTACTATGTAAAAACAGAATGAAGCAATCCTAACCACTTCTATCTCATCTTCATTTATCAGTTACGTATTAATGTCAATCTATTTAATACTTTTTTAATTGGGGATGTACTAAGTGTCTATCGGCGTAAAGATTTGACGTCGAGTAGTGTTTCTATAACTTGAACGAAAACCCGAATAATAGACACTTTAAAAATGCGATCTATTATTCAGGTTTGGTGTTCCGCCATTTAGTGCAAAACGTATCGATTCAAGATTGTGCTCCAAGCTCTCGTGAACGTGCCTCTGCTTTTCCAATACAATCTGCAATCGTTTCTTTGAACTTTCCGTTCGCCAACGCATTTACACCTGCTTCCGTTGTGCCGCCTGGGCTTGTCACGTTTTTTCGCAATTCCGTTGGCTCCGTACCTGTTTCTTTCAACATCGCCGCTGCCCCTTCAAGCGTCTGGATGATAAGCGCCCGTGCTATGTCTTTTGAAAGGCCTTTTCCGATTGCTGCTTCTTCAAGCGCTTCTGCTAAATAATAGACATATGCAGGGCCGCTGCCGGACAGCGCAGTGACTGCGTGCAAGTCATCTTCTTCTACTTCTTTCACCATACCGACTGATTCCAGCAGACTAAGGATATGTTTTTTTAACGCTTCGTTGATTGCTTGATTCCACGCAATACCGCTGGCTGATTTGCCGATTGTAGCGGATGTATTGGGCATTGAACGTGCGATGGGTCTTGTACCAAGGCCATTTTCGATTGTCTGGATTGAAACACCTGCAATGACTGACAAAACTGCTGTTTTATCGTCCAAATGGGGAAGTGTATCTGCCATCGCTTGGTGGATGTCTTTCGGCTTGGTCGCAAGAACAATAAGATCTGCATTTTTCAATGCTTCTTTTTCCTTGCAGACAATTGATATACCGTATTTATTGTGTAATGAAATTAGTCTTTCATCATCCGATCGATTCATAACAAAAATATTCTGTGGTTCTATTGCACCTTGTTCCACAATTCCAGCAATAACAGCTTCTGCCATAGAACCGGCCCCTATAAATACAATCGTTTTCATTTAAATTACCCCTTTCTTTTCACTACTAAAAGCCTAAGCGTTTTAAACGAACGCAAAAAAATGCGTTCTCGTCCCTCATCATAAGGACGAAAACGCATGTTTCCGCGGTACCACCTAAATTTACCGGCATAACGCCGATACATCTCGTTCTTTCTTAACGCGAAAGGCACGCCTGTGTTTCCACAGCAGCTCAGAAGGAGGTTCGAAGCGGGAGAGGGGGATGTGGCTTTCAGCCGGTGACCACATTTTCTGTTCTCCATTTCCGCAACTACTCGTCTTCGTCAAGGCCTGTATGTACTTGAATTAGACCGATTATTGCATGCTCTCTAAAAAAAGTCAAATTTCTAATTTTTTATTAAGTCCACATTATGTCAATTAAGAAAAGTGCCTGAAGCTAGACACTGCTCCAGGGTGAAAAACTTTTACTTTTTTATCTTTCAAGGAAGAACAGAATCACCATAATAATGGCGATCACAAGTCCTATAAGCAGTGATATTTTCACGGCGCTCACGGGGGATTTCCCGCTTACTTTGCCAGTTTGTCCATTGACGAGGAAGCGATAGACCTTATTGTTGAACTGAAACGAGGAAATCCATAAAGGCAATAGAATATGCTTGTATGTAATGTTGTCATAGTCAGTGGAGACACTCACGATATTGACAACATCACCATATACTTGTCCATGTATGCCGTTTGTAATTCCGTTGTCTATGACTGCTTTTGCATCATTCCAGCCTTCCTTCAACGGAATCGAATATTTCTCCGCTAAGAAACCTGATAAATACTCCATTTTATAATCGACAAGTCCATTTAAATGAAATGGTTCAACTTTATCAATCAATCCGCTGGCCACATTACGTGAAGCTTTCACTAATACATCATCAAAGAATTTATTATAATGGCCGTGTTCCGTATGCCACCTGATTTTTCTTACTTGCTCCGTTACTTGCCTAGACTTGCCGTCTTCAATTACTGTACGCGTTTCTGTCACGTAATAATACGTTCCAATCTGAACGACGTAAGACGAATCCGTCTGGGAATCGAACGTCCAGTAAGGAATATAAGCGCCTGCCAAATGGTCTAATTTATACGATTGAATTAGCTTGGAAGGAGCAAAATATCTCTTCTTCATCCAAGCTTTGAATTTTTCGATGGCCTCATCCTTAGTAATTTGAAAGGGAAGGACCAAAGCGGGTTTGATACCAGCGTGATGATCAGTTATTGCGATATGTGATGATCCGCAAAATGAACAAAAATCCGCCACTTTGTCTTTATCTAAAAGTGTTTCGGCACCACAGTTTTTACATTTGAAAACTCGTTTTTCATCATCCCAACTGTGGTCTTCTTTTTCTAATGCTTGTAAGAAGTCATGTTCAATCGCGTTTTTCTGCGATTTCTCGATGTCTTTTTCACTTCCACAAAATGGACATGTAAGAGTCCCACTAGCTGGTTCAAACACGGTATTGCCGCCACAGGAGGAACATTTATTTACTTCCGTTTGTTCAACTTTTGTTGCTTCTGCATGCTTCTCATTGTCTAACCCCGTCATCTGAACACCTCTTTATCGATCACAGCTGTAAATTGTCTCCGCAGTCGCCGCAAAATTTCGCAGTGGGACCATTTATCTTACCGCATTTCGCACATGTTTGTTCGATCACTTGTTTTGCACCACATTCCCCGCAGAACTTCGCATCTTCATTTATTGCTGCCTGACAGCTGACGCATGGGATCTTTTGATTTTGAACTGTTTTGCCACATTCGCCGCAAAATTTTGCGCCTGCATTAATGAGTGCCTGACAATGAGGACAAGTCATTTTTTCTGGTTGCGGAGCTGAAGGAGGATTCGTTTGTTGCTGGTTGCCTGGGAAGGCGTTCGCCATTACACTGCCAAGTGCGGCTCCTGCTCCAATTCCTGCGCCAGCCCCCGCTAATCCGCTGCCTTCATTTCGTGCAGCTTCTCTGAGTGCTTCTGCCGCCTGATATTGCTGATACTGATTCATATCTCCAATAACACCCATCGATGTTTTTCGATCCAACACTTTTTCCACTTCTTCTGGGAGAGATAAGTTTTCAATATACAAGGAAGTAATTTCAAAGCCAAACGTACTGAATCGTTGTTCCATCTTCTCTTTCCCTTTATCACTTAACTCGTCGTAGTTCATCGCCAGATCTAAAGCGGCAATATTCGATTCAGCAAACAAATCTGTAAGTCCCGATAGCACCATCTTTTTCAACTGACCTTCGATACTACTTGTGTCATAAGAAGCATTCGTACCGAACAGTTCTTTTAAGAAAACAACGGGATCGGCTATCCGATAGGAGTAAATACCATAACCTCGTAATCGGATGACGCCAAACTCGGAATCGCGCATCATGATTGGATTTGAAGTTCCCCATTTTTGGTTGATGAATTGCTTCGTATTCACAAAATAGACTTCCGCTTTGAAAGGGGAGTCGAAGCCATACTTCCACGATTTTAACTTCGTTAGAATCGGCATGTTTTGTGTATACAGAAGATGGCGTCCTGGTCCAAATACATCCGCAATTTCACCTTCATTGACAAAAATAGCTACTTGTGACTCTCGAACGGTCAATTCTGCACCCATTTTGATTTCATTGTTTTGAACGGGAAAGCGGTAAACCATTGTATTTGCATTTTGATCCGTCCATTCAATGACTTCGATAAATTGACTTTTAAAAAATCCGAATAATCCCATGTGTATGCCCTCCTAGTAGTCCGTATTCCGATAAAAAATACGATAATAGATAATTTCATTGTAACATTTTTAAACTTCTTGGTAGAGGATAGATTCAAAAGATGACGTCTTCTACTAAAAAAGGTACAATGTACTGAATACTCATTCATATCTACAAAGGGGATTTTTCATATGATACAAAAGATTATTATTCCAACACCATTCGCAGTCGGCGATGTAAACGCTTTTCTTATTAAAGGAGATACACTGTCACTCGTCGATGCGGGGCCAAAAACCCCTGAAGCATATGAAGCATTGAAACAAGGCATCAAGGGAGCAGGTTATGCATTCAACGATATTGAGCAAGTTATTTTAACACATCATCATCCGGATCATGCCGGCTGGATTGATGCTTTTGATAATGCGAAAATACTTGGTCATAAATATAATGATTTATGGCTCAAACGGGATGAAGCTTTTTTCCGCTATCATGATGCATTTTATCTCGACTGCCTGATCGAAGAAGGTGTACCTAAACAGTACCTTGGTTGGGTTAAGAAGATGAAACGATCTGTCGCCCTTATGGGAGAGCGTCCGCTCGATATGACGCTTGCCGAGGGAGATGCACTGCCTGGGCACCCCGGTTGGACTGTAATGGAAACCCCAGGTCATGCACAAAGTCATATTGTGTTATGGAATGGAGAGAATCGAACAATGATCGGCGGAGACTTAGTGCTTGAAAAAGTTTCTTCAAACCCGCTTATCGAACCACCACTTAATCCTGAGCACGGGCGTCCGCGTTCTTTGTTGCAATATAATGAGTCGTTGAAACGTATTCTTACGTTGCCGGTTGATATCATTTATACCGGTCATGGCAATGAAGTGCGTAATGCACATGAGCTTATTGAAGGCCGGCTCGAAAGACAGCATGAACGGGCGATGAAAGTGCTCGCGATGATGGACGGAGGCTCGCGGACGATTTTCGAATTGACCCGCGAACTGTTCCCGGCTGTCTATGAAAAAGAGCTTGGTCTTACACTTTCCGAAACGATTGGTCAAACAGATTACCTTTTCGAAGAAGGGCTAGTCCGTGAAACACGGGATGAAGGCGGCGTCCTCCATTATGAACAAGCGTAAATCAATTCTGGTGACGGGAGCAACGAGCGGGGTTGGCTATGCGTTGACAAAAAGGTTGCTGGTAGAAGGCTATGAAGTGTGGGCAACAGGCAGGGCGCCCGTTATTTTAGAGAAACTCCAAAAAGAAGGCGCGCATGCGATACCGGCAGATTTATCAAAAAAAGAAGACGTTGAGCAGTTAATGGCAACGATTGGTTCGCCTGATACTGTCATCTTTTCAGCGGGCGTTGGCACATTCGATCACGCACATGAAACTTCCGATGAAGCGATTGAAAGCATGATGGCTGTCAATGTCATCGCACCGATGCGACTGACGAAGTTTCTGTTACCTGATATGATGGAGCGACGTAGCGGTCATCTGATTTATCTGGGTTCACAAGCGGGAAAAGTAGCTACACCGAAAGCATCCGTCTACGCGGCATCAAAGCATGCGATTATCGGTTATACAAATGCACTGCGTATGGAGGTTGCACCATACGGTATCCATGTTACGACAATCAATCCAGGTCCAATTGACACCCCTTTTCTAGATATTGCAGATGAAACAGGTACTTACCGGACGTCGCTCGGCACCTATTTATTGACTGTGGAAACGGTTGTCGATGGGGTGATCAAAGCAATGAAAAAACCCGTCCGTGATGTGAACTTACCCTGGTATATGGGCATTACTAGTAAACTTCATGCGGTCGCACCTTCCGTCGTCGAACGGTTGGGTCGCAAGTATTTCATGAAGAAGTAAAATGAATAGTATCTTGTAAAAACCGGCAGTTAAGCCGGTTTTTTGCCGTGGTAAAAAAGAGTAAAACATTGTTATTTGCATAAATATTCCATTGTATATAAGCAGCTAAGAGGACTATAATACACTTAAGAACAAACGTTCCGTATGTGGAGGAATCGTATATGTATGAACATTTAAAGGATCGGCAAATCGTGTGCCTTGATATGCGTAGCTTTTACGCCAGTTGTGCGGCTACAATCGAAGGGCTTGATGTTATGAATGTACCGATTGCTATCATAGGTGATAAAGCACGGAAAGGCGGCATCGTGTTGGCAGCATCTCCCGCATTAAAGGAACAATTCGGTGTGCAGACTGGTATGCGGCTGTTCGAAATTCCAGATGATCCTGCCATCCATCTTATCGAACCTAAGATGGGATTTTATATTGATGTGTCAATGGAAATCATTCGATTGCTGAATTGTTACGTGCCGAAGGAAGCGATTCATGTGTATAGTATCGATGAAAGTTTCATTGATCTCAGCGGGACGGAACGGCTATGGGGGCCAGTGGATGAGACGGTAAGGCGGATACAGGATGATCTCGAAGCACAGTTCCAACTGCCATCTGCCTGTGGTATCGGACCGAACATGCTGCTGGCCAAACTTGCGCTCGATATTGAAGCAAAAAAGACAGGCATCGCGCGTTGGACGTATCAGGATATACCCGCCAAATTATGGCCTGTCGCACCGCTGCGTCGCATGTGGGGCATCGGTAGTCGAACCGAAAAGACGTTGAATGATATGGGGCTTTATTCCGTCGGTGACCTTGCCCACGCATCGCTCGAAAGACTGGAAAAGAAATTTGGCGTCATGGGTAATCAATTGTATTATCATGCACATGGCATTGACTTGTCCGATATGGGGGCGCAACTCATCGAGGGGCAAGAGAGCTACGGCAAAGGGCAAATTCTCTTTCGCGATTATATCCGACGGGAAGACGTGCTTACTGTCATTCTAGAAATATGCGAAGACATCGCGAAGCGGGCAAGAGAAGCTGGAAGCGCAGGACGCACCGTGCATTTATCTGTAGGTTACTCGAAACAGGCGGTTGGCGGTGGTTTTAGCCGTTCCCGTTCAATGAGTGAGGCGACCAATGACACGATGAAAATCTATCAGATGTGTATGGAATTGCTTGATGAATTCCATAATGGCCAACCTGTGCGGCGCTTGTCAGTCAGTCTTGCGAATCTGGAAGAAGAACATTCCATGCAGCTTAGTCTGTTCGATGAAGATAAATGGCGTATGCGGCAACTCGGCGGAGTGATTGATTCGCTGAGAAACAAATACGGATCAACTGCTGTTCTACGTGCAGTTTCTTATACAGAAGCCGGAACAGCAGTGGATAGGGCGAAGCTGATTGGCGGGCATAAAAAATAGCGGGGATACTATTTAATTACTCTCCCGTTTACTTTGCTCATGTAACTTTGAAACATCCACCATTCCAATCACTATTGCAGGTTAATTCCAGATACAATCTAGAGGGGATAACAAGTATATGTTACTTTATTATCTACGGAGGTTTTTACATGAATAGACTACATAAACTTGATTACGAATCCCCCATTGGAGTGATTGAAATAATAGGGACAGATGATGCTATCTGTTCAATATTGTTCGCTGAACGGGATAAAAAGATCAATACTTTGCAAGACGAAACCCCCAAGGTTTTGGAAGTTTGCTTTAGTCAACTTGTTGACTATTTTAAAGGGGAGCGTCATGAATTTACATTCCCTTATATCTTTGATGGAACAGATTTTCAACAGAAAGTGTGGAACGCTTTAATACAAATACCCTGTGCTGAAACGGGGTCCTATAAAGATATCGCTGTTTCAATCGGCCATGAAAAAGCTGTTAGAGCAGTAGGAACTGCAAATGGGAAAAATAAGCTAAGTATCGTGATACCTTGCCATCGAATTATCGGCTCAAATGGAAAGTTAACAGGTTATGCGGGAGGTTTGTGGAGAAAGGAATGGCTACTTCAGCATGAAAGAACCTTTTATAAGGTCCTGAATTAAACCGCGGGTGAAGGCGGGTGCATTATAAATAGAGAAGTCGAAATAGAAAAAGGAAGTGATCTAAATGAACCGGGATCGCGGACGTATCAAATGGACAGCGATGATGCTGACCGAGCATATAACGAGGCTACGTGACTGGGTAGGAGAAGATAATCACGAAGAAAAGCCTGACATTGACGAATGGACGCTCCACGAATTTCAACGGCAGCTGGGCATTGCATATCTAGCGCAATGCGAAATTCGGGTTAAAACATGGAGAAACGGAACATTTACTGACATAACGGGCATCTTAAACAGGATGGATGATCAGATGCAGCTCATTTATATAGCAGATGGATTAAAGGTGCAGAAAGTTTCGTTGAACACGGTTGTCGGAATTGAGACGACCAATTTTGATTAGCTGCCCCTAGTGGTCGTGATGGTCGTGGTCGTCTTGTTCTTTCGCTACGCTTAAAATCGTGAAGCTTTCCGTAGGTGAATCACATCCTTTGAGCGTATACACAAATAATTGTTGACCTTCTTCTGCGACGAGGTCCGTACATGTCATATTAACTTTGGCGGGATCATTTTCTCTATTTTTATTTTTTGAGCGGTCTATCTCTAAGTCGATTGAGGAGCCTTCGAAAGCGAGATTGTATAAAGTAGGGTCTCCTTCGAGCGTGTAGTTCGCAATACGGACTACAGCTGCTTCCTTCTTCTTCACATTTTCCAAGAATGATTCAAACACCGGATAGTTATAGACAGGTCCATGCATATTGACAACATCGCCGTTAAGAACTGCTTTTTCACTATTATACGAACAGGCTGAACTGATTATCATACTTAGTAGTACAAGTAAAGATAGAAGTATTTTGTTCCTCATATTTAAATCCTCCTCACAATGAGCTGGCATTTCACCTTAATTATATGAGGCAATAGCACGCATTATCCCATACTACACACTGAAACTATTTCCTGATCCGAATTATTTGAATCTCGGACCTTTTATATTGTTCAGACTTTTGCTAAACTAAGCAAAGGTCTAATTTTAAAGAAAAGTAGGGGGAGTAGCGTGAAGGTTTTATTACAGCTCGGCTGGTTTTTTAAACAGCGGAAGAAGCAGTATCTTTTTGGAATTTCTATGCTTGTTTTTGTTTCAATATTGCAATTACTACCACCCAAAATCATCGGAATTATCGTTGATGACATTACATTAGGCACTTTGACCGCGACGGCGCTCACCAAATGGCTTGTCATCTTAGCCGTGGCAGGTGTTCTCATGTACATTGCACGCTATTACTGGCGTGTTATGATTTTTGGTTCGGCCGTCTTATTATCTAGAACAATGCGTGAAAAACTATTCAACCACTTCACGAGAATGTCACCATCATTCTACCAAAAACGACGTGTAGGAGATTTAATGGCCCATGCAACAAATGATATAAATGCTGTGCAGCAAACAGCCGGTATGGGTATTTTGACACTTGTCGATTCCGTCTCGACAGGAGGATTTGTCATTTTGACAATGGCTATCACCATCAATTGGAAATTGACATTGATTGCCCTTATTCCACTACCATTTATGATTTTCCTGACAAGCTATTACGGAAAATTATTGCGCAAACGGTTCCGATTTGCTCAAGAAGCATTCTCGAATTTGAATGACAAGACACAGGAAAGTATATCTGGCATTAAAGTCATCAAAACATTCGGTCAGAAAAATGAAGATATTGAAGATTTTACAAACTTATCTACCGATGTAGTCAGTAAAAATATGCGCGTCGCTAAAGTGGATGCCTTATTTGATCCGACGATTACAGGGATATTCGCAATCTCATACATCCTGTCTTTCTATTTCGGAACAAAGTTTATCATTGCAGGTGACATGTCAATTGGTGACATGATAGCTTTCAGTACATACCTCGGGCTTCTAGTCTGGCCAATGCTTGCATTCGGATTCCTCTTTAATATTGTAGAGCGCGGAAATGCGTCTTACAGCCGGATTACGGAATTGTTATCTGTTGCACCGGAAATTAAAGACATCGCGGGCGCAATTGATAAAAGACCAGAAGGCGACTTGCATTTCAACATAGACGAGTTCAAATTCCCAGGTGACGAGCGTGCAGCATTGCTTGACGTTCACTTCACGTTAAAACGAGGAGAAACAATGGGGATTGTGGGTAAAACTGGATCGGGCAAAACAGCGATTTTAAAATTACTGCTCAGAGAGTTTGAAGGGTACAAAGGAAGCATTGTCTATGGAAACAACCCAATTAATCAATACAAACAGCAACGTTTGAGGGAGTCGATCGGTTATGTACCGCAAGACCATTTTTTGTTTTCGACAACACTTGCTGAAAATATAGCTTTTACAAACCCAAGAATTGAAACTGAGAAAATTCATGAAGCTGCAAGACTCGCCCATATTCATGAAGATATTTTAGGATTTACGGAAGGCTATGACACCATTGTAGGAGAACGCGGTGTATCTTTATCGGGCGGGCAGAAACAGCGGATTTCCATTGCTCGGGCATTGATTATGGAACCGGAATTACTGCTTTTGGATGATTCCTTGTCGGCAGTCGATGCTAAAACGGAAGAAGCGATTTTACAATCACTCAAACAAACACGCACAGGCGAGACGACAATTATTACATCACATCGACTAAGTGCCATCCAACATGCGCATAAAATCATCGTTATGCATGAAGGTACGATTGTCGAAGCCGGAACGCATGAAGAACTGCTCGAAATGAATGGAAGATATAAAGAAATGTATGATTTGCAACAACTTGAAGTGCTTGTTGAACAGGGAGGCGAGGAATAATGTCAGCAGAAAAACAACCGAAATTAACAGCGAAAGATCAATGGGTTGTCTTAAAAAGATTGTTGCGTTATATCATCCCTCATAAAAAAAGCGTAATTATTGCGCTTGTCCTGCTTATTTTGACAGTCACGGGCAGTATCGCAGGACCTTTGATTATTCAACGATTCATTGATAACCACCTGGCAACGATGGATTTCTCGAAAAGTGCCATCACGAATATCGCGATTGCCTATATAGGGATTCAGGTATTTATGGTTGTCGTCTCTTATTTCCAGCTGATACGGTTCCAAGATATTGCATTAAAAATCATTCAGCAAATGCGCATCGATGTGTTTTCAAAAGTACAAGGACTTGGAATGCGTTATTTTGACAAAACACCTGCTGGAAGTATCGTTTCACGTGTGACGAACGATACCGAAGCAATCAAAGAAATGTTCGTCAGTGTTATTGTTACGTTTTTACAAGCTGTTTTTGTGCTAGTCGGCGTTTATATTGCGCTTTTTTCACTTGATGCAAAGTTAGCACTTATATCCCTGTTATTATTGCCGTTATTTTTAGCAGTGATTGTTATCTATAGACGATACAGTGCCGACTTCTATCAAGATATCCGTGAGCGGTTAAGTCAGCTCAACGCTAAAATAGCTGAATCATTATCCGGTATGGGTATGATTCAAGCATTTAGGCAGGAAGACCGGTTAGAAGCAGAATTTGATGCTATTAACGAAAAACATTTCCGCGCTGGAATGCGAAATATTAAATTTGACGGCATTCTGCTCGGCCCGGCAATCGATTTACTTTACGCTGGAGCAATTGTTTTCGTACTCGGTTACTTCGGATTCCTATCACTTGGCAGTGCGGTGGAAGTTGGAATTCTTTACGCATTTACGACTTTGATCGGCCGTTTGTTCCAACCTGTCCAACAAGTGATGCAGCGATTATCTATTTTTCAACAGGCAATGGTTGCTGCATCACGTGTGTTTAAATTAATGGATGACCCGGACATGGAACCGGAACAACAAGATCGTAACAATACTGAAATTAAGAACGGGAAAATTGAATTCCGCGATGTATCATTTTCATATGATGGACAAACGGATGTACTGAAAAACATTTCATTCACTGCGAATGCCGGTGAGACAGTTGCACTTGTCGGTCATACCGGGAGCGGAAAGAGCTCGATCATCAATTTGCTAATGCGTTTCTATGAATATGAACGCGGTGATATTTATATCGACGATGTTTCGCTGAAAGGATATTCAAAAGAAGAACTGCGGAAGAAGACAGGACTTGTCTTGCAAGATCCATTTCTATTCTATGGTGATATCGAAAGTAACATCCGTTTACATGATAAAGAAATGACATCTGAAGAAGTAAGGTTAGCGGCTGAATTTGTACAGGCAAATGAATTCATCGAAAAGTTGCCTGATAAATACGCACAAAAAGTGACGGAACGCGGCTCTACGTTCTCAAGTGGGCAACGTCAGCTCGTTGCATTTGCACGAACAATCGCGACAAATCCTAAAATTCTTGTTCTCGATGAAGCGACTGCCAATATCGACACGGAAACAGAAGTGGCAATCCAGTCAAGCCTTGAGAAGATGAGGAAAGGGCGTACAACAATCGCAATCGCTCACAGATTGAGTACAATCCAAGACGCGGAACTGATTCTCGTACTTCACAAAGGAGAAATTGTTGAACGTGGAACACACCAGGAATTGCTGGTCCAAAAAGGTCTCTATCACAAGATGTATCTGCTTCAAAATAATATCTTGGAAGATGTTATCTGACGAAAATCGGCTTGCATACGCCTTCTACAGGTGTTGCAAGCTTTTTTTGTTTCATTACAACGCAAATGTCATAAACTGTTCACAGACGTATTAGACGTAATTTAGTGCTTCTTTTGATACGATTGAGGAAGAAAATTTGAAGGGGAGAGAATAATGGCTACAGACTTAAATCTATTTCTCGCTTTCGGTGCCGGTTTCTTAAGTTTCATATCACCGTGTACATTGCCGTTATATCCAGCATTCATTTCGTATATCACCGGTATGTCACTAGATGATTTAAAGTCGGACTCGAAACGCATGAGCAGAAGTGGCATGCTACATACACTGTTCTTCTTGTTAGGTTTCTCTATTATTTTCATTGTAATCGGCTATAGTACGTCCTTTGTCGGTACATTTTTCCAAGAGAACCAGGAGATACTCAGACAAGCAGGTGCAATTTTCATTGTCTTATTTGGACTGATGATTGTCGGGGTGTTCAAACCTGAATTCCTGATGAAAGAAAGAAGACTGCAGTTCAAAAACAGACCTGCCGGTTACTTAGGTACGATGGTTATCGGGATTGCATTCGCTGCCGGGTGGCAACCGTGTTCCGGACCGATTATTGGAGCTATTATTACACTTGCTGCCGCAAACCCCGGCTCGGGTATGGTTTATATGCTTATGTATGTCCTCGGTTTTGCAATTCCATTTTTCGTTCTTTCGTTCTTCATTACACGGCTTAGCTGGATTCGAAATCATAGCGCTTTAATCATGAAAATCGGCGGTTATGTGATGATCGCGGTCGGAGTCTTGTTATTTTTCAATGGCTTGCAGTATTTAACAAGTTTACTTAGCCCTATTTTCGGCGATTTCATGGGCTTCTGATTTGAGATTTGGAGGAATACCAATGCAAGTAATTAAATCGTTTGAGGAATGGCTTGAAACAATTGAAAACCAAAGAAAGCTGCTTCTTTTTGTGAAAACTGATCACTGTTCTGTCTGTGATGGGTTATTGCCAAAAGTGGTAGCACTCGAAGAGGAGTATCCTATCCCTTTTTATAAGGTGAATGTGGCGGAAGTCCCGGAAATAGCAGGTCAGCTGTCGTTGTTTACGGCGCCTGTTGTCTTGTTATTTTATGAAGGAAAAGAGTATGCTCGATTTGCGCGGTTTATCCAGATGCAAGAATTGAAGCGTCGCTTGGGGGAAATCCGATGAATGAACTAATTGAAACAATTTTCACAAAGGTGCCCCCGGTTTATCTCATTATTGGATCAACCGTACTCGCGCTATTTATGGGGACAATGGCGCTGATTGTCAGAACGAAAGCAGCGAAGAGACCTGTTACGCCTCTGAAAATCATCTTGCCGCCACTTTTTATGTCGACGGGTGCGCTGATGTTCATATTCGAAGAGTTTCGGGTGCCGTTACCTCAAGTACTCGAAGCCCTCTTTGTTGGGCTATTATTTTCAATCATCTTGATTAAGACGACGAATTTCGAACGTAAGGATAGCGATATCTACATGAAACGATCGAAAGCATTTCTTTTCATTCTGCTTGGTCTGCTTATTGTCCGGCTCGTCGGGAAACTGGCGCTTAGCAACACAATCGATGTAGGGGAACTGGGTGGGATGTTCTGGATTCTCGCATTTGGCATGATTGTCCCTTGGCGGATCGGTATGTTTATGAAGTATAAAAAAATAAAGGAAGTTAAATAAGTAAAAGGTGTCTGCATTTAATTGCAGACACCTTTTTTACACTTTGAAAAATAATGAAACCTCGAACAGGGGATAATTCACATGTCGACTAGGCTCTAGCGCTTGTCGGGGCTAAGCAAGGCGCTTGCGTTGTTGTCCAATCAAAACAAGTGTTCATACGGAGTTAAATCGATCTTCATTTCGGCCATTTTCTTACGAAGAAATTTATGGTCCCGTTTCGGTGTTGCTTGTATATATCCACGGATTATAAGATCGGAGTCAATTTTCCTGGCATTTTCCTCAAGCGCAATCTCGCCAATCTTGCCAGCGATTTTTTGTTTCGCTACAGGACGGAATAATTCAGGTACTGGGACGACTAGCTCATTCAACAGCAGTTTTGCTTTGTCGTTCCACAGGTGAAGAGAGCTCTCCACGTAATGCTCTTCCCAGTCGAGTGTCGATTTCCCATCCGCTTTTGGAAATACTTTTAAGAACTTCCGGAACATGAAAAAGCCGCCGATGCCGAAAAGCCCAATAAGGACAACACACCAAAAAATGATGAACCACATAAATAGGTTGTCTTGCAAAAGTCTTCACCTCTTCCATTCTAATCACCATTATAAGAGCATCTGCAAAAAAACACACGAACAATGTATCCTTTTCCGCAATTAAGATAAGAGAGTATAGTTTTTTTACTTAAGTCAGTGTCCAGACTCCAGGCGCCTTGCGCTTTTCTAAAAGGGGGGGAGATAAAACAATAGATGGAATTAATACAAGAAGTTGGATTTTCAATCTTTCTATCATTGTATCTCTTGCATCGGCTCGAAACGAAACTTGTCGCTATCCACGACGTCCTTGTGTCAATAATGATGAAGTGAACTTCACAAAAAAGTCATGGATTCGACATGGAAGAGTTCAGCGGATTGCTTGTTTGAAGCCATTACTTCCGCTATGATGGACGTATCAATCGATAGCGGAGGAAAATAAATGAGAAAAAAACTTTTACTGCCTTATGTATTGCTTGTCGTGCTTATTTTAAGCGCCTGTTCTGCCGGAGGGTTTAAAGCAGATCATAATTATAAAATTGCACCATTTGAATTTACAAACCAGCACAATGAAAAAGTCTCATTGGATGATTTAAAAGGGAAAGTATGGCTGGCACAATTTGTTTACACTGTTTGTACGGCAGCCTGCCCGCCAATGATGGTAAATATGACAGAAGTCGAGAAAAAACTTGCTGAAGAAGGCGTTAAGGATTATAAAATTGTATCATTCAGCATTGATCCTGCGGTCGATACACCGGAAGTACTACAAGAATACCTTGAAATGTATGACATCCAGGATGAAGGAAAATGGGAAATGCTGACGGGGTATAAGCAAGAGGAAATCGCAAAGTTTGCAGCAAAATCATTCAAGACGGCTGTTGCTAATATTCCAGATTCCGTCGACGTAATGCATGCAACTAATTTTTCCCTCGTCAATCAGGATGGGGAAGTCGTCAAAACGTATAATGGTATGACAGACGTACCATACGATCAAATCATCAAAGATATGAAAGCACTCATTAAAGAGGGTGCGTAACCGAAAAAGCAATACTGGATTTAACGGGGTGGAAGGATGAAAAAACGAAAAAGTAAAGGGTTATCTATGAAAGTGAAAGCACTGTTCATCGTCTTGCTGATACCTATAGCTGTTACGGTCTTCACATTAACAGCTATTATCTGGACAGGTTTGAAAAATCCCGAACTCATTCGGAAATCCGCAAGTACTTTGCTCGACATAGGGGAACGTCATACTGCTATGTCAATTCCGGAAGAGTACATCCCTGTCTATAAGGAGGCAGCGGAGACGTATGGTATTCCATGGACGCTTCTTGCTGCGCATCACCGGATTGAAACGCGTTTTTCAACAATGGATCCCTTGCTTTCGCCGGTGGGTGCAGAAGGACATATGCAGTTCATGCCTTGTACGTTCGTTGGCTGGGGTTATCCGGGGTGCGGTGATCTTGGAAAAGGAGATATTCCTGATGAAGATAAGTTAAACCCTGACGTTATTAAGAAATATGGTGGATACGGCGTCGATGGAAATGGTGATGGTATCGCCGATCCATATAATCTAGAAGATGCAATTTTTAGCGCCGCTAACTATCTTTCAAAAAGCGGTGCAGCGGATGGAGATTACGAAAAAGCAATCTTCAATTATAACCACAGTGAAAAATATGTCCAAGACGTACTCCGTTATTTCAAGGAGTTTGAAGTCAAACGAATTGAAATGGAAAAAGCCGACTAAGAAAAGACTAAGCATTTGAAGTTGAAGGCAGGACACACATAAAAAGATGGACCGCCATTTAAATGGGGTCCATCTTTTTATTCGTTATTTATTGGAATTACGAAGCTTTACGCATTGATTTCATAATAAGACTCACAATGAATACGAGGATTAGTGAACCAATGATGGCTGGAACAATGTAGAAGTCAGAAATTTTCGGACCCCATGACCCTAATAGCATTCCGCCAATCCATGCACCGATGATCCCGGCGATAATATTACCAATAATTCCACCCGGGATATCTTTCCCTAAAATCATGCCTGCAAGCCAGCCGATAATCCCACCAATAATTAAAAACCAAATGAAACTCATACTATCCATCTCCTTTTGAGTAAAAAATAATTTCGTCTGTAGTCTTTGTAATAACCTTAATTACAATACATTAAACATCGAGAACGAAAAAATTACCAAAGTTTTTAAGACAGTCACTGGATGATCGTTGCGCCTAATGTAGTTTCAAAATGGCGGAGTGCCCACTCATGACCCGCTGGATCGAAGCTTGCAACGCCTTGTTCATGGATGACGATGTCAAATCCCCGGTTGTATGCATCCACTGAAGTATGAAGGATACAAATATCCGTACAGACACCGACCAAGTGTAATTCTGTAATCCCTCGTGCTCGAAGAAGTAGTTCCAAATCCGTTCCTGCAAATGCGCTAAACCGTGTTTTGTCCATCCAATGGATTTCTTCCTTGCGTTCATCATACAATCGTTGGAGAGAACCATACAAATTCCTTCCAGCGGTCCCACGAATATTATGCGGCGGAAATTGTTTTGTTTCAGGATGGTACAAATCATCTAAATCATGTACATCAACTGGCATTACAACAAAGTGATTTTCATCTAAAAAAGTATTCGTTAAATTAGTAATATACTTCTCCAATTTAATTCCCGGTTTCCCACATGTAAGTGCACCATCTTCAGCCACGAAATCAATAGTGTAATCAATGACCAACAACGCTTTCTTCACCATGCACCACCCCTTTTCATTTCATCCATTCCATCATGCCATAACTGAGTGATTATTTCATTACTCTTAAATAATAGAATAGAAAAATATTTTTGCGCGGAAATGAATATCAGAATATACTAGAAAGAATACTAGCAGTTTCTAGAAGAAGGGAGATAATCTCTTGAATGAAGCCGTAACAGCCTATGCCAGCCTAACATGTCCATTCGCTTGTATTGACCTCGATGCACTTGACCGGAATATCGCATTCGTCAACAAGGCCTCGGGAAAAAAAGGGGTCCGAGTCGCCACAAAATCTATACGATCAGCAGAACTTCTGCAATACATTGCGAAAAGATTGGATGTTCCCGCCGGCTGGATGACATTCGATCTTAGGGAAACACTTTTCCTGCTTGAAAAAGGATTCAATGACCTATTACTCGGTTATCCGCAATTTGAAGAACAAGCGCTCAAGTGCCTCTTTCCTTATATTCGTGAAGGCTGGACTGTCGTCTTTATGGTTGACCGGATTGAACAGTGGGAGTGGCTTGAGTCAATAGGTAAGCGAAATGACATTGTTTTTGAAATCTGCATCGATCTAAACGTCTCAACAAATTTTAAAGTACTTTATTTCGGAACAAAACGTTCATCATTAAAATCGATTGAAGATGTGGAAATTTTATTGGAAGCCGGCAGTTCGTTCACACATACAATCATTACTGGTGTAATGGGCTATGAAGCGCAAATTGCGGGAGTGGCTGACATTCCGGAAGTGCGTTGGCAGTCTGCAGTCATTCAACAATTGAAGAGGCGGTCCCGTAAAGAAGTCCGCAATTTTCGTCAAAATGCCGTAAATCTTGTTCAGGAAAAATCAGCAAGTCTTCGATTTGTAAACGGAGGCGGCTCTGGCAGCATTGATTTCACATCGGTGGAAGAGGAAGTAACGGAACTGACAATCGGCTCTGCCTTTTATTTTCCTGCCTTATTCTCGCGGTATCGAAATTTGCCGCTCGAACCGGCAGCGACATTTGCTCTACGGGTCACAAGAATGCCCGAGCCCGGAATTATCGTCTGTCATGGTGGGGGTTATATTGCTTCAGGGGCAACAGGAACTGATAAAAACCCGGTGCCAATATGGCCTAGCAATCTTACTTACCTGAAAAACGAAGGAGCCGGTGAAGTCCAAACGCCTTTGAGAGATAAAGGGAAAACTCTTCAAATCGGGGATACCGTCTATTTTAGGCATGCCAAAGCCGGGGAACTTTGCGAACGCTTTTCTGAACTGCATGCAAGGCGCGGCTCCGAGTATGTCGGTGCTTATAAAACGTATAGAGGAGAGGAAGGATGTTTTCTATGAATGCTCCGAAAAAAGGGATGAAGTGGACGAACTGGTCAGGAAACGTAAAAGCTGCACCCGATTATTATCATTTTCCGAAAAGTGTCAGTGATATACAAGATATTGTTAATAGCTGCAGAATCCGCGGTGTATCCCTCCGTGTAACGGGAGCGGCTCATTCATTCAGTCCTGTCGCTAAGCCAGAAAGTGACGCGCTGTCACTCGCTAATTTGCGCGGGCTTATTTCCTATGATTATGAAGCGATGGAAGCAAGACTGTGGGGTGGTACCCATTTGCATGAGGCGGCCCAGATGCTTGCTTCCATTGGCATGGCTTTCGAAAATATGGGCGATATTCAGGAACAGACAATTGCCGGAGCGGTGAGTACAGGTACGCATGGCACAGGAATCGCTTTCGGTTCCTTATCCAGTCAGGTTGTCGCCTGGTCGTGGGTCGACGGGAAAGGGGAAGTACAGCATCATCGCCGTGATCAAAGCGATTTGTCAAAAGCACTAAGTCTTTCACTTGGTATGCTCGGCATCCTTCTTGACGTGACCATTAAGACAGTCCCTCTTTATAGCCTGCAGATGAAGAGCTATCAAAGTACGGTCGAAGCAGCGCTAGCCGAATGGTCAGCTGGTCATCACAACAATCGTCACATGGAGTGGTTTTATTTCCCGGGGACGGATACAGTCCAAGTAAAAAAGACGAATATCATCCCGCTTCACAAACAAACTTTACAATCGAAAACAGTCGTTTTTATGAAAAATGGGCTTATTGAAAATGCTGGTTTCAAAGTGATTTCTGAAATTTGTCGTGTTAAACCAAGTATGTCGAGAAAGTTGACCGCTGTATCCGCGAAAAGTGTTCCAAACGGTTCAAAAAAGGGTATATACTATGAAGTGTTCCCATCCCCGCGATTAGTCAAATTCACTGAGACGGAATATGCAATTCCCTTACATACATTTGAAGCTTGTATCCAAGAAATTCATGCCTTCTTGCGTGCACATCCTTTTTACGTCCATTTCCCAATTGAATGCAGGGTCACTGCGGGAGAAGATGCATTTCTAAGCCCGACGCAAGGAGAGGAAACTGCGTTTATCGCTTTTCATATGTACAAAGGAATGGACGCTGAACCCTATTTCAAATGGGTGCATAACCTGATGGGAAAATACAGCGGACGGCCACATTTCGGAAAAGTCAATGATTTGACGAATGACAAACTGCAAAAACTCTATCCAAATGTCCAACGTTTCATGGAGATTCGAGAACAATACGATCCAAATGGTGTTTTTATGACAAAATACCTGAAATCTATTTTCAGTACGTGAAGAGCCTTTGCAAGAGAGGGTGAGTCATAACTTTAGCTTATGATAGACTATAAAGTTAATGTATTTTACTTATGTAGGTAGGTATTATATGATGGAGTAGAGAAAAGATGCTCATTTATAGCCTTTTCAGTAGTTTTTATAAGAAATAGAAGGAGGAATTCTACAATGGCAAAAAGCAATTTGCACAACAGCCGTACGTCATTCGATTTGAACGGCAAGACGTATAACTATTATCGTCTAGCTGCTCTTGAAGAAGCCGGCATCGCGAAAGTTTCCAATCTGCCTTACTCGATTAAAGTGTTACTTGAATCCGTCCTGCGCCAACACGACGGTTATGTCATCAAAGACAATCATGTTGAAAATTTGGCGAAATGGGGGAAAGATGCGGACGCGGATGGGGAAGTACCATTCAAACCATCACGTGTTATCCTTCAAGACTTCACAGGAGTGCCTGTTGTCGTTGACCTTGCATCACTTCGTTCAGCAATGGCAGCAATGGGTGGAGACCCTAACAAAATCAATCCAGAAATTCCAGTTGACCTTGTTATTGACCACTCTGTACAAGTTGACCGTTACGGAACAGCAGAAGCGCTTAACCTAAACATGGAACTTGAATTCGAGCGCAATGCAGAACGTTATCAATTCCTAAGCTGGGCACAAAAAGCTTACGATAACTACCGTGCAGTACCGCCTGCGACAGGTATCGTTCACCAAGTTAACCTTGAATACTTGGCTAATGTTGTCCATGCAGTCGAAAATGAAGACGGCACATTCGAAACATACCCGGATACACTTGTTGGAACTGACTCTCACACGACGATGATCAACGGTATCGGTGTTCTTGGATGGGGCGTCGGTGGTATTGAAGCAGAAGCAGGCATGCTCGGACAACCTTCATACTTCCCGATTCCAGAAGTTATCGGAGTAAAACTTGTAGGAGCTCTTCCAAACGGAACAACAGCTACTGACCTTGCGCTTAAAGTGACACAAACACTTCGTGCACATGGTGTTGTTGGTAAATTCGTCGAGTTCTTCGGACCAGGCGTAGCACAGCTGCCACTTGCAGACCGAGCAACAATTGCAAACATGGCACCTGAATACGGCGCAACTTGCGGATTCTTCCCAGTAGATGAAGAAGCACTTGATTACATGCGCTTAACAGGCCGCGAAGATAGTGATATCGCAGTAGTTAAACAATACTTAGTTGAGAACGATATGTTCTTCACTGTAGAAAACGAAGAACCAACCTACACGGAAGTTGTCGAAATTGACCTATCTGATATCGTAGCGAACCTTGCTGGACCGAAACGTCCACAAGATATGATTCCTCTTACAGAAATGCAAAAATCATTTAACGAAGCAGTTGTTGCACCTGAAGGGAACCAAGGTTTCGGATTCTCTCCGAAAGAGCTAGCGAAAAAAGCTACAATCGAATTCGAAGACGGACGTTCTGTTGAAATCAAAACTGGTGATCTTGCAATCGCTGCAATCACTTCATGTACAAATACATCTAACCCATACGTTATGTTAGGTGCTGGACTTGTTGCGAAAAAAGCGGTTGAAAAAGGGCTTACACCACCAGCATACGTGAAAACGTCACTTGCACCAGGTTCGAAAGTAGTTACAGGCTACCTGGAAGATTCAGGTCTTAATGTGTTCTTGGATCAAATCGGATTCAACACAGTAGGATACGGCTGTACGACATGTATCGGTAACTCTGGACCGCTTCTTCCTGAAATTGAAAAAGCGATTATGGGCAACGATATGCTGATGTCTTCCGTTCTTTCCGGTAACCGTAACTTCGAAGGACGTATTCACCCGCTTGTGAAAGCAAACTATTTGGCATCACCGCCGCTTGTTGTTGCTTATGCACTTGCAGGAACAGTTGATATCGATTTCGAAAAAGATCCAATTGGTAAAGATAAAGAAGGCTTTGATGTCTTCTTCAAAGACATTTGGCCAACTACGGAAGAAGTGCAGGCAGTTGTTAAAGCAACAGTTACACCTGAGTTATTCCGTAAAGAATATGCACGCGTATTCACTGAGAACGAAGCATGGAATGCAATCGAAACAACAGACGATTCATTATATGATTTCGATGAAAACTCAACGTATATTCAAAACCCGCCGTTCTTTGAAGGTCTTGCAAAAGAACCGGCTGACATCCAAGCACTTTCAGGGCTTCGTGTCATTGGTAAATTTGGCGATTCAATCACAACGGACCATATTTCACCTGCAGGCGCAATCGGTAAAGATACGCCGGCTGGTAAATACTTGATCGACAATGGCGTTAGCCCTCGTTTCTTCAACTCATACGGTTCACGCCGCGGTAACCATGAAGTAATGATGCGCGGTACATTCGCTAACATCCGTATTCGTAACCAGATTGCTAAAGGTACAGAAGGCGGATTCACGACTTACTGGCCAACAAAAGAGATCATGCCAATCTATGATGCTGCGATGAAGTATCAAGAAGAAGGCACAGGTCTTGCAATCATTACAGGTAAAGACTACGGAATGGGTTCTTCACGTGACTGGGCTGCGAAAGGTACTTCACTTCTTGGTATCCGTACAGTTATCGCTGAAAGCTATGAGCGTATTCACCGTTCAAACCTAGTTATGATGGGCGTTCTTCCACTTCAATTCATGAAAGGCGAAAGTGCACAAACACTTGGCCTAACGGGTGAAGAGGAAATCAGCGTAAATATCGCGGAAGGCGTAAAACCACGTGATATCTTGAAAGTGACTGCAACTTGCAAAGATGGATCTGTCAAAGAGTTTGACGTGTTAGCACGTTTCGATTCTGAAGTTGAAGTCGACTACTATCGTCATGGTGGAATCCTGCAAATGGTTCTTCGTGATAAAATGAAAACGAACTAATTTCAATAAGTAGCGAGGTGTCCGATTTAATCGGGCACCTTTTTTCTATTTATATGCCGTTTCGGCCTGATGACAGCTTTTTCAGTAATGCTTTTGTATAATGGATAGTGAGGTGAAGACAGTGGATATAAGTGAAAAAGAAATTGAAATCAGATATGCGGAAACGGATCAGATGGGTGTCGTCTATCATGCCAATTATTTAGTCTGGATGGAAATCGGAAGGACGAAACTGATTGAGGATTTAGGCTATGCATATGCACAGCTTGAGGAAGACGGCTATTTAGCGCCTGTAACAGACTTATCAATCCAATACAAGGCATCGATGAAATACGGACAGAAAGCAACTGTACGGACTTGGGTGGAGTCCCATGGAAAGGTAAGAACAGTATATGGGTATGAAATCGTTCATGAAAACGGCGTAATTTCTGCAACGGCTAAATCGGAACATGTTGTCGTAAAGAAAGGGTCGTTCCGTCCAGTTTCCCTAAAAAAAATTGCTCCAGATTGGGATGCTAAATATATAGAAATCCAACGGTGTAAAGACTAATGGCATTTGGTATTAAACGCGCTGAACTGCAGGCATGGAAAGCAGCAGTCAGCGCAGGGGAAATGGCATTTTTAACTCATTACTGGCTCGACGAACGCTTTCCAGGATGCAAAACTGTCACAAAGGCAGGTTGCGTAGATATCGACAAACTTGTCGACTGGGGAAAACAATATGGATTGAAGCGGGACTGGATTGATATGCGTGACGATTATCCTCATTTCGATCTGTTCGGTAAGCATGAACGTGACATTTTAGAAAAGGAAGGGCTAATCGACCAATTGGAACGGTTCGGACTTTGAACATGAATATGCAATATAAAAATGCATAATTATTCTATTCGCAAATAAATTAAGAAAAGCGTGAGGCATTTTGCCCTCACGCTTTTTCGTATGAATAGATAAGTTCACCCAGTTTCGGATCTACATTGACATGTAAATCATGATCAATGAAATACCATTTGTCCCGGCTTTCAATATAATAACGGACATTATCATGCACTATTTCAACAGCCACTTCATCGGGCTGTTCTTTTGTCACACCTAATGAAAAGCCCGCGTGAAGTGAACTTGACCCACCGTATCTTGCAAAAAAGCGGATGGCGTCACCAGATTCAGCTTCCATCTCCTCTTTAAACCATAAAAGCGCTTCGTTCGACAAAATAATCTTCATTGGAAACACCAGCCTTTCGAACTCTGACTCCATTGTATTATAACCACTTTACTTTTGGCTCGGTTCCTGCTTTGATGCGACCGATATTGGCTCGGTGACGGTAGAAGATGAAAGCGCCAAACAAGCCGATCATTACCATCAAATAAATATCGCCTGTTCGGAAATAGTAGTAGATGCTGTATAAAAAGCCCACCACAGATACGATCATTGACGATAAGGATACCATTTTTGTTACTTTCAAAGCGACGAAAAATGTTATGAGCACGAGAATGAAAACAGGCCATTCATAGGCGAGCAACACACCGCCGGAAGTCGCAACGGCCTTCCCCCCTTTGAAATGAGCGAAGACTGGATACATATGTCCCACAACCGCTAGAACTCCTGGAATCAAGGGATGGACTGAAACACTGTCGAAAATAGGAAGGAGTGGCAACAGTGCAGCCGCCGTTCCTTTTAAAATGTCGAGTATTGTAACAGTAAGCCCCGCTGTTTTGCCGAGTACACGGAAAGTATTCGTTCCGCCAAGGTTTCCACTGCCGTGTTCACGGATATCCGTTTTGTAAAAAAGTTTCCCAACCCAGAGAGCGGAAGGAATTGAGCCGATTACATAAGCAATCAATAACAGTATGATAAGTTCCATGGACGTACCCCTTTTTTTATTTGTCTATGTATAGACTTAGTTTAGCAGAACCATGAAGTTGCGACAATGGGCTTCACATAGAGAACAGTATGAACTTAGGTTAACAGTTACGCTCTGATTTTGAACTTTTTAAGCTCTAACTGCTGATTTAAAGGACCAACAATTTTCTATCTTCATTGCAATAAAACGCTTTCTTCTATACAATTAATTGAGCAAGCTTCCGAAAACGTTGATTTGACAAGCTTTAAAGGAAGCAGTACGATTATATAAAAGAGAACATTCGTTTGATGGAGGTTGTACTTTGACGAAAAAACAAGATAATTATACGTATGATGATGACTCGATTCATATACTTGAAGGCTTAGATGCAGTACGAAAACGGCCTGGTATGTATATCGGTTCTACTGATTCACGCGGACTTCACCACCTTGTCTATGAAATTGTTGATAATGCGGTAGATGAAGCGCTAGCGGGATTTGGTAATGAGGTAGACGTTACACTTCATACAGACGGCAGTGTCAGTGTCCGAGACTACGGGCGCGGAATGCCAACAGGAATACACCAATCCGGCAAGCCGACGACGGAAGTTATTCTTACCGTCCTCCACGCAGGCGGGAAATTCGGCCAAGGCGGATACAAAACAAGCGGCGGACTTCATGGAGTTGGTGCATCTGTCGTAAACGCGCTGTCTGAAAAGCTTGAAGTAACGATTTTTCGCGATGGTAAAAAGTTCCTTCAGCGTTTTGAAAATGGCGGTAAGCCGGCCACGACGCTTGAACAAATCGGAACAACACGGGAAAAGGGAACGCTTATTCACTTCAAACCGGATCCGACAATTTTCTCCACGTTAAAATATCATTATGAAACCTTAAGTGAACGTTTGCGGGAGTCTGCATTCCTGTTAAAAGGCTTGAAAATCGAGCTAAAGGAAGAAGGAACGGACAAGCATGATATCTTTCAATACGAAACGGGTATTGAAGCCTTCATTTCTTATTTGAATGAAGAGAAGGACGTCTTGCATGAGGTCGCATATTTGGAAGGCGAATCAGAGGGCATAGAAGTCGAATTTGCATTCCAGTTCAGTGATGGTTATTCAGAAACAATTTTATCATTCGTTAATAATGTCCGCACAAAAGATGGCGGAACACATGAAACTGGTGCAAAAACGGGCATGACCCGCGTATTTAACGAATATGCGCGAAAAACTGGTTTATTAAAAGAAAAAGATAAAAACCTCGAAGGCGCAGATATCCGTGAAGGAATTGCAGCAATCGTTTCGGTTCGTATACCAGAAGAAATTCTGCAATTTGAAGGACAGACGAAAGGCAAACTCGGGACAAGTGAAGCACGGGGAGTCACGGATTCAATCGTGTCTCAGAAACTGCTTTATTTTCTTGAAGAAAATGCGGATTTAAGTGCGGCGCTCGTTCGAAAAGCAATCAGGGCGCACCAAGCACGTGAGGCGGCGCGCAAAGCACGGGAAGATGCACGTTCTGGAAAAAAGAGAAAAAGATCTGATACACTTCTTTCAGGTAAATTAACACCTGCTCAATCTAGAAATGCTGCAAAAAATGAACTTTATCTCGTCGAAGGTGATTCTGCCGGCGGATCCGCAAAACAAGGGCGAGACCGTGTATTCCAGGCAATTCTTCCACTGCGAGGAAAAGTGCTCAACACTGAAAAAGCAAAACTCGAGGATATCATGAAAAATGAAGAAATCAATATGATTATCCATGCAATCGGGGGCGGCGTCGGATCAGACTTTCAAGTCGCAGACATCGCTTACGATAAAATCGTTATCATGACAGATGCGGATACGGATGGAGCACATATTCAGGTGCTACTGCTGACGTTTTTCTATCGATACATGAAACCGCTTATTGAAGCTGGGAAAGTATATATCGCATTGCCGCCTCTTTACAAAGTGTTTAAAGGGACAGGGAAGAGCGAAAAATTTGCATACGCCTGGACTGAAGGCACGGATCTTGACGAAGCGATCGAAAAAGTCGGCAAAGGGTATATGTTGCAACGATACAAAGGACTCGGGGAAATGAATGCCGATCAGTTATGGGAAACGACTATGGATCCTGAAACACGTACATTGATCCGTGTAACGATTGAAGACAGCGCTACAGTTGAGCGTCGAGTTACGACTCTTATGGGTGATAAGGTAGAGCCAAGACGGCGTTGGATTGAAGATAACGTCGATTTTGGAACCCAGGAAGAGCATAATATTTTGGATAATGAATTTTTGCACGTTGAGGGGGATTTTGAATGACAGTATCGGAAAGCTACCAAGACCTTCCCTTGGAAGAAGTGATCGGTGACCGGTTTGGACGGTATAGTAAATACATCATCCAGGACCGGGCATTGCCTGACGCACGCGATGGCTTAAAACCCGTTCAGCGGCGTATTTTGTATGCAATGTTCCATGAAGGCAATACACATGAAAAAGCATTCCGCAAATCCGCAAAAACGGTTGGTAATGTTATCGGGAACTACCATCCCCACGGGGATACATCCGTTTACGAAGCAATGGTGCGGATGAGCCAAGATTGGAAACTTCGGCATATGTTGATTGAAATGCAAGGAAATAACGGTTCAGTCGACGGTGATTCGGCTGCTGCCATGCGGTATACAGAAGCGCGCCTTTCTGCAATAGCAGGACAAATGCTGCGTGATTTAGGTAAAAATACAGTCGATTTCATTCCAAACTTCGATGATACTGAGCCTGAGCCAACTGTTTTACCGTCAAGATACCCCAACTTGCTCGTCAACGGTTCAACCGGTATTTCTGCTGGATATGCGACAGATATCCCGCCACATGCGCTTCACGAAGTGCTTGATGCAGTCCTTATGCGGATTGACAACCCTGATGTCACAGTCGATGAGTTAATGACAGTTATAAAAGGACCTGATTTTCCAACGGGCGGTACTATCCAAGGGACAAATGGAATTAAAACCGCTTATGAGACTGGAAAAGGGCGCTTTATCATCAGATCGAAGTCGTTCATTGAACCGTTAAAAGGCGGTAAATCGCAAATCGTGGTGACAGAAATCCCATATGACGTTAACAAAGCGAATATGGTAAGGAAAATGGATGAGCTTCGTCATGATCGGAAACTAGATGGTATCGCAGATGTCAGAGACGAATCGGACCGTACGGGTCTCCGTGTTGTCATAGAACTGAAGAAAGACGTCGATGGCAATGCTATCTTACAATATCTTTTGAAAAATACAGACTTGCAAGTGACGTATAACTTCAACATGATTGCAATCTCTGGACGCAGACCGACATTAATGTCATTGCCCATGTTGCTTGACGCCTATATTGGCCATCAAAAAGAAATCGTCACACGCAGATCCCAATTTGATATCCAAAAAGCACAAGATAGGCTACATATCGTCGAAGGCCTGATGAAAGCTTTATCGATTTTAGATGAAGTGATTAAAACGATTCGAGCATCAAAAGATAAACGTGACGCTAAAAATAATCTTATCTCAAAATTCGAATTCTCCGAAATACAAGCAGAAGCAATTGTATCGCTACAACTTTACAGATTGACGAATACGGATATTACGGAACTGCAGCAAGAAGATGCTGAACTCCGGAAATTGATTGAAAAACTTGCTGCAATTTTAAAAAGCGACAAAAAGCTTTCTGCTGTCATTAAAAAAGAGCTTCTTGACATTCGTAAACAATTTGCGGAACCAAGACGCTCAGTTATCGAGGAAGTAATCCAAGAAATTAAAGTCGACCTCGACATTCTAGTACCAAGCGAAGAAGTGATTGTGTCAGTGACGAAAGATGGGTATGTTAAACGTACAAGCGTCCGTTCACATACTGCATCGAATGGCACGGGCCATGAAATGAAAGAATCTGATTATACGCTATTAGAAGCACCGATGAACACACAGCATCATCTCTTGCTGTTCACATCTGCGGGGAACTATCTCTATCAGCCTGTTCATGAACTACCGGATATTAGATGGCGTGATCTTGGCCAACATATATCGAGTATTATCCCACTCGGGCAGAATGAAACTATTGTGGCGGCAATTGGGCTTGAAAACTTCGATGAAGAAGCGCTAATCGTAACAGCATCGAAAAATGGGTTAGTCAAACAATCGAAACTTGCCGATTTTAAAGTCCAGCGTTATTCACGAACGTTTAAAGCGATGGGAATTAAGAAGGGCGATTCTATGATTGACGCAAGGCTTGTCAAAGGAGATGAGGACATCATTCTCTTTACACAGCAGGCATACGCCCTCCGTTTCCCTCTTACCGAGTTGTCAGCAACAGGCATAAGGACTGCAGGTGTACGTGGCATTAACCTTAAAGAGGATGACCAGCTCGTTAGAATGGAGATTAATTCAGATGACGGGGCTTCCGTCTTAATCGCGACTCAACGTGGCAGTGTGAAAAGAATGGGCTTGAAAGAACTTGAAAGTGCTTCGAGGGCGCAACGTGGTGTTGTCGTTCTGAAAGAACTGAAGTCGAATCCACACCGTGTTGTGGGAGCGTTACTGGTGAAAAATGATGAAATTGTTGTTCTAGCAACAGAAAAAGGAACTAAAATTCCTCTAGTAGCGGGTTCATTACGGCCTGTTGATCGCTATTCAAACGGCAGTAGTCTGGTCGATGAGAAAAAGGACGGTAGCATAACAACCATATATAAAGATCCGAAAGCTGAAATCGAATAAATAAAATAAAATGTCATGGGTGTAAATACCCATGACTTTTTATTTTCCCTAACGTATAATAATTCGAGATACGAAATAAAATGAAACTTCAATCAGATGAGATATTTCGCTGCTCTAGAACATAGTGTTTCTAGTCAGCCTTCTCGTTCATACGGGTTAAAAAGTCTATTTGAATAACAATAAGAGAACGGGGATAGGGTATGTGGAAAAATCGTAATATTTGGATCATCTTAACTGGAGAATTGATTGCCGGTTTAGGATTATGGACAGGAATTATCGGAAATCTTGAGTTTATGCAAGAAAAAATACCATCCGATTTCATGAAAGCATTAATTATGTCAGTTGGCCTTCTAGCAGGGATTCTAGCAGGGCCACTTGCCGGGAAGGTAATTGACCAATCAAGGAAAAAAAACGTACTTCTTATATCCGGAGCAGGCCGTTTGCTCAGTGTTATCTTCATGTTAATCGCCATTTCAACTGGATCTGTTTGGTGGATGGTTGCCTTCATGGTTAGTATTCAACTATCTGCTACATTTTACTTTCCAGCGCTACAGGCCACGATTCCACTTGTCGTCAAAGATGATGATCTGCTGACAATGAACGGTTGGCATATGAATGTAGCCACAATTTCACGAGTACTTGGTACAGCTTTAGCGGGGATTATGCTTGTCTATTGGTCGCTGATGTCGCTCTACTGGATCTCGATGATCGCTTACGGAGGCCTTCTATTATTCACCATGATGCTGCGCATCGATGAGGGAGAGGGAAGAGAGGCCAAAGTAAAATCTGTAGGTAACAAGGGTGGGTTCATGGAAGTGTTTCCTGTGTTGAAAGCCTATCCTGCTGTCGGTATGACACTCATTATGACGCTAATTCCACTTCTATTCCTGGGATCATTCAACTTAATCGTCATTAATATTAGTGAAATTCAAGATTCTGCTTCGATTAAAGGTCTTATTTATACATTCGAAGGGGTAGCGTTCATGATTGGAACGTTTGTAGTGAAGTATATTTCTAGGAAATGGCGAACGACGACGATATTGTTTACCTTCGCAACGATGGTGGCAGTCGCAGAATTTATGCTTTACTTTGCAGAAAGTACAGCTATTACATTAGGCGCTTTTGCAGTTCTTGGTTTTTCATTAGGCTGTTTTTTTCCAACAGCTATGGTCATTTTTCAGAAACAAATGCCGAAGGAGTATCATGGTCGATTTTTCTCGTTCCGCAATATGTTGGAACGGGTCATGTTTCAGGTTGTGTTACTGACAGCGGGAGCATTTCTTGATATTATCGGCTTGCAGTCGATGATCATTATTTTCGGACTGATCAGCTTAAGTTTGACGGCAATATTCTTTGTACAGATGAAAAGAAGAAATATCATATTGGAACAGCCCAAAAAAACTGCCGCAGAAAGCATTTGACTTTTTGCGGTTTTTTCTGTTTTATTGTGAGATTCAAATACCAAAAGTTTTACAGGATGTTCCGGCACAATATAGAATAATAACAACGAATTCAAGTATTTAATCTATACAGTCTGGGTTAGTGGTTCCATTCAATACCGCTTTGGCGCTTAGGGGATGATTACTGCCAAGGAAATGTACCAACGTTGACATGATTTTTATCCCTGAATGACAACAAATGTACCAGTAAAGATATTACATTTGACAGCTAATTGAACCGATGAAAGAGATTATCTTATCTGAACGAACAGGATGTCATTACTTGCCCCTACTGTGGGAGCGAATTGATCCGGCTATAAGTTTGGAAGACAAAAGATGAAAACTAGACTGATAGAAATTTTGTGAAAAGACTTTACAACAAAACTAAAGCGTTGTACAGTTGTATACTCGAGCATACAAGTAGAAATATATACATTCGGAGGTGGAAGCATTGAAGCCATCATTAGATGAAAATCAACCACTTTTTCTACAAATTGCACAAATCATATTAGATGAAATCGTGGAAGGTCGTCTAAAAGAAGGAGAACAATTGCCCTCTGAGAATGAATTGTCTCGCTTTTACAATATTAATCGTGCAACCGTAAGAAAAGGGCTTCAAACTTTAGTTGATGATGCTTATATTTATAAACAAAGAGGTATCGGAATGTACTTGAGTGAAGGAGCTTATCAAAAAATAATAGATGAACGACAGAAACAATTTCGTCAGAATTATATAACCCCTTTATTAGAAGAAGGTGCCCGTTTAGGGATGGATGTCCAAAAGATTATCCGAATAATTGAGAAGGAGGCTCAATCATGATAGAAGTAAATCAGGTTCACTTTAGTTATGATTCAACCAAAATATTGCATGACTTTAACTTGATAGAGAGTGAGAAAATCATCGTTGGACTTTGGGGGCGAAATGGAACTGGGAAAACAACCTTTATGAAGTTGTTAGCTGGTCATTTAAAACCTGATCAGGGTGAGATAAAGATACAGGGGTTTAATCCTTATAACCATAATCAAACAAATAATCATTTATGTTATATGCAAGAAGATCATCCATTCAGTAAGATTTGGAAGGTGAAAGATGCGTTACGCTTTGGTGATTATTACAATCCGAATTTTGATATGAATTTTGCTAAAGAGCTTTTAACAGTTTTTAATTTGGATGAAAACAAAAATGTGACCAGGCTCTCTAAAGGTATGAAATCAGCACTGCAATTTATTATCGGTATTGCCAGTAATGCTGATATAACAATACTTGACGAACCGACCAATGGTTTAGATATAGGTATGCGAAAGAAACTTCACAAAGTATTATTGGAAAGTTATGAAGAAAACCCGAGGCTCATTCTTTTATCCTCCCATCATATCGAAGAAATTCAAACTTTATGTGAAGCGTTGGTAGTGATTCATGATGGTAGAGTATTTCTCCATGAAACAATGGAAACGATGCGGGAAAAAGGCATTTGGTTAAGTGGAGAGAAAACTTCTTTTTTAAACATCATCCAGTCGCACACTGTGTTGGAGCAACAAGAAATGGGTACGAAAATGAAAGTCATGCTCGATGAACCTTATACGAACGAATGGAAGCATTTTGCTCAGTCCCATAGCTTATCAATTGAACCAGCTTCCCTACATGATTATTTATTAAATAGAACGGAAGAACGAAATGAGGTGAACAGATGAACTTGAAAAGTGGGACATTTAGGATGGTTTATGAAGAGACACTATTTGCCTTCGGGAAGCTGCTATTACTATATATAACAATCCCTTTATTTTTGTTATGGTTATTCATTGGATATTTCTTTAACTTGGGTGAAGATGTTATCGCCGCCATCTCAGGACCAACATATTTTTTTATTCTTCTGTTTGCAATTAATGGATTCAAAACTATATTCCCTGTCGCAATAGGAATGGGAAGTACAAGGATCAATTTGTTGAAAACCTTTTATGTGGTAGGTTTAGCAAGTGTACTGGTTATCACCTTTATTTTAAACGTCTTTCAATGGATTCTCTTAACACTTTATGAGCGATGGAACGTAGCAGCTCATATATTGCATCCAGCAACCTTTTTAAATCGAGAGTATACCTTCCTATCCTATTATTTAATAGATTTTATGTTAGGTATTTTTGCCTTCTCCTTCGCTTTTCTGTTTTTTACGATATATTATAGACTTGGTTTCAAGAAAAGTGTGATCTGGTTAATGGTGTTAGTGATCATCGGTACGCTATTAAATTACAGTGGTTTGATCGATTTTTCAATATGGGAATGGTTAGTGACTCAGGACTTTCATGACATGGTGATATTTTCTTTTGTGAATACTATTAGTCTGATTGCATTGTTCATCACATATCCAATCATGCGAAATGCGCCATTAACAGCAAAGTCGAAAAAGGATTAGAAAAAAGAATTATAAGAGCGATCAAATAATTAGTGGTGTGCAAAATTCAATTATATTCGGGTTAATCATCGCAGTCGTTGGTTTTGCGTTATCGCTATTAATACGCAATATAAGACAAGTAAGATAAGCTAAATATAACGTCCTAAAAGTGTTGATAATGACTTTTAGGACGTTTTTTTCGGATTTTTCGTGTGAAAATCACTTTCCATGAGTGGAGAACCTGAGAATAATAAGCAAACTTGACATGTCACCTTTTGGTGTCCTATAATTAATAAGACAACAAAAGGTGTCTTATTAATTTGTTCTGAAGTTTATCCCGTGACATTGCAGGAAATGATAATGAAAAGGTGGGGGGGATTTTGGACGATAAAAGTCAAGTGAGGGATGTTTATGACGCTGTTGCCGATCCGACAAGGCGAAAGATACTTCGAATGTTGGCAGAGGTTGAAGAATTACCCCTATATGAGATAACGGTTCATTTTCAAATGGGTCGTACAGCAGTTTCTAAGCATTTGGCTATCCTTAAAGATGCTGATCTCGTATTCGCTCGAAAGGTCGGTAGGGAAACAAGATATCGGCTAAATCCCACCCCATTGAAAGAAATTCAAGACTGGGTATCTTTTTATGAAGGCTTCTGGAAAGAAAGAATTGCTAAATTAAATCTTTTATTGGAGGAAAAAAAATGAAATCAGATGTATCATTAGATTATCAATTTACAAGTTCAATCGAGCAGGTGTGGAACGCTTTAACAGATTCGGATACACTTGCGAAATGGATATGGGATAATGATTTTAAACCAGTCGTTGGACATAAATTTCAGTTCCGTGCAGAGCCTAACGAATGGTGGGATGGCATTGTAGATAGCGAGGTGCTAGAAGTGGACGAGCCTCATAAATTATCTTACACTTGGGTAAGTGCTGGAGAAAGCACTACTATTACATGGACTTTGAAAAAAGGTTCAGATGGAACTGTCCACCTACATTTCGATCAAACTGGATTTAGTGAAGCAACTAAAGCTCGTGAGGGTGCTATTGAGGGAGCTAAATATGCTTGGACGAAAATGGGTGATAAGCTCGAAAACGTGTTAGCAGAACTGTAAACTGCTTTCTTAATCCTCAATGATGCCTGTTTTTCTGCATCAACCTTTTGAGTAGGTACTTGAATATATCAATCAAATAGAATTTGATAATGATTACAAGTAATCGTTTTATACAAATAAAACATTCTTCAACAATAGGGCGCTTTTCCGGAACATGGAAAGCGTCATTTTTAATGGAAGAAAGGATTAAGTTAACTAACAATTTTTATCCTAATTATAATTTAACAAACGTGGCAATACTAAATTTAGAGACTGGAGAGGAGTTCACTATGAAAATAAATCAATTAATTGCGAACAATATTAACAAATTAGATGCAGTACTACCAGAAGATAAATCTTTAGGCATTGCTGGATTGTCTGGATCTGGTAAAACAACTTTTTGTCAAACAATTGGTGAAGAATCCAAAAAGCGTCTTGTTTCCTTATTGCCAAAGGCTGAATATCAGTATTTGTTCCCCAATATTATGGAAACGAATTTCAGTGCCATCAAAATGGAAGAAATGCCTCTAGTACTTTTTCTCGGAAAGTCAGCGATTTCTTCCAATCCACGTTCTACAATTGGCACCCATACAGGTGTATTTAAAGACATTCGTGTTACTCTTGCTGAAAAGTTTGAACTATCTCCAGAAGTTTTTTCATTCAATAATGAGCTAGGCTGGTGTCCGGGTTGTAAAGGGCGCGGTACTACCAAAAATGTCGAATGTAAAAAGTGTGAGGGCAGGCGCTACAATCCAGAAGTTGAGCAAAGAAGAATAGATTTATCGGGTCAACCGCACAGTATTTCTGATATCAACAACTTAAGCATTGAATCGATACTTTCCCTTGGAGACGAATTACATATAAGTGAAGCGAAACAACATATTCTTAAAAATATACTCAATATGAATATTGGTTACTTAACTTTAAATCGCATTATGGGCACATTGTCAGGTGGAGAATTAACACGACTTTACTTGGCAGAGTTCATGGCCACCAGTGAAAATACGGTTATTA
Source organism: Sporosarcina psychrophila (assembly GCA_020742515.1). Taxonomy (GTDB): domain Bacteria; phylum Bacillota; class Bacilli; order Bacillales_A; family Planococcaceae; genus Sporosarcina; species Sporosarcina psychrophila_B. Next base: position 35,789 of record DYWT01000277.1, read on the forward strand.
TAATTGATGAAATCTCCGTAGGTCTCGATCACCAAACATTATTGAAAATTTTAACAGAGATTAAACAATTGGGGTATAAGAATCAAATCTGGCTCATTGATCATTCTGACACGGTGCTCGACACAACGGATGAGCAATTGTTCTTTGGGCCTGGTAGTGGTAAATACGGTGGGAAGATTGTTGAAGAATCCCCACGTCCAAAACCAATCACTTCGGAACGAAACAAGGCAATGCCAACAGAATACTATCAGTTTCATGATCTTTACTGTCGTAATATTCAAATGGCAGAAATTCAGATTCCTCAAAATAGACTTGTAACCTTTACGGGTGAGTCTGGATGTGGAAAATCTACACTTGTCAATGAGTGTATTGCCAAGGATTTTCTGAAGCGATATCCAAAAGATAAACTGGTAATGGTGGGACAAAATCGAAACCAATCGATTACCAGTCGGTCAACAGTTGCAACTTTTCTTGATATTAAAAGGAAACTCACAAAGTATAGCGAAGAAATTGAGGATATTTTTCAGCGCTCGATTGAAGATATTATTGATGAACTGCCGAATGATGACATCGCTTATAAACGCTTGAGCCTATTAATTAAACTTGGACTTGGTTATTTGACGTTGGAAAGAAAAACACAGTCCTTATCGAATGGTGAATTTCAATGTGTCCATTTAGTTTCTGAGCTGTTTGCCAACTCAAGAAACCCACATACACTTTTTATTTTTGACGAGCCTTCAAAAGGGTTATCACAAAATATTTTAAATCAATTCATTGATAGTATTAGGGTTATTCTGCAGGATGAATCTGTCTCAATAATCATGATTGAACATAATGATTATATGATGGGAAGTTCTGATTTTATCGTTGATTTTGGTAAAAGACAGCTTGCACCTGTTCAACATCTTGACGTTGTCAGTCATGATGATTATTATAGTCAACAAAATAGTACAAATAGAGTTGCTCCGGTGCAAATTCCTTCAACTATCCATCAACAAAATGGGATTAACTATTTAAAAGAAAATCAGATTGCCTATTTTAAAAATGCAGAAAATGTCTATAAGGGCGGCATCTTAAAAAGCTTATCATCAATGGCCCGGTTAATTTATGGTGAATACGAATCCGAAACAATTGCACCCGTCATCGCCATTGATCTGGAACGGCACTTGTATAGTCAATATAGTTTTCTTTATGAAATGGGCGGCTTGATCAACCATATCGTGGCAGCTAATCCGACCAATAAAAATACGAAAAGCTTTGATTTCTATAATCAGGATAATCATTGTCCAAGCTGCTCGGGCCGTCGTCAGATTGAAAAGTTTGATATAGATGTTGTGATTCAAGATAAAAACGCTCCATTCTGGGAAGGCCTATTGCATCCAGATGTGATGGAGGTATTAAAACATTATCAATATTCAAGATTGGAATTCATTTTCGCTGAAATTAAGAATGAACTCGGCCACGATATGAGTAAAAGTTATAATGACATGACAGAAGAAGAAAAGCATACCTTTTTATACGGGTATTTGGAAAAATCATTTTATGATAAAGCAGCCAAGGCGCAGAGAACATGGCAAGGCTTTAATAGCATAATTGGGATGTATATGTTTATTTCGAAATCTATTATTAAAGAGCATATGAAAGCATCTAAAGAGATGATTACATGTCCAATTTGCGAAGGGACTGTGTTAAACCATCATAAACAGCTCAAGTTTGGCGATACGGATATTCGTGAGATTATAAACCAACCACTTGATCAAGCATTGAAAACAGTAGGAGCGTTACCGGAACTGGTAAAATTGAAATCTATTGTCGGCGGAGATATGACTTTGACGGAAGATGTCTCTTTATTGCCTAGGGAAACACAAGTCGAACTGAAAGTATTTGAATTGGAAATGGCAAGCTTTGCTGGTTATGAAGTGGTATTACAAAATGCCTTACCATTCTGGGATAGAATTAGTAGCAATATCGAATCCATCAGCACGAACAACCAGGTTACGATCTGTGATTTTGATAAAATCACTGAGACAAGAGAAACGATCATTGATAAGTATTTCACCAATGGAAAATACAAAAAGCTTACCTATGTCTATGAAGCGTTTGGATATAAAAAAATTGTTACCCAAATTAATAAGATCAAAAAAAGTCATTCATGTCCATTCTGTAAAGGAAAGAAAGTCATTACAGAAGATAATCTCCATGATGGCGTATATAAATTAACGATCCCGTGTGTGAGTTGTAATGAAAGTGGTATCACTGATGAAGGACTTCAGGAAGTTGTCGAAGGCATAGCTGTTGAAACATGGCTCACTGGTAAAGTAAGTGATGTAGTTGATAAAAACCTATATACTGAGGCAGTTGCTGATATTCCAATCTTCAATCGTATTCGTGAGTTAAATAAACGAGATATGATGGCGGTTTATCAATGCCTTGAGCAAAATAATTAAATTAGATTTATTAAAACGACTGATATTTAAGTGAAGTGCTAATTGGCAGCCAGCGAAGGAAACTCATTTGCAATAATAAATTGCAAATGAGTTTTTATGCTAATCTGAAGAGGATCGTTTAATTGGTTAGTATTTACTTTGTATTCAAGTATTTAGAATACAGCATAAGCAATACTATGAATAAGCAAATTAGGTACGGTCAGTATCTCAACAGAGTTCTATACTTTTACTAGTTTTAATAGCGGCGAAGATGGAGCAGCGAGAGCGAATGTTGAATCAATCCTACTATTTTCATTTAGTATTTTGTGGTAAGGTGAGAAAGTAGTTTTTAGGGAGGAACAAAATGAAAAATGATTTATATGAACAGCGAATTAAGATAATCAGCGCGTTTTTAATTGCAGCGTTTATCGGACTATTTAATGAAACGGCTTTAAATATGGCTATTGCACAATTAATAGTTGACTTCAATTCAGATGCCCCGACTATACAATGGCTAACGACGGGCTACTTATTGACACTAGGTGTGTTAGTGCCAATATCTGCGATTTTGATGCAACGCTTTACGACAAGGCAATTGTTTACAGCTTCGCTATTATTCTCTATGACAGGGACTGTAATTGCAGCGATTTCACCGACGTTTACAATTTTGTTGATGGGACGTATTATACAAGCAGCTGGTACAGCAATTATTTTACCGCTAATGATGCAGGTGATTTTACTCGTCTATCCGATTAATAAACGTGGGGCGGCAATGGGGAAAATTGGTCTTGTCATCGTTTTTGCGCCAGCGATTGGACCAACCATTGCAGGTTTAGTCATTGATCAGTTATCCTGGCACTTTATCTTCTGGTTAAGTTTGCCCTTTTTAGTGCTAGCATTTTTGATTGGTTTAAAATTCATCCAAAATGTCAGCGAAGTAAAACCGATGAAATTCGATATAATGTCGATTGTTCTGTCGACATTAGGTTTTGGGGGCATTGTGTATGGCTTTAGTATCTCAGGGAAGCTCGGTACATTTATGACGGCAGAAGTACTTGTGGCAGTTTGTGTCGGCTTACTTGCTTTAGTATTATTCGGCTTCCGGCAACTAAAGATGGAACAGCCAATGCTGAATTTACGTGTATTTACATTCCGCATGTACAGCTTAGGTGTCACACTTGTCATGATTTGTATGATGATGATCTTATCGACGATGGTACTGCTACCGATTTATTTGCAAAACATCTTATTGTTAACGCCTGTAATTGCGGGATTAGTGTTATTGCCAGGTGGGGTTATTAATGCCTTTATGTCTGTTGTGGCGGGTAATATGTTTGATCGCTTCGGACCTCGTGTGATGGTGCCTGCAGGGCTATTTATGAGCTTGGTTGCGCTGTTCGCACTGCGGACGATTGATGGCACGACATCTGTATACTTTATAATTGCGTTCCATATTATTATGTTTATCGGGATATCGTTAACGATGATGCCAGCACAAACTAATGGTTTAAACCAGCTACCTACACAAATGTATCCGGACGGCACAGCTATCATGAATACACTGCAACAAGTAGCTGGTGCGGTAGGTACTGCAGTCGCAGTCACTATTATGTCGATTAGTACGGCTAATTATGTGAATATGAATGGCAATACAGTAGCAGCACAGCTAGAAGGCTCGATTCAAGGCGTACAAAATTCAATTACATTCGGATTAATCATCGCTGTCGTCGGTTTTGCCTTATCGCTATTATTACGCAATGTACGACAAGAAAAATAAACAAAATACACCGTCCTAAAAATGCTGAAAATGGCTTTTAGGACGGTGTTTATATGGGAAATTTGGGGTATCAAACTAATTCAAGGATTCTTGTTATCTTGCAAAACTTGATACTAAATAAAGTTAGAAAGCCACTTAGACCTGAACTCGGTATGGTACCGTGTTCAAGCCTTTTAAAAATCGATTTCAAGTCAATCATCTGTTGTTTCATTCTGCTTAATTTACGTACGTTAGACTTAAAGCCTCTGTCTAGCAAGTGGTTTAACTTATATTTTTGCTTGATAAAAGTCAAACAGCTGTTTTTTGCTTAACTGGGAATTTACGATAGCATAAATAAGCGATTATTAGTAAAATAAATAAACCAATTATTCCCGTTCCACCATCAATAAAGTATCTATGTTCTTCTGTTACTGAAAAAAAGAAAATAAAAGTCCCTGATACATTTAGCATACCGTGCATTAAGGCAACTGAGTATATTGAATTGCTTTTTTCATAAATGTACTGAAGTATAATGCCAGCTAAAACACAAAAAACTATCATGAAAATCAAACCTAAATGATGGTTCTTACCGAAATTTAAGTCGTAAAAATAAATCATTGGAGTATGCCATACTCCCCAAATTAAGCCGCCAAAGACAAGCCCCTTTTTTCCGTATATTGAAATTAAATTTGGGTACAAAAATCCCCGCCAACCCACTTCTTCCCCTATAAAAATAAGAATATTGAGTAAAGGAGCTACTAATAACTGTAAAAGCGCAGCTACAAGAATATTCATCATTAGTGAAGAGTTCTCATTATATGTAATCGTATCCCGTATTACTTTATAGGCTTGTTCAATGGAAAACAGATCGGGATTAAGTAGATATGAAATAGCATACACAATGACTATAAATAGAAAGCTAAACAAAGGGGCTGCTAATAAAAACTTTTTTTCACCTAACCGAAAACCTAACCCCTTTGAACCAAAAACAGGCTGTTTTAGCAATGCTTTTTGAATAAAAACACTCGTTAATAGCGGAATCAACATAAGGAATGGAGATAACATATCCATCTCTAAAAAATAAAATAATGTTGCTAAACAAAAAGTCAGTAAAAAAGTTGAAGTAATAAAAATTAATACAGCCTGTTTAATATTCATTGTCTTAGCCCTCACTCTAATTAGTCATTTCCTGTAATTCTTCAAGTTAAATAAACCAATTACTCCTTTTACTTGAAGAATAAATCCATATTTATCTATATTATACATCATACACCATAAAAGATTGGAAGATTCAACAATCTTAATAACAATAAACTGCTTCGAAATGTTGTTTAATAACCGATAAAATATCAACTAATAAAATTCGATTACTATACAAGGAGGATAATCAATTGAAAATCCAATCTACTGCTACTGCAATGGGCTATTTCAAAACACTAAAATATAAAGAAGCAAATGAACAAAATATCTCACAATTAATGTTGGACGAAGATGACAAAAAGACTAATAGACCCAGATTTGAAGTTAGAAATGAAGGGGGATACATACGTAAATATATTGTAAAAGCCAATGGAGATAAAATACTTATAATGGAGACGAAACAAACAATAGCACAAGAAGGTATGCAGTCAAATGAATCAGGGAATTTAATCGATATTGCTCACGATATGCTAGTGAAACAACATGAAAAGTCTTCCGATCTTCAAATACAAGAGAAACAGACGATGGCGGCTTGGGTAAAAGAAAATGGGATTTCAAAATATAAAACAGGCATCTGATAAATTGATGGGAGAATTTGCACGTTAAACAGGGGTATGGTTTTCGGGCAATTTCAGTATGTATAGGACGAATCCAAATAGGAATGGACAAAGAAAATGGATTGCTGCCTTGCAAAACTCGATCCTCAACATAGTTAGCTGGCAACCAAGGTCTGAACCCGGGCAATATACCGGGCTCAGGCCTTTTAAAAAATTTGTTGTTTATATTTTAAATAGCTGAATTCGCTTGTACAATAAAAGGGTTTAAGTGAATTAATGGAGAAATACTTTTAATACAAGGGTTTAGAAAGGGGAATTTATTAAATGCTTGAAATTAAAGACTCATGGTTCACGGTAACTCAAATAGATGATATGACTTTCGCGATTAGTGAGTATGGACATTGGGAAAGAGTTCATTCTTATTTATTAATTGGCGAGGAGAAAGCTGCATTAATAGATACGGGTCTTGGAATTGATAACATAAAGAGGATTACAGACCAGCTGACACACTTACCAATCATTGTTTTAACCACACACGTCCATTGGGACCATATTGGAAGTCACGGTGAGTTTAAGAATATTTATGTACATACGGATGAAGAAGACTGGCTAGTCAATGGTATTAAGAAGCTTCCTATTGAGCAAATCAGGAAAGATGTAAGTCGCGATATTACAATACCCACGCCAGTGACATTTAATCCAGACACTTATAAACCCTTTCAAGGTAATCCTACAGGTTTGTTAAATGGGGGAGATGAAATAGAGATAGGCAATAGAAGATTGATTATCTACCATACCCCAGGACATTCACCGGGTCATATTTCGATTCTAGATACTAGTACAGGTTATTTATTTACAGGTGATTTGCTTTACGACGAGACCCCAGTATATGCTTTTTTCCCGACAACCGATCCTGTGGATTTAGTACAATCATTATTGAGAATATCCATTATTCCCGATGTAACGAAGATATATGGCGGACATAATACAATAGGTCTTGATGTAAGTCTTTTACAAGAAGTGAAAAATGCAGTTGAAGAGCTTAAAGAGACAGACCAGGTAAGATTCGGAACTGGAATTCATAAATTCAAAGGATTTAGTGTGCAATTTTAATCAACACTAAAAGTAACGCAGTGTCCAGTTCTTGATTATGCTTATTTGTTGGATAATGAAGGAGATTACTCAATTTATGGGGCAGTCTAGTGAACAAGAAATTTATTATCTATAACAACGTAAGTATTGAAAATGGAATGGTGGTTATTACAAATGGATGTATTTATTGAAAAATTACTTGTTACAGATGCAGAAAACTTGTTGAATTTCGAACTTGAAAACAGAACTTTTTTTGAAGAAATGGTACCCAGTCGTGGAGATGAATACTATAATCCAGAGATTTTTAAAAAAAGACATGAAAGTTTACTTGAAGAACAAGTTAAAGGAGGCTCATATTTCTATTTAATCAAAGATAAAGATAGTTCAATTCTTGGAAGAATAAATCTAGTGGATATTGATGAATCTAAAAAAATCGGTCATCTCGGTTATAGAGTTGGGCAAGCACATACAAGAAAAGGAATTGCTAATAAAGCATTGAAAATATTGGTAGAAACAGTAACTGACAAAGGTATAAAACAGATTAAAGCTAAAACAACAATTAATAACATAGCTTCACAAAGAGTCTTAGAGAAAAACGGATTTGAGAGAATAGCTACTAGTAGTGAACAATTCGAAATGAATGGGAAAAAGTTAAATTTTGTCTATTATTCTTTGACTATTTCGTCTTGTTAACCTGATAAGGTACGATAGGCGAAGAAGAATACCACAAGGGGGACCGTTAAAATAGGTCCTTTGATGATATAACGAAAGAATTGGAAACGTTTGGCCAATCATTCCAGCCTTCTTCTACACAAAAAGAAAAACTGTATCGCCAAATTTTTCAACCGAACTCGAATAAAAAACCATTTCGAATTCAAACTTGGCTAGCAACCTCATTTCACTTGTCGTTTTACTCTCCGTAAGCATCGGCGCTTTCGTTCTAACCACCAAGGAGTATTCTGTTGATATCGGAGAGTCTTTGGGAAAAGGGGGCTTATAATGGTTGTCACAGCTTCCTGGGATGGTATCGTATTGGAACAAACGAGTAAAATCAAAGTGACTGGCAAGCAAGGATTTACGTATACCTTAAAAAAGTAGCCCCTAGGAAATTTGTAAGTAAAGAAGGCATTGAATATTCAACGAGAACTTATGTAGAATAAGATATAAAATAGGACTTTGTACAAATAAATAAGACATGAGAATCTTATTGCTAAAGAATTTGCTGAGTTATTTGTGTTTATCTTCTTGGAGTAGTATATGTTGATCAGATAGTGGAGCCCTGGACTGCGATAGTATACGCGGTAGTCGGTATACTATCTGCTGGGTGATCCAGAGAATGAATCGTTTAACAGCCACCTGGGTGATTTAATTTCCAAACAATTAAATCAAGAAAGTCTGGATTTATGTGGAGGAACCTGGTTTTGTACCACAATCTTTGATGCAAACTGGAATAAAACACCAGAAAAAGTGGTTGATGGGCGTAGATATTATGTGGATTATAGTGTCTATTACGAATTGGATACTGTTCGTTTTAATATAGGTTTGGGGCAATCCCGTCATGTACTTGATGAAGATCTTGCAATGGTAAAAATCACTGTGGAATTGATTAATGCTGACGTGAATTTAAGAGAAGAGTTAACAGAATATTGGTCTTCAGCGGAATCTTTTACCCGGTTCGGATTAGGATATGCTTTGTTAAAAAATGATAAGGTTATAAGTACATGTTACTCATGTTGTGTTAGCGGAGATTGCCATGAAATTTATATAGCAACATTTGATCAAAATGTGCGAAATCGCGGTTTGGCAACGATACTGGGACAACAATACATAAAGGAATGCTTGGAGAGAGGGTATGGTGCTTATTGGAGCACTGATCAATCTAATGAGCCATCCAAGAGAGTGGCTGAAAAATCGGGTTTTGATTATTCGCATCGATTGATGTCGTTCGAATTTGTTTTTTGATAAAAATTGTAATTTTAAGCAAAGGAGGAAAGCTATACATATGTGTGGGCTTTTGATCAACAAGAGGATTGAGACTTCGTACTATCGGTTTTGTCGAGACAGGTTGCCACAGAGTTATTTCATAACGGGTTGGATGACCGGTATGAAATTGAATAGTGCGGTACTTTTTATTTAAAACTGTTCCCTCGGCGTATGAGTAAATAATGCGATAAACAGGCTTCTAACCGAACTGACTCTTCTTTCTCCACGATTACAAAGGTATCCGCGTATTGTAAATCCACATAAGCTTTTGGTGCGTCCTGGATGGGCAGTTCTAACAGGTCCGACACTATGATTTCAAATTTCTAACTGCCCCCTACCATTGTTGTATCTAATGGAGTTGTCTTCGTTAATCCAGTCGTGAAAAATAGTGTTTCTTGTCTTTCATCTTTGATATATACATTTTTTTGTGTGAATCAGCGTACTCAATGCATTCCTCTTATTATAGATAATATAGGAATATAGTTCATTTTATTAACTAACAAGATAAAATAGTTGGAAAATGAAGCTTTTCTTATGTCTACTACTTATATAAAGTAGATTCAAGAAATTTAAAATGGGGGGGAAATGTTATGTATCATAAATCACCAAGGAATTATATTTCAATCACTAGAAAGAAGAATATTAAATTGAAAACTGGAGTCTCCCTATTTATTGTTCTTATTTGTCTTTTAGTTACAGGATGCTCTCAAGCCGAACCACAGGATAAAAATAAAGAGCTCATTCAAGGCTTCCTGGAGTATGAGCTGAATGCCCCTAATGAAGAAGCAATGCGTAAAATTAACGCTTTGGATAAGTCGGTGGAAGAACAGAAGGAGGGTGGATCATTACCATTAGATAGCGAGTATATCATTTATTTGAAGGATACCTATGGACCTTATTTCACGGATAGCGGATACGATAGATTCGTTATGACGAATCAAGCATTAATATTTCACGGAGGAGCCAACAAATACGACTATCAAACAACCGTAACTAAAATTGAAGTAGAGCAAAATAAAGACACTCCAACGAATTATAACTTTACGGCTTATATTGATTATGAAAAAAAAGGAAATGAGAAAATTAATGCAGAAATCACGGGTATAGCTATTATACGTGATGAGGGGATAGAGAAAATAACTTACCTTGGTGACAAGGAGATGTTGAGAACACTAACGAAAGGTGATTAAACTACAAAAGTATTTAATGAAATTTCAAAAGGGATTACCTGACTAACGGATGCACTTAGTTGGAGTAGATAAGTTGTTGTGAAATGCAGCTCACAACATCAAATAAAACATACAAAAAGAGCGCTATTAAAGATATAGCGTTACATATGAAGGTCAAAAAAGCGTGTACAAATAAATTAGACATTTCGATCTTTGTACAATCGACTTAATAAAAAGAGGAATGGACACAAGGAATCGAAGTAAATTTTAATTCAATCATAAGATAAAAAATAATGTACATAGTTTTATGTCTTATTTGTACATACTTTTTTGTCGTTGTACAGTACAAAAACTCATTTTATCTCACTGTTTCAAGTATACTTATTCAATGAAACCTAACT
>DYWT01000278.1 GCA_020742515.1 Sporosarcina psychrophila
CAACCTTGAAATTACAGCTAATGCTCGCAAAGAACTCATGAAATGGTCAACGGATGAGCACGCCTTTTTTTCAATGCAAGTTGCCTTTAATGTACATATTGAAAAACGGCCAAACAATAGACATGGCAATATGTCGTTTTCAATTTTCTTTGATAATGATTCGAATGAAGCTTTAGCGAATCGTATAAACAATAGAGTAGCCGTATTGGAATGTGTTTATCAAAATGATGGTTTTCTAGCAACCGGTTTTCATGTGAGAGGTCGCAGAGAACCTGTGCGAACAAATCGGCGTCTTCCTGTACGTTTAAAATTTCTAGTGGGCCGCAACACCGGCGTTGTGATGCCCATCGAGCTGTACACAAGCATTCGCGAATTGCCGATTGCACAGGAACGTTCTGAATATGTGAAGAAAAGAATTGCCAGCTGGGAAGGCTATTTACGTATAGAAGAAATAAATGCAGATGTCGCAGATGTGACTGTCACTTTTTCAAGGGCCAGCTTAAATGCAGATTTTAGTAAGTTGAGTCTAGTTTGTAACGGATTAAAAGCGAATGAATGGAATACAATCAAAGGATTCAGTGCAAAAATGAAAGGGCTTCAAAATGATATCGGCAATGTGGTTAATACTGATAAGTCCAAAAAAACTGTCGAAATCGAACTGAGTCGAAATTATAGAGAAATGGCAAGAAGGAATGAATGGCACCCGAATTCATATAAGGAAGTCGTCTTCAGTAATTTTGCCGCACTTAGCCAAGTGAAGAGGTTGAGAAAAGGATTTAAAGATCTTCAAGATGGACTGGCAGCCAATCCGAATTTAGAAAAGGTCCTTTTTGAAGAGCGTCCAGTTGTTCGTATTTCTAAGAAACAGAAGGAGCTTGTTTTCCATAACGAGTTAAATAAGTTCCAACAAGAAGCCGTGACGGGAGCAATGACATCAAATGATCTGTACGTTATCCAAGGACCTCCAGGAACTGGGAAAACTACGGTTATTTCAGAAATATGTCATCAAAATGTCAAGGCAGGGTTGCGTACATTCGTAGCATCCCAAGCAAACTTAGCTGTGGACAACGCGTTAGGCCGATTACTATCTCACCAAGATATCCGGATTTTACGATATGGCCGGACAGATAGCATTGAAGAAGAAGGTCAAAAGTTTATCGAAGAAAATGTGGCGCTTAACTGGAAAAACGTAACCTTAGACGCTGTAAATAATCAACTACAGTCGCATGCTGAGAGAGAAATACAACTTCAAAACAATTTAGCTAGTGCTGAAGATGACCTGAAAAAACTTCGAGATGAATTGTTACAGTTAGACAAAAAAGTGAAGTTGAAAGAAGAAGCTCAAGCACAACACATTTTGTATTTAAATGAAATCACAAAGCTTAATAAAAAAATAGTGATATTTAAAAATGAACATGAAAGCTTGTCAAAAAGTCAGGCTGTTTTACAGAAATCAGCTGACGATTTAAGTGTTGAAATCAATCGACTTGAACAAATCATACAAACAGAAATCAAAAGCTCAACAGCACTTGATCAGATGGAAAAATTAGAACAACAAATAGAGCAACTTCGTCAGTACATAAGCTATCGTCAAACAGTAAAAAAGCTAAATGAGACGGAAGATTCTATCGCAATTTCTCATAAAAACCTAGAAATAAAAAATGATAAAATTAACAGTCTACATTTATTTTTGAAAGCATTAGATTCCGTAACTAAAATAGATTTATTGAAAAATCGGATGCAGTTTTTCGAAATTGTCCCTACATTTAACACGAATTGGAAAATGACCGAATTAACTCAATTAATTGACACGATTAAATCTGATACTTCTAGTGAAGGGTATAGCGAATGGCAAGAACTGAATAACCGACTTTCAACTGCTATAAACATGATTGAGGGTCTGTTGAAGGAGAATGGATTTCTTACAAAGTCGGCGAAAACAACTAATAACCAAAAATACAATTCAGTCAAGGAAATCCACGGACTTATTGACCGGATAGGATTATTTCTAATTGATCCTTCGACTAAACGTAGCTTGGAAACAAGGAACTATTCGGCTGAAAAATATGATAATCTTGAAAAAATAGCCGTTGCTTTGGCGCTGTTACGTGAAAGGAAGAACTATGCGCAATTGCAAGGTGCAAGTTTTGAAAAACAACATCAAGTCAAGTTAGAGTCGAAGAAAATGTTTACTGTCATTAAAATGGAACTAGCCGAACAGATTAATCAGATGATACTAGAAATCGAACATGAAAGAAAATCTATACAGCACAATCTTGAAAGTCAACAAATGACACTGAGCAGTCTTCAGCTAACAGCTTCAAAAAGTAAAGAACGAATCGGAATTATTGATGAAATCCAATCAATCCAGTCAGTAAAAGAAGAATTGGAACAGAAAGAAAAAACCTTTGCCGATTATATAAAAAAGAAGGCTACCCTGCAACAATATGAGCAGGAGCTGAAAACTAAAATGGACGATGCTGAAGTTAATGCTCAAAAATCGAAGGAGAATTTAGTTACTCTTCAGTCTATAGAAGAGGAAATTGGATCGGTAAATGAAGAACGACTTGAACAGGAAAAACAACTGGCACCCTTGGCGGAATTAGTGGCACAAAATCCCGAAGAAGAACGTCAACTTACACTAACTTCCATTCATCAATTGGAAACGAAGACAGAAAAACTTAAAGCGGATAAAAAACGATTACCAATCACGCTTAAACTTCAGAAAGAATGGATTTCACTGCTCTCAGAAGCCAACGAATATGATCTTGATGAAATTCGGAAATTGTATGTGGAGCATGCCAATGTAATCGGTACAACTTGCGTAGCATCTGCTCGACGTGATTTCATGGAGGAATATCCGACATTCGATGTGGTCATCATTGATGAAGTTTCTAAAGCGACACCACCTGAACTGCTGTTGCCGATGTTGAAAGGGAAAAAGATAATTTTAGTCGGGGATCATCACCAGTTGCCACCACTTATGGGACAAGCGACACTTGAAGAGTTGCTAGAGGAAAGCGACAATCAGGAAGAAAAAAGTGAACTAGAAAAACTATTGAAAGAATCATTATTCGAACGTCTATTCAGAACCTTGCCAAAGCAAAACAAAACGATGCTGGCCATCCAGTACCGTATGCATGAAAGTATAATGGAAACGATTACGCCTTTCTACCAAGAAGGCGATTACAGCCTCCAGTGCGGTTTAACGGATTCAGATGCTGTTCGTGACCATATGATCGATTCTCGTTACGTACAAAGAAATGATCATCTCCTATGGTTTGATATGCCGAATGAACCGAAGTATTTCGAGGAGAAGGTAAAAGGCGGTACAAGTCGCTTCAATCAAGCAGAATTGAACATGACGAGTAAAATTCTCTTGGATTTAGAGAGCGCTTCCGAAAAAGCGAAAAAGGATGGAACGATGAAACAGGAGGTCAAAAAAAGTGTCGGTGTAATCAGTTTCTATGGCGAACAGGTGAAGAGAATTGATCGGCTGATACAACAAGAGCTGATTCCGCAACATTTAAATTGTAGAACGGGATCTGTCGATAAGTTTCAGGGAATGGAAATGGACGTCATTATTTTGAGCTTTGTTCGAAACCACCAGGATAAGGGCGGTGATATCGGATTTGCGAGAGATTACAGACGTTTAAATGTTGCCTTATCACGTGCACGGGAACTACTCATCATTGTGGGAAGTGCAGATATGTTCGCAGTACGGGCGAAACACCCAAGTTCAAAAGAAATGTATGGACGACTGCTCGAGAATGTCAAAAAGAAAAATGGGTTGAGGGATCATGAAGGAAATAGTAAATTATGATTCGATAGGAGGCTCCTGTTATGAATGAGTTAAAAGGACGGTTAACAAAGGAGCTTCAACAGGACTTTAATGTGAAAATCATGGGTTCCTTGTCATGGAGTTTACCCGTCCATTCTCTTGAGATTGAATACAATACTGTAAAACGGACAAAGATGGATATTCTCATGAAGATGATGCTGATCGCCTTCGGGAAAGCAGAAATTGCTGCTGCTGAAGAGTTAAGTGAAATTCTTCTTGTTTAACAACTTTTTATTAATGACTTAATCGAAAAAATGTCTAAAACAGGTGTAATTGAAAAAAGGGAAGGCCTTTTTTCATTGACAGAGGTAGGGGTTCAGCAACTTAAATCAGGAATTTTTGTGCATGAGCAAGAAATGGATTCAGCACTGATGCTTTATAGTCCCTATCATCAGTCATTTATGAAAGGTGATGTGAAGCATATTTCATACGATGAAAAGGAAGTTTATCGCTATCAAGATGAATTTGACGATTGGGACGTAGAGTCTCTTGATGACAGCTTTTTAATAGATGGGCTAAAAACGATGGATGTGGAGTCGAGTGAAGGAAACGTCCAGATTGTAGTTTCAGAAATTGTAACTGCATCTGACCGAAAAACCAACTTGGTACCTTGTATTGAATTTCATATGTATAACGAGGTGGAAGATCTAGTATACGCACGGGTTTGGAATACACTGACGGAACAATGGGATAAAACGCTCGAAAACCTATTAAACGAAAAAGAACGAAAAAAGTGGCGGGAGAATTATTTATAATACTAGATAACATTTGATTGCTACACTGCTTTTTAACTATAAAGGAAGATTCCTATATTTAGGAATCTTCCTTTATTATTTTCTTGCAAAACTATAAAATCTCTTTCCGTGGGTGGATAGAATCAAAACCTTGTGCTACAGTTAATTTGCAAACAATTACAAAAAAAGTTCTTGAAGTAATAAAATAAGATATGTAGGGATGAAGCATATGAAAATACTGGCAATAGATATTGGCGGAACATCTCTTAAAGTTTGTATGGCTACTGAAAAAGGGATCATTTCTGAGTTTAACGAGTTCGATTCTGAAGCAGGAAAGGGTGGACAATATTTAGTCGACAATCTTATTCAGATAATTACTAAAAATTATTCGGGATATGAGGCCATTGGTATTAGTACTGCTAGTCAAGTAAACAGTGAAGATGGTTCAATCATTTATGCGAATGAAAACTTTCCGAATTACACAGGAATGAAAGTGAAAGCAATTTTTGAAGAGAAGTTTGGTGTCCCTGTGAAAGTTGAAAACGATGTGAACGCGGCCGCTTTAGGGGAAAAACATTTTGGAGCTGGTAAGAAGTTCAAGGATTTCTTATGCTTAACTTACGGAACAGGGATAGGCGGTGCAATTGTAATTGATTCCTCTGTTTATAAAGGGCTTAATGGAGGTGCAGGCGAATTTGGTCATATGATTTTGTATCCTGGCGGTAAGAAGTGTAATTGTGGATGTGTAGGATGTTATGAGATGTATGGATCTACTACAGCCTTAGTGAAAAAAGCATTGGAACTGGATAAAAAGTATATTAACGGTCGAACGATTTTTGAAGGCCTTGAACAAGGTGATGAAAAACTTGAGAAAGTTCTTAATGACTGGGTGCTTGAAGTAGCTTATGGTCTCGTTTCTTTAACGCATATCTTTAATCCTCCTGCTATTATTATAGGCGGCGGGGTTATGGAGCAAGAAAGATTAGTGTCATTGGTATCGAGTAAAGTAAAAGAATTAATGTTGAGGAGTTTTTCGGGTGTGAAGATATTGAGGGCCTCTCTTGGAAACAAAGCTGGAGTATTAGGGGCGGCATCACTTCATTTACCGATGAGAGACTAGAGTGTCTTAACCCGTTCGTGAATGCCCCTCATTAGTAAGCGAATGTGTGAGAAGCCAGTTCTTTTCGTTTTTTGCAGAATGAGAGTAATCACATTAGGTGATTGACTCTCTTTTTTGGCTTTTTACCTTAAACTGCTATGGACGAAGCTGAGGAATACTTCAGAACAAGGAAGAGAAGTTGCCATTCAGCGTCCGTCGTTGTAAAAGGAAAATTTCTTTGATAAAAAAATAGGATAAAGAAAAAGGAGGATACCAGTATGAATAGCAAGTCAGGTTTCATGGGCGGATTGTATATTATCAGTGAATGGATTATGAAATTTTCTTTGATTAATCTATTTTGGATACTCTTTAATATACCCATTGTTTTTCTACTTTTAAATATATTATTTGTTGAACGGATGGAAGAATTGCCTCTTTTACTAATTCCATTAATCATATTGATACCAATCTTATTCTTTCCAGCAACAACGGCGATGTTTGCAATGGTAAGAGAGTGGATTATTAATGATGAGGATAATGGACAACTTTTTAGGTCCTATTGGGGGTACTATAAAGATAATTATAAAAAAAGTGTATTGAGTGGTCTTATTTTAACAATGGCTTGGCTGATTTTGGCGGTAGATGTCTTTTACCTTTTTGATAAAAATAATAGTATGATGTTTCTCTTTTTGATTATGGGTATTATTTTATTTGTCTTTTCAATCAACCTTTTTTCAATTACTGTTCATTATCACATGAGGTTGCTTACTTCATTAAAAAATGCTTTTCTCTTAACGATAGGAAGCCCTGTTTTATTTATGGCGGTGGCGATTAGCAGTGGACTGGTCTTATATATTAGCGTAAACATCTTCAGGTATTTACTCCCCTTTTTAACAGGTTCGCTTATTGCGTTTTTAACTTTTTCTGCATTTTATAGAAACCATTTAAAACTTATTGAAAAGAGTGAGAGATGAAAAATTAAAAAAGACGACAATTCTTGTTGCGCAATTCTAAATAGAGTGATAACCTAAAAGGGCATTACAGTGCAACCGGTTTCATAAACAGTTTGGAGGGGATAGATTTATACCCAATATACGCTTACATGGAGTTGTGCAACCGCTTTCATTAAATCAGTACAAAAAAGGGGAGATTATATGAAAAGCAAAAAGCAGATTATCAGTTTGGTTTCTGTATTATTAATTTCTATTATTGCGTTAGTGGGGTGCTCAGCTTCGGAAGAGGAAGGTAGTACTGCATCTAAGGACCAGGTAACTGTTGATATTTATCAATTTAAAGTAGAAATTAAAGATCAATTTGAAAGTTTAGTCAAAGTATATGAAAAGGAAAACCCCGGCGTGAAAATTAATGTTAAAACTGTCGGTGGTGGCAATGATTATGGTGCCACTTTAAAAACATTATTTTCTTCCGGTGAAGAACCAGACATTTTTAATGTAGGCGGACCATCTGCCGTTGAAGAGTATAAAGATTATTTAGCAGATGTATCTGATACAGCGGCAGTTACGGCATCTCTTGATGGGACTTTAACAGCTGTCCAGGATGGCGAAAAAATTTTAGGATTGCCATTTAACCAAGAAGGTTATGGATTGATTTTTAACAAAGCAATTTTAGAGAAGGCTGGCATTAACCCAGATGAAATAATTACGTTTGAGGATTTAGAAAATGCAGTTGAATTAATAGATAGTAAAAAAGCGGACCTGGGTATTGATGCAGTATTCGCCCTACCAGCTAAAGAATTATGGGTTTTAGGGGACCATATCGCAAATATGTTCCTAGCACCAGAGTTTAATAATGATATTTCAGAGGCATATAATGCTGAAACAATCGCATTTGAAAAAGGCGATGAGTTAAAAAGATATATTGATTTGCAAAATAAGTATTCTGTTCAGCCAATACTTAGCCTTGACTACTCTCAACAGGTAGAACAGTTATTTTCTTTAGAAAAAGTTGCTATGATTCAACAAGGCAACTGGGTATATAATTCCGTTTATGATATGGATCCAGAATTAGCGGAAAAAGGTATTGGTATTTTGCCAGTTCCGGTGGAAGGCTTTGAAGGAAAGATTCCAGCGGGTGTACCAATGTTTTGGGCTGTAAATGGGAAGAGTGATCCAAAAGTGGTGCAAGCAAGTAAGGATTTCTTAGATTGGATGTACACATCTGAGACGGGGAAAACTGCAGTGTTAGAAGATTTCAAATTTATCCCTGCTTATAAGGGGTATGATGCCTCGAAAATTGCTGATCCTCTTTCGCAAAAGATTTATGAATATGCTGAAGCTGGTAACACAATCGAAGGATGGGTATATCAAGCTACTCCAACAGGATGGAATCAAGAAACACTTGGTGTTAATATGCAAAAGTATTTAAGTGGCGCCATGGAATGGGATGAAGTGATAGCTGAAGCACGTACTAAGTGGGAAGAAGAACGAAAATAACATAATTCAGCGTTACTCTGCTATCTCTATAGATAGCAGGAGAATGTGAAGTAGGATGTAATATAGTGCAGATTCAAATACTATAAGATTGCCGCATTCGGCGGATGCCAAGGAATTTGAAAAATGCAGCTAATAAAAACGTGTGCAAGAGTTTTTGTTAGCTGTACTACATATTGGGGGTGCTAGTAATGCGTAATCGTGACCTTTCATTTTGGTTGTTTTTAATGCCAGTGATTTTGAGCTTAGGGATTGTCATCATTATTCCATTTATATATGGCTTTATTTACTCTTTTACAAATTGGAACGGGATGGTAGCAACTGAATTTATCGGTTTTAAGAATTACATCACTTTATTTAAAGATGCAGAGTTCAGAGCATCCATTTGGTTTACGACTAAGTTTGCAATTACTTCTGTAATTCTTCTTAACTTTTTAGGGCTAGGCCTAGCTTTGCTCGTAACACGGAAGATGAAGACAAGTAGTTTTATGCGAACTGTTTTCTTTATGCCAAACTTAATTGGCGGACTCATATTAGGATTTATTTGGCAGTTTGTTTTCATAAGTGTATTTGGAAGCCTGGGAGATTTGCTTGGGGTTGAGGCATTAACAGGTTGGTTGTCTACGACCGCAACTGGTTTTTGGGGGCTAGTCATTTTGACATCGTGGCAAATGGCTGGGTACATTATGATTATCTATATTGCTTATTTAGAAAATATACCGAAGGATTTACTTGAAGCTGCAGAAATTGATGGTGCATCTAGTTATCAGCGTTTTTGGAAAATCACTTTTCCGCTAGTAGCGCCGGCATTTACCGTTAGTATGTTTTTAACACTGTCCAATTCATTTCAAATCTATGACCAAAATCTATCATTAACAAATGGTGGACCTTATAACTCCACTCAAATGGTTGCGATGAGCATCGTTAAAGCTGCTTTTACTGAAAACAAAATGGCTTATGCCCAGACGCAAGCCGTTATTTTCTTTCTCATTATAGCAGCCGTTGCAATCACACAAGTTTACTACAATAAAAAACGGGAGGTAGAGTTATAATGAAGCAAAGTAAACGTAATCTGTATATTATTGAGTTTTTTGGCCTCTTGCTTGCTTTGCTATGGCTCTCACCTTTTTACTTAATGCTTACCAATGCGTTTAAAACAAAGAGGGAAATTTTCACGGATGTACTTGGATTGCCTAATGAATACACGATGGATAACTTTGTGAAGGCTTTTATTGATTTAGATTTTATGAAATCTCTCTTTAACTCTGTAATAATTACCGTTTTAGGAGTAGGAGTTATTATAGTCTTTTCCTCTATGGCAGGTTATGCGTTGGCGCGGAATAAGAGTAAACTGAGCGGCATTATCTTTTTAGTATTCGTTGCTGCTATGTTAATTCCGTTCCAATCTGTTATGATTCCCCTTGTTTCGATTTTTGGAAAAGCTGACATGCTAAATCGTACTGGTCTTATCTTTATGTATTTAGGTTTTGGTTCTAGCCTCTCCATATTTTTATATCATGGCGCAATGACTGGCATATCCAATTCAATGGATGAGGCAGCAATTATCGATGGAGCGAATAAATTCCAAGTGTTTTGGAAAATTATTTTTCCGTTATTCAAGCCTATTTCCGTTACAGTAGGAATATTAAACGTGATTTGGATTTGGAACGATTACTTATTACCGTCTCTAATATTATCGGACTCAAGTGCAACAATCCCAATAAAAATGTTCCTTTTCTTTGGTCAATACACAAAACAGTGGCATTTAGCATTAGCTGGGTTAACAATCGCTGTTATTCCAGTTATTATTGGGTACTTCTTTGCACAAAAGCAAATTATCGAAGGGGTATCTGAAGGTGCCGTTAAATAAAACTATAGAGGATGAAGGTAATGTCAGTAACAATTAAAGATGTTGCGGCCCGGGCGAATGTAGCTCCATCTACCGTATCACGAGTTATTTCAGATAGTCCGCACATTAGTGAGAAAACGAAACGGAAAGTCCAAAAGGTTATGGATGAAATGGGGTATCATCTAAACTATAATGCGCAAATGCTTGCAACACAATCAACAAAGACAATCGGTATTATTATGAAAAACTCTACGGCAGAATTTATGCATAACTCCTTTTTTCCTGAAGTCATTAGGGGGATAAGTGCTTTGTGCAGTAAGCATGATTTCAGTATCAGTCTAACTACAGGGGAAACCGAAGAAGAAATCTTTACTGATACTGTGAAAATGGTCCGTGGAAAAAGAGTAGATGGCATGATTGTCTTATACTCAAAAAAAGATGATAAAGTAGTTCCTTATTTAATTGAATCGGGCATTCCTTTTGTCGTCATCGGCAAACCTTTAATTGAATCCAGTAAAATCATGTTTGTAGATAATGATAACGTCCAAGCAGCAAAAGAAGCGACAGATTTCTTACTAAACCTTGGACATAAAAAGCTTGCATTTATTGGTGAAGATGAGCAGTTTGAAGTAAGTGAAGCCAGGTTAAATGGTTTCATTCAAGCAGTAAAAGGGCAAGGATTGACTGTTTCAGAGGGGTATATCAAGAATATACAATTTGATCCTCTCCACGGAAAAAAAATCGTCACTGAATTAATGAACTTAGCTGAACCGCCTACTGCATTAGTTGTCTCGGATGACTTAAATGCATTAATTGTGCTGACTGCTTTAAGTGAGAAAAATATCAAAGTACCGGACGATATGAGTATGATTGTCTTTAATAATTCAGTCATATCAAAAGTAGCCAATCCACCTTTAACGACTGTAGATACACAAATATTCCAATTGGGGTATGAATCGGCGAACTGCTTGATCGAGCTGGTGAAAGATCCGCAAATGTTTAAAAAAAGTGTCATCATACCAACTGTTATTGTGGAAAGAAATTCTTGTTTACCCTTGTAATTAAGGAGAATGCGTAATTCCAAGCATTGGTGCAACCGGTTGCTTGAATTCATGCAACAGATTATTTCGAAGGAGGAACTATTCATGAACATCGTCGTATGGAATGAAAATCGTCATGAACAAAAAAATCCAGTTGTCTCGACTATTTATCCAAAAGGTATCCATGGGGCCATTGCTGATTTTTTACAACAAGACGCTAACAATGTAAAAACAGCCATACTAGATGAACCGGAACATGGTTTAACGCAAGAGGTTTTGGATGAAACCGATGTACTTGTCTGGTGGGGACATCTTGCACATGATGAGGTACAAGATGAGATAGTAGAAAGGGTCAAGAAGCGTATATTAGATGGCATGGGGTTGATAGTCTTGCATTCTGCTCATTTTTCTAAGGTATTCAAGACGTTGATGGGGACAACTTGTGATCTTAAATGGCGTGAAGCGGATGAGAAAGAACGATTATGGGTTGTTGATCCGAGCCATCCGATTACAGAGGGTATCGGAGAATATATCGAACTTGAAAAAGAAGAAATGTACGGGGAGTATTTTGATATCCCTGTACCTGATGAGTTGGTGTTTGTCAGTTGGTTTGAAGGTGGAGAAGTTTTTCGAAGTGGCGCAACATTTAAGCGTGGAAAAGGGAAGATATTTTATTTTCGTCCAGGACATGAAACGTACCCGACGTATCACAATCAAGATGTACAAACGGTCATTCGCAACGCAGTGAAGTGGGCTTCAAACTCTAATTCGCCTACACCGATGTATGGCAATGCAAAGCCGCTAGAGAAGATTGCTAATCATAACGAATAACACCAAGAGGAGTGGAATAAATGTCGAAATTACGAGTTGCAGTTATTGGCTGTGGAAGTATTGCTAGGTATAGACATTTAGGAGAGTACGCGAATCATTCGGCAGTCGACATTGTTGCGGTCTGTGACATTGTTGAAAAAAGAGCACAAAAAACGGCACAGCAATACGGTGCAAAGGCTTATACGGATTATAAAAGTTTGCTTGAAGTCGAAAAAATAGATGCAGTTAGTGTTTGTTTACCGAACTATTTACATGCACCTGTGTCGATTGCAGCTTTAGAGGCAGGCTGTCACGTCCTATGTGAAAAACCAATGGCAACGTCAAAAGAAGAAGCACTAGAGATGATTAATGCAGCAAAAAGTCATGATAAAAAGCTAATGATAGCGCATAATCAACGTTTTGTACCATCACATACAAAGGCGAGAGCGTTAATAGCTAGTGGTGAAGTAGGTAAAATTTATAGCTTCAGAACGGCTTTTGGACATGGCGGACCTGAAGGCTGGAGTATTGACGGTAAAGACAGTTGGTTCTTCAATAAAGAGCAAGCTTTTATTGGAGCGATGGGGGATCTTGGCGTACATAAAGCTGATTTGCTCCGCTACTTACTTGGCGAAGAGTTTGTCGAAGTAGCTGGTTTTATTGAAACAAGCGCAAAAGAAAATACAGATGTTGATGATAATGCAGTTTGTATTTTAAAATCTGAAAGCGGTGTGATTGGCACACTTGCAGCTAGTTGGGCTTATACAGCAAAAGAAGATAATTCCACGATTATTTATGGTGACCATGCTACATTGCGTTTAGAAGACAATCCTAACTATTCGTTAATTGTTCAATATAAAAATGGTGAAACCGTTAACTACGAATTAGGTGGCATTCAGTCTAATGCCGAAGGCGGTCAAACCACCACGCATATAATCGATCATTTTGTTGAGTCGATTGTTCAAGATACTGAGCCATTGATTAATGGTGTGGAAGGCATGAAGTCATTAGAAGTAATTCTAGCAGCTTTGGAATCAATGGAAACAAAACAATTCACCAGAATTTAACTTGATTCAGCAGGGTCAAGACTCCTACTGAATCAAGTTAAAGCCTCCGGCGGATGCCACAGATTTTGAAGGGAGAGAATTGAGCAAGCTCAATTCAAAATCTGGGCACAAATACGCCGGGGCGTATTTGATTTAAAACAAAGATAACCATTGGAGGTAATATTCATGAAACTAGGCGTATTTGCAGTTTTATTTTCACAAAAGCCATTTGAAGAAATGCTGGACTATGTAAAAGATGCCGGTTTACAAGCAATAGAAATTGGAACAGGTGGAAATCCAGGGGATGTCCATTGCAATGTAGATGAACTACTTGAAAGTGAGGAGAAACGGAAGATCTATCTGGATAAAATTCAATCGCGCGGACTAACGATTAGTGCATTCAGCTGTCATGACAATCCAGTTTCGCCAAATAAACAAATCGCACAAAACGCACATGACACATTCGTGAAAACTGTTAAATTGGCACAGTTATTAAATGTGCCTGTTGTGAACACATTTTCAGGAACACCAGGATCTCATGAAGGGTCAAAACATTCCAACTGGCCAGTATCTCCGTGGCCAACAGAGTACTCGGACATTTATAACTGGCAATGGGAACAAAAACTCATTCCTTACTGGAAAGAGCAAGGGAAATTTGCAGAAGATCATGGCGTTAAAATTGGAATCGAACTTCATGGAGGTTTTTCAGTACATACACCATTTACGCTGTTGAAATTAAGAGAAGCAACCTCACCGGCTATCGGAGCCAATTTGGATCCAAGTCATCTCTGGTGGCAGGGGATTGACCCGGTCGCGGCGATCAAGATTTTAGGAAAAGAAAATGCCATTCACCATTTCCATGCCAAAGATACATTCATTGACCAGGACAATGTGAATATGCATGGTTTAACAGACATGCAGCCATACGGAGATTTGCAAACACGCGCATGGACATTTAGATCTGTCGGCTGTGGGCATAGTATCCAAGAATGGTCCGATATGATGAGTGCTTTACGCACCTATGGCTATGATTATGTCGTAAGTATCGAACATGAAGATCCGTTAATGTCGGTTGTTGAAGGATTTTCACGTGCAGTGACAAATTTGAAATCTGTAATGATTAAGGATCAACCAGCAGATATATGGTGGGTGTAAGAAATGAAAAAGTTGTGCTGTATGAGATAGCTATTCATGCACACAACTTTTTTACGGTTAAAAGCGACTGAAGTAAAGTATACCTTTGAATCCGTTTCGGCGCTTAGGGGATATCATTCACCAAAAACCTGACCGCTGTTCATTGTTAGATGCCTACTCTCAATTTATATAAAATGTTGAAGAATAAATTGCAGATAATCTAAAATAGAAAAGAGTGTTCTATATGAAAGTATTAAGAGTGGGAATCATTGGTGCTGGAGCAATTGCAAGAGATGTACATATCCCTAGTTATTTGAATAACGAGAATAAGGTGGAGGTAGTTGCTATCGCTGATGTCGTAGCTGAACGTGCTCAAGAAGCTGCAGAGAAATTTAATATCCCACATGCTTTTTCTTCATACACGGAAATGCTAGAAAACGTTAAACTAGATGCAGTTAGCGTTTGTGTACCAAATAAATTTCATGCGGAAGCTACGATTGCTGCGCTCGAGGCAGGTTGTCATGTGTTGTGTGAAAAACCACCGGCAATTACTGTGGAAGAAGCGCAATTGATGGCAAAAGTAGCTAGCATGTCTGAAAAAATTTTAACGTATGGGTTTCACTATCGCTATCGACCTGAAGTAGAAATTACAAAATCGTTTATTGATGCGGGAGAAATGGGCGATATTTATGCTGCCCGCGTTCATGCTATTCGTAGGAGAGGTATTCCAGGGTGGGGTGTATTTACGAATAAGGAATTACAAGGAGGAGGTCCGTTAATCGATATTGGTGTTCATATGCTAGATACCGCTCTCTACCTCATGGGCTACCCAGAGCCTGAAGTTGTGTTGGGGAAAATCCACCAACAAATTGGTCATAAAAAAGGAGTAGGGCTATTTGGTGAGTGGGACTTTGAAAACTATACAGTAGAAGATATGGCTGTAGGTATGGTGACATTTAAAAATGGAGCCACTTTAACTTTGGAAGCTGCTTTTGCCGCAAATGTTGAAAAAGATGAGACCATGCAGGTTTCCTTGATGGGGAATAAAGGGGGAGCTGATATTTTCCCTTTGAAAATTTATCAAGAGAAATACAACACATTAATCGATAGTACTCCTGCTTATCTACCGGAAGTAAATGGCCATCAACTTGAAATCAATCAATTTGTAGCATGCTGTTTGAAGGGTAAGACCCCATTAAGCACGCCAGAACAAGGCCTTATCATTCAAAAAATCGTGAATGCTATTTATGAATCTGCGGAAACTGGGATAGCGATACAGTTTTGATGAACTATTCAAGAGATTTAAACCAAAAAGGCTGTGTAGTATGAATGTCCAATTCATACTACACAGCCTTTTTTATAAAGTAAGAATTTTTGTCACACTACGAGAAATTTCATGTGTATTGATTGTAGATTCTAGTTGTTTATTTTTTACGCATTTTATAAACTCTTCAACTTCATAGTACATCGAATCAAATTCATGTTTAATAGAAATATCCTCAGTTTGACCGTCTTTGTATTTGATAGTAATTTGTTTCGGATCACTGATTTTATCTATTTCGATGACACCATTCTCACCCTGTATTTCATTGGCAGAATGTGAATCAGAAATTTTTGAGTACATAATAACGGCTTCAAATTCACTGTAATTTAAGATCATACTTCCTTGGCCATCTGCACCAGTGGATAATAAATAAGTGTTTTTGAGTACAGATTTCGGTTCGCCGACTAGATGAATAATAGGTGCGATACAATAAACACCTAAGTCTGTTTTTGCTCCATTACCCAGTTCGGGTTTAAAGGCATTTTCAATAATACCTGCTTTGTAGTTATCGTAGCGGGAAGAATATTGATTGTAATGAAATACGAATCGACGGAGTGGACCAATCTTAGCTAGGTTCTCTTTTAGGTTTAGAAATGTAGGTGTAACTGTGGATTTCATAGCTTCCATATAGGTGGTTTGATACTCTTTAGATGCGTTAATTACTTGATCCATTTCATGTAAGGATGTTACTGCTGGTTTTTCGCAAAGAACATGAATACCATTCTTCATTGCTGAAATACTTTGTTCTGCATGAAACGCATTTGGCGATGCAATATAAACGGCTTCTATATCACCACTTTGAAACATTTCTATCATATTTGTATACACATTTTTGACCTTATGTTTCTCTGCAAACTCTCTTCCAGTTTCTTCAGTTCTTGAATAGACTGCCCCAATACTAAACTCGGTATGTTCTTTAGCTGCTTTAATAAATCGATCTGTAATCCAATTCGTTCCGATAATTCCAAACTTCATAGTAAGAGCCCCTTTAGTTATATATGTTGAAATAAAGAATCCCATTGAATTCGTTACACCTTGAATAGCGTCTTCGCTCTGTTTATAAAGGTGTTCATTTATTCTATATTTAGTCAATAATAAGTAGTCCCTGTCGTATAGAGTACATTTAGCGCTCGATGCCAAATGAAAAAACTGTCTGCTTTTCATATAGTTCATGGGCCTTTAAGATAACGGGCGGAAATCCCGCGTGATGCAAGGAGGCAGGGAAGGCTTGTGTTTCAAAACAGACACCTAAATAAGGTCTGGATTTTCCTTCTGATAGATCGAGCCCTTCAACGAGGGTATTTGCTGTGTACATAACGACGCCTGGTTGGGTGGTCTTAATTTTCATCACACGGCCACTCGTTACTTCTTTTACACGGATGCTTTGTTGTTTATTTTGATTGAAAATAAAGTAATGATCATATCCAGAATTAGCAACTTTATTTTGTGCTGATATGGAATTTATGCCATCACCAAGCTTCCTTTCGGTTCGAAAATCAAAAGGAGTATTAGATACATTGATCTTATTACCAGTTGGAATTAGTCTCGTATCAAGTTCAACAAATTCATTACTTTCCATTGTAACATGATGATTGTGTATCGTTGCGGCTAAATTCCCACTTAAATTGAAATAGGAATGATTAGTCATTGTAAGTACAGTTGTTTCGTCAGATTTTCCATCATAATCAAGAATTAGCTTATTGCTATTAGTCAATGTATAGGTAACGGCAACTTCAATAGTACCAGGATATCCGCCTTCACCACCTAAACTTTTATGGGTTAATTTCACGCCAGCTGTATCATCTGTTTGAAAGGGGCTAGCTCGCCAGATTACTTGATGAAAACCTCCTGATCCTCCGTGCAAATGATGATCCCCCTCATTTGCTTCCAATAAGAATGTTTGATTTTGGATTGTAAATGAAGCATCTTGAATTCTACCCGCAACACGGCCAATAATTGCGCCAAAGTAGTTAGAGTTCTTTTCATAATCGGCATAATTTTTGAAGCCAAGAACCACATTTTCTATCGTGTTAGTTTGGTCTGGAACGCTAATGTTAGTTATGATGCCACCAAAGTCCAAAAAGCTTACTTTCATGCCGTTATCATTTACTAAAGTATATAACTTCCATTTACTCAGGATATCTTGGATTTCTATTTTCATTTGACTAGTCACCTACCTATTTAAAGTCTTGATAAATCGTTCACACTCGCTTTGTACTTTAAAAACGCCTGCATCTCCAAGTATTTTGGCAAATTTTATCCCAAGTTCTTTTTTTAAAAAGTTTTCAATTTGCTCAAGGTTTGATACTTCTCCATACTTATCTTTCATTTGTTCTGCCCATTCCTGATGATAGGTGGCGACAGCACTTGTTTGATTTAGTAAAAACATCTTGATTTCAGCTAATTCATCTTTAAGACGAGCGGGTAATACTGCGAGTCCCATTACTTCAATAAGCCCAATATTTTCTTTTTTTATGTGATGGACATCTGTGTGCGGGTGGAAAATCCCAAGTGGGTGGTCAGCTGTAGTCCGATTGTTTCGTAAGACCAGATCGAGTTCAAACTTGTTAGCACGCATTCGAGCAATTGGTGTGATGGTATTATGTGGGGTATTTCCACTAAAGGCTCTGATATCCGCTTCCTCATCATTATAATTTTTCCATGTAGTAAGTACGTGGTCAGCTGCTTGAATCAATGGTTCTATTTCGTCGCCCTGCAAGCGGATGGTAGTTAGTGGCCATTCTAGGACAGAGGCAGTTATGTGAGTAAACTTTTCAAAAGTAAATGTAAACGCATTTGTTGCAGTTGTCATTGGGAAATCGTATCTTCCTGTTTGGTAATGATCATGATTCAAAATGGATCCACCGACAATTGGTAAATCAGCATTTGAACCAATAAAATAATGTGGGAATTTCTCTATAAAAGTAAGTAACCGTTTACAAGTGTCCTTACCAATTTTCATGTCACGATGTTCTTCAGCTAGTAAAATACTATGTTCATTATAATAAACATAGGGTGAATATTGCAGATACCAATTTTCATTTATAAGTGGTACTTGAATAATACGATGATTTGCCCTAGCTGGATAACCTGTCCGGCCAGAATACCCTTCGTTTTCTATGCACAATAAACATTTTGGATAATCAACATCATGTTTCAGTTGGCTTTCTCTTTTAATTTGTTCAGGATCTTTTTCGGGTTTTGACATGTTAATGGTAATATCCATTTCACCATAAATTGTTTCAGCTTTAAAATGGATGTTTTTCTTGATGCGGTTCATCTGAATGTAATTACTGTTTTTACTTAATTCATAAAAATAATCTGTTGCTTCCTTAGGAGAGTTTCGATATTTTTGTTGAAAGACAGCGTTGATAACAGAAGGTCTTGCCACAAAGCAATTCATAATCGATGCCGAAAGTATTTCTTTGTCATCAAACACATCGTCAATCACGTTGTTTTTGATGGCGTAGGCAATGATTTTGTCGAGTATATTTGGAATCGAATCATCTGGTTTGCTTTCAGTTGTTGCAGGCATCGATTCGAGATGGAGCAATGCAAGTACTTGGTTCGTTACATAAATCTGATCAGTGTCATCGATTAACTCCACCTCGACAGCTTTTCGAATGAGCCCTTTAATCTGTTGGTAAATCATTTCGCCGTCACATCCTTCTGATAACCATTCGGGTTGTTGACATGCCAGTTCCAAGCATCTTGAATGATTTTTTCGATCGAAGTTCGTGTTGGTTTCCAACCTAATTGAGTAGCAGCTTTATGAGAGCTTGCGATTAGAATACTAGGATCACCCGCACGGCGTTCACCTGTTTTCTCAGGAATTTCATTACCTGTAACTGCCCGTGCTGTATCAATCATATCTTTGACTGAAAACCCTTGATTACTGCCAAGATTGAAAATGTCACTTTTTCCATTATTGTTTAAATAATTGAGTGCTAGAAGATGTGCATCGATAAGGTCTTCTACATGTACATAATCACGGATACATGTGCCGTCGGTGGTATCGTAATCTTCTCCAAAAACAGTAATATGTGATCGCTGTTCGAGAGCTACTTGGAGAATGATTGGCACGAGATGTGTTTCGGGATGATGATCCTCGCCAATTTCTCCAGATTCCCGCGCACCCGCCACATTGAAATAGCGTAATGCAACATAGCGAATGCCATAGGCTAGTTCGCACCATTTTATCATTTTTTCCATCAACAATTTTGTTTCTCCATAAGTACTTGTCGGATTGGTAGGCATCTCTTCTGTGATAGGGACAGATTCTGGCTCCCCGTAAGTGGCTGCTGTTGATGAAAAGACAATTTTTTTGACATTAAACTCTGTCATGACTTGCAGTAATACTTGTGTACCATAGACATTATTATCAAAGTACTCTAATGGTTTTTCCATGGATTCACCGACAAGGGAATTAGCCGCAAAATGAACTACTGCATCAATGGATTCATTTGTAAATACGTTACGCATAAACGCGATGTCTCGGCTATCACCTTCGTAAAATGTTGCATCTGGATGGACGGCTTCCCTGTGTCCCGTTTGCAGATTATCAATTACTACGACATCCAACTGTTGATCGATTAGCTGATAAACCGCATGTGAACCGATATATCCAGCTCCACCTAGAACTAATACACTCATCTAGTACACTCCTTCAGTAAGTTCTCTTGCTCCATCACCAATTGTAGCGGTGTAAAATGATGCTTCATAACCAATTTTTTCACTATAGATTTTATTGACGTTATTCTTAAAGCTATCAACTTTATCCTTTTCAATAATTGCAATCGCACAACCACCAAAACCCGCGCCAGTCATACGGGCACCCACAACACCTTTTTGATTCCAAGCTGCTTGAACAATTGTATCCAGTTCGATGCCTGTTACTTCATAATCCTGGTGAAGCGATTTATGTGATTCATTCATCAATTGCCCAAAGGCTTCTAAATTACCTTGTTGTAATTTTTCAAAGGCCTTAACTGTTCGTTCATTCTCGTAGACAGCATGTTTCGCACGTTTTCGGGCAGTTTCATGCTTAATGAGGTGCTTGTGCTGTTCGAATTGTTCTTTTGTTAATTCACCGAGACTCATGATTTGAAGTGTTGTTTGCAAGTCCGCCAAAGCCTGCACACATTGCGCGCGACGTTCATTATATTTTGAACCAGCCAATGTCCGTTTCTTATTTGTATTAATGATCATAATCACATGGTTATCCATTTCAATAGGTGCATAGTTGTAAGCTAATGTTTGACAGTTTAATAGGATGGCATGTCCTTTTTTACCTTTTCCGATTGCAAATTGATCCATAATTCCACTATTGACGCCGATATAATCATTTTCTACTTTCTGTCCAAGTTGAATCATCTTTACACGATCAATTTTCAAATCAAATAGACCTTCTAAAAGGACGCCAGTGACCATTTCAATAGAAGCAGATGAGGAGAGTCCGGCACTGTTAGGAATGTCACCGTGAAATAAAATATCCATTCCACACGATATTTCGAATCCACTTTCTCTCATATAGTGAATCATTCCTTTAGGGAAATTCGCCCAGCCATGTGATTCATTATAGGCTAACTCAGCAAGACCACATTCTATGGTCCCTGTGTGAGGGAAGTTCAGCGAATAAAAACGTAACTTCTGATCATCACGTTTTTGAGCAAGTGCGTATGTGCCAAATGAAATGGAGGCAGGGAACACATGGCCACCATTATAATCCGTATGTTCACCAATTAGATTCATTCGACCTGGCGCAAAAAAAACACGTGGTGTTCCGGTTATGTTGAAGAGTGATATAAATTCATTTAGTAAATCTTGTTTTTTCAAAGATTGTTGCCCCCTGAAGTTAATAAATTAAATTAATTAAGTTTAGTGTACTATACTTTGAAAGACTATTCAATATAGTTCGCCATATGCAAGTGTTAGCAGTAAAGAGGTACATCCACTCAACTTGAAGTCTTTATAGTCGGATAATCACTGATTTGATTGCAGAGAAACTAGCGATTACTATGAAAGAAATAAAATGAAGATAATGGGGGAGTTAGAGTGACCATAAAAGTAGGAATTATTGGAACGGGTTACTTCAGTATGTTCCATGCGAAGATATTATCGAAAGTAGCGGATGTTAAGATAACAGCCATATATGGAACAAGTATTGAAAAAGCCGAGTTAATGGCAGACAAGTTTACGCATGCGAAAGGCTATGATAATTTGGAGGGTATGTTGGACGCTGTAAACTTGGATGCTGTCTATATTTGTGTTCCACCAATGGTGCATGGAGAGTTAGAACTGGCATTAATTAAGCGAGGAATTCCATTTTTTGTTGAGAAACCATTTAGTCAAGGAAAAGAAATTCCTTTACAGGTATTAAAAGGAATCAAGAAAAAGTCTTTACTTACATCAGTAGGTTATCAGTATCGCTATAGTGAATCGATTGCCCATTTAAAAAGCATACTAAACGATCAGAATATTGGCATTGCCCTTGGACATTATATGGGGAGTATGCCTAAAGTGCCGTGGTGGAAAAATCAATCTTGTTCTGGAGGGCAATTTATTGAACAGACAACGCATATTGTTGATCTACTTCGCTATATTCGTGGTGAAGTCGACGAGGTATATTCGTTATTTCGCAACCAGATTCTTTCTGCACAAGACAAATCAGTCACTGTTGCGGATGTAGGAACGGTAACCATGAAACTATGTAATGGGATTGTAGCTAACATATCAAACACTTGTATACTCCCTGAAAATGTTGGGAAATCAGGAATCACTTTATTTACAGATCAAGGTATGCTCGATTGGTCATCAAAACGTTTAGAAATCACAAGAAAAAGTTTAACATCAAAATATATCGATAAGGCTAACCCCTACCAAACAGAAAGTGAAGTATTTATCCATGCGGTACGCACAGGTGACTCATCTGGGATTCTATCTGACTACGAGGATGCATATAAGACGCATGAAGTAACCACTGCTACCTTACAATCAGCAATAACAAGTACACCTGTCAAATTGATAACTAGCTAACATCATCAAAGAAAACCCTCCCTAATTTGAGTGCGTAAATTAGGGAGGGTTACTTTAATTTAGACCTGTTGTTGCAGAATCGCTTCAATTGCCAAACCAACACCATCATATTCATTTGTTGTTGTGATTTCAGTGCAGGCAGCTTTTATTGCTGCTGGCGCATTGCCCATAGCAACAGCATGTCCTGCACGTACCATCATTGATAAGTCATTATAGCTATCACCAATTACCATGACATTTTCCATTGCAATGCCTTTACTGTTAGCATACTGTTCGACCGCTATCCCTTTTTGTGCATTATGATTTGTGATTTCGAGATTCCCTGCACCCGAAGAACTGATAGCAAGCCCAGGTAACAGTTGAAGTGCATTTCTAGCGTTATCTAACTGCTGTCTATTATAAGAGGTTCCAAATACTTTATAAATTTCATTTCCGCGTTGGTTAATTAGCTTATCAAATGAATCAAGTTGAACGATAAAGCCTTTTTCTACTCTTTCCATTACTTCTTGACGGATTTTATCAACAGGGGGAATTTGGTTCGCGGCTTCAGCAAGTTGAATGAAAGTATCGATTTGATCTTTAATACTTTTTGTATAAATGAGCGTATCTATAAATAATTGATAATCTATTGTGTGAGCGTCCAAAATTGATGTGATTTCATTGATATCATTTTTAGCGATATGAGTTGCTGCAAGCAATTCTCCGAATTCATCTCTAACTTCGGCTCCATTCAGACAAATGTATGAGAGATTCAATCCTTCATCGCTAACAGGACCAAAAGCCTCAGAAAAACTTCGTCCAGTTGCGATTACAACCTCGATTCCATTCGATTGTGCAGCCAAAATCGCTTGTTTATTTTTGGTACTAATAGAGTGGTCAGGACTTAATATTGTCCCATCCATATCGATTGCAATTAGGCGTATCATAATTGTCCCCTTTCTTCTACATAGAGACTGATAATACCAATGAATGCGTTAAATATCAACTTGGCAGTTCGACTGTACTTTCCATATAGCTATTAATTTAGACAATAAGATAAATTGACTTGAAAAAATACGGCGATGGAAGGATTGAAGTCCAAGACGGATTTGCTTTTTATTTCTCAATATTCCCTGTAGACTGAATAATCAATATATGGTAATGTTGAGAAAATTGTATGGTGAATATTTTACCAAATAATTTTATTGACTCTTTATCTGGCTGTGGAAGCGTATTCAAAAGGGTGTATCGAGATTCATAGGTAGAATTAAAAATTTAGCGGGGTGATTGTGTTTTTTTATAATCTTTGGGTTACTGAACAATTATGTTAATCAAAAAGGGGAGGGTATTAGTATGAAATCTGTTTTAGGCAAAATGATAATGTTATTGGCTCTATTCACAGTAATTTCGGCGGGTTGCAGTAATGAGAAAGAAGCTGGAAAAGAAGGTATGCCAGCTAAGGGAGGAGATGCCAACACTGATAGTAAAGAGTTGGAAGTTGCCGTTTTCCAAGGTGGTTATGGGGACGCGTTTTGGAAGCAGCTTGCTGAAAACTTCGAAAAAGAGAATCCGGGCACAAAGGTTAACGTAACAGCGAACCCGGATATTGGTGAAATGATTAGACCGAAAATCATTGCAGGAAATCCACCTGATGTCGTCTATCTAAACCAAACAGATCCTTCAGGTGTCACACAAGGATTAATAAAAGAGCATGGTCTTACAGATTTGACTGATTTATTTGACGGCAATGCAATTGATGAAGACGTACCATTGAAAGATAAAATTCTACCCGGTGTATTGGAATCCGTTTATATGACACCGTACGGCGACGGTAAAATCTACATGGCACCATATAACTATAACGTAATGGGTCTTTGGTACAACAAAACACTATTTGATGAAAAAAGTATCCCATTACCAAAAACATGGGATGAATTATTAGATTTAAACTCTGTTGCAAAAGAAAACGGTCGTGCATTATTCACATATCAAGGTACTGTACCTAGCTACTTAGAAGAGATTCTAATTCCGGCAGTTTACTCGCTTGGTGGACAAGAAGCGCTGGATCAAATGCTAACGTATGATCCTGAATTCTGGAAAACTGAAACAGCACTTGAAGCATTAGGGATTTTCGAAAAGCTTGCCCAAGAAGATAATGCATTGATGAATGGAACAGTTGCACTGGACCATACACAATCACAGACATCCTTTATGCAAGGGAAAGCTATGTTTATTCCTAATGGTAACTGGTTTGAAGGAGAAATGACAGAAGCGCCAAGAGAAGAGGGTTTTGAATTTGGTTTCCTTGGAATCCCAACTTTCAACGCTAACGATCCACTTCTTGCATTGAATTCTATGGAACAAATGTATATCCCTAAAGGCGCTGCTAATCCAGAGCTTGCAAAGGAATTTTTACGCTTCATGTATTCACAAGAAAATGTGAAGTTGAATGGTGAATTAACGAAAGCATCCATGGCGGTAGTTGGTGGTGCTGACTTAGTAGCCGACTACTTATCAGAATCAACTTATAATGTCTTTAAAGCAGTTGAGTCAGGTATGTATTCTATGTCTGGTAACTTTGCACCTGTACCAACGGGTGTAAATGTTGATCCACGTGAAGTCTTATTCGATCAAGTTGCTAGTATTATGAATAAGGAAATGACTGTTCAAGAATGGGCGGATAAGATGTATGAGACCTATTCAAAAGTTGAAGAGAAAAAGTGATCCAAATCGATTAAATTGAACAACATTCCCCTAGTCTAGCAGTAGATTAGGGGAATACTTCTAAAAGAAATTACATAAAAGTCAAATAGTTTCGAAGGTAGGTGTTTATCATGAAAAGTAAAGAGCGAACAGCTTTTATATTATTTTGTATCTTGCCGACATTGGCTATATTTTCGATATTTATAGTCTATCCGGTAACACAGGTTTTCATTAAATCTATGTATAGTAGTTCGGGTTTTGGGGGGAATGAAGAATTTATCGGATTGGCTAACTTTGTCGAATTATTTCAAGATGATATTTTTCTTCAATCATTAAAAAATACAGGTTTTCTGATGTTAGTTGTTCCGGCTATTACACTGTTCTTATCCCTGGTGTTTGCTTCAATCTTATCTTTTGGCGAGTTAAGAGAAAAACACTTATATCGGACTATTTTCTTTTTCCCGAGTATCCTATCCTTTGTTGTTATCGGAATCCTTTGGGCTTTCATTTACCACCCGAATATGGGGATTATCAATGAAGTGCTCAATTGGATGGGATTAGATCAGTTTGCCTTAACATGGCTAGGGAGTAAAGATACCGTGTTATGGGCTATTGCACTTGTGATGGTGTGGCAGGCTGTTGGTTATTATATGGTCATGTACCTTGCTGGAATGGATGGTGTTCCAAGGGAACTCTATGAAGCTGCTTCTTTAGACGGTGCAAACGCTATACAGCAATTTTTCAAAATTACTGTCCCTATGCTATGGGAAATCATTCGTATCACCATTATTTTTAGTATTAATGGAGTACTGAATATCAGTTTTGTTATTGTAATTGTCATGACAGCCGGTGGACCGAATAATGCCTCGCAAGTTGCACTGACGTATATGTACAAACAAGCCTTCGTTAATGCAAACTTTGGCTATGCGATGGCAATCGCGGTTATCGTCTTCTCGGTATCGTTAGTACTGTCATTTATTAGTAATAAACTAACCGAACGAGAGGCTCACTAGTATGGAGGTGGCAAGATGAGTGGAAGTAAAGGGTTGAAACAAAAAGGTTCTAAACTATTGTTGAGAATTGTGTTGTTAACGGCAACGTTTATATTTGTCTATCCACTTGTGTGGAACCTACTGGCATCACTGAAAACTAATAAGGAAATTATGAGCAGCCCATGGGGATTTCCTGCCGTGCTACAGTTTGAAAACTTTGTGCGGGCATTTACGGAATCGAGTATGGGAGAATTTATCATTAACTCCTTCTTAGTAACAGGTCTTTCAATGTTGCTCTTGCTTATTTTGGTTATTCCAACAGCCTATGCGTTATCCCGTTTTGATTTTAAAGGAAGAAAGATTTTACATAACTTTTATATGGCGGGGTTATTTATTCAACCCGTTTATATAATGATTCCTCTGTTTTTGATGTTGAATAATCTTCATATGTTAGATAATCGTTTTTGGTTGAGTCTTATCTATGCAGCAGGAGCATTACCTTTTTCAATATATTTGCTAACAGGGTTTATGCGTTCTATCCCGAAGGAGTATGAGGAATCGGCGTTTATCGACGGCAGCGGTTATTTCCGTACGCTAATCAGTATCATTGTGCCGCTTGCAAGACCAGGTATATTAACGGTAATCATTTTCAATTTCTTTACGTTTTGGAATGAATATGCACTGGCGTTAGTTTTAATATCAAGTGATGAGAAGAAAACCATACCTGTAGGGCTTGCAAATTTAATGGAGGTGCAACGATTTGCAACGGATTGGGCAGCATTATTTGCGGGTCTTGTGCTCGTCTTACTTCCGACGATTACGCTCTATGCATTAACACAGAAGAAGTTGACAGAAGGTATGTCGATGGGTGGACTAAAGGGGTAATCATAAAATGATGACAAAAGGAGTTGTAGTAGTGCCTTTTTTAAAAGTTGAAGGAAATCAGCTATTGCTAAATAAAGAACCTATTCAAATTATTTCTGGTGCCATTCACTATTTTAGGATTGTTCCAGAATACTGGGAAGATCGTTTAATAAAATTAAAAGCATGTGGCTTCAATTGTGTTGAAACATATGTCCCGTGGAATTTACATGAACCAAAGGAAGGCAAATTCAATTTTGAAGGCATTGCTGATATTGAAGCGTTTATTCGAATGGCAGAACGTGTTGGATTGCATGTTATCGTTCGACCAAGCCCATATATTTGTGCGGAGTGGGAGTTTGGCGGTTTGCCTGCTTGGCTACTTACAGACAGTAATATGAAATTCAGGTCTTATTATGAGCCTTATCTAGAAAAGGTGGATCACTATTATGATGTTTTATTGAAAAAACTAGTACCATTACTACAAACAAACGGTGGACCCATTATTGCGATGCAAATTGAAAATGAGTATGGCAGTTTTGGTAATGATAAAAAGTATCTTACTTATATAAAAGATGCGATGATTGATAGAGGAATAGATGTATTGCTCTTTACATCAGATGGACCTACAGATTTAATGCTACAAGGCGGTACAGTGGATAATGTTTTGGCGACTGTTAATTTTGGCTCCAAACCAGTAGAAGCGTTTGATAAGTTACAAGCATATTTTCCAAATACGCCAAATATCGTGATGGAGTACTGGAATGGCTGGTTTGATCACTGGGGGGAAGAGCATCACCAACGTGACCCAGCTGAAACTGCCGCTACATTTACAGAAATGCTTAAACGTGGAGATTCGGTTAATTTTTATATGTTTCATGGAGGCACGAATTTTGGCTTTTACAATGGCGCTAATTATGGTGATGAATACCAGCCGACGATTACGAGTTATGATTATGATTGTCCGATAAGTGAAACAGGTGACATCACGCCTAAATTCCACGCTGTACGCGAAGCAATCGCCAAACATATAGACATCGGCGAATTAATACTACCTGAACCGATTCCGAAAATGAAATATGGACCTGTTATAATGACAGAGTCAGTTAAATTAGTTGATGCATTAGAAATGATCAGTGAACCGATCCAACGGGCAAACCCCGAGACGATGGAGAAGCTTGGGCAAGATTATGGATTTACACTTTATCGTACGTTTTTGGAGGGGCCAAAAGAAGAAGCAGCTTTATCAATCCAAGAAGTTCGTGATCGTGCATTAGTATTTGTTGATAATGATTATAAGGGTGTTATTGATCGGTGGAAAAATAACACCATCTCATTTGCAGTACCTAAAGAAGGTGTCCAAATTGATCTATTAGTTGAAAATATGGGGCGTATTAATTATGGACCGATGATGAACGATCCAAAAGGAATTACAGCTGGTGTGCGATTTGAGCGTCAGTTCTTATTTGACTGGAAGATGTACCCTTTACCAATGGACAATCTGCAATTACTTTCGTTTAAGGAGAACAATGAAAAGACTACTGGACCTGCATTTTATAAAGGGATATTTACTGTAGAAGAGATTGGCGATACTTTTGTGGAATTACCAGGGTGGGTAAAAGGCTTTGTCGTTGTTAATGGTTTTAATTTGGGGAGATACTGGGAAATTGGACCTCAAGAAACATTATACTTACCAGGTCCGTTAATAAGGAAAGGCGATAATGAAATTGTTGTTTTTGAATTACATGGAAGTGAAAATCTTACGGTTAATTTAATTGATACACATAAATTGGGCTAAATGATGGGATGGTGATCGAACTGCTCTTTCCCGAGTCATAATCGTAAAGAATGAGTAATGGAAAAGGTGAAGCGAATGGCCACAATTAAAGATATAGCAGAAAAAGCGGGTGTATCTTCTTCAACCGTTTCGCGGGTACTGAATTTTGATGCCAGTCTATCGGTAGCAGACGAAACGAAAAAAAGGATATTTGAGGCTGCAGAAGAGTTGTCTTATCGGAAACGTTCAACCAAAAGATATGTTAACCAAAAATTTGCCATTGTACATTGGTATACAGAAAAAGAAGAATTAAATGACCTTTATTATTTATCCATACGGCTCGGTATTGAACAACGGTGTAAAGAAATAGGCATTTATACCGAAGTATACTTTTTCGATAATATTAAAGCTATTATCCCTGCGGAAATCGAGGGCATTATTGCCGTGGGAAAATTTAGTGATCAACAAGTGAAAGAATTAACAGCCATTAACCCAATGGTTGTCTTTGTGGATTACAGCCCTAATGAAGAGAAATATGATGCCATTGTTATAGATTTTGAAAAAGCAACAAAAAAGGTAATAGACTTCTTCATTTCTACAAGGCATGAAAAAATAGGATTTATTGGTGGATTAGAGCTGTTAAGAGGACAAAAAGAACCTATCGAAGATTTACGTGAAAAGACGTTCCAATCCTATATGAAAGAAAAAGAGTTGTATGAGGAACAATTTGTTTATAGGGGCTCTTTTTCAGTGGATGATGGCTATAGATTAATGCGGCAAGCAATTGAAGATTTAGGCGATGATTTACCGACAGCTTTCTTTATAAGTAGTGATGCTATCGCAATCGGTTGTTTAAGAGCACTCCATGAAGCAGCTATACTTATTCCTGAACGAGTTAGTATTATTGGCATTAATGATATGTCTGTTTCCAAATATATGTACCCATCATTGAGCACAATTAAAGTATATACGGAAATTATGGGGGCAACGGCCGTAGATACATTAGTAGAACGTTTAGAAGGTAGAAAAATTACAAAAAAAGTTTTTATTTCTACAAAATTAATAATACGCCAAAGTGTTAGAAAGTAAGAGAAGTTACTAATATTTAGTGAGGAGTTATTGCTACCCGAAGTATAAGGATATAATATAACAGCTAAAGAGCGATTCGTTTAATTGTAATAAAGGTTTATGCGGGTTTAGCATTTCTTGCCTTGGCAATGTTATTTAGTGTACAAGTAAAATAAAGATGTCCTTTGTCGATTATTTTTATTATCTATCAAAGGGGGGCTTTACTATGCGGCAAGGCACATTCCAGTGGATGAAATCAGTAAATAAGTCCATTATTTTAAATAAAATTCGGACGGATGCACCCATCTCTAGGGCTCAAATTGCCAAAGAGACTAAATTAACGCCACCAACGGTTAGTAGTAATGTGAAAGAGTTAATTGACCAAGGGATTGTAATAGAAAGCAAGCTTGGTGAGTCTCAAGGTGGTCGAAAGCCAACGATGCTCTTAATTAATAACCAAGAATTCTATGTAGTAGGCGTAGATGCGGGTCCGGAAATGATAGAGTGTATCCTTACCGATTTATCGGGGAAAATCCTGAAACGAATTTCAAGTAAGATGACCACGCCATTAACGAATGACCAATTTCTCATTATTTTAAAAGACTGTATTCGTAATTGTATAATAGACATTTCTGCTACAAGTAAAAAAATTATTGGTATAGGCGTAGCGATGCATGGAGTTGTGGACGTAGAAACAGGTACATCTTTGTTTGCTCCTATTTTAAGACTGACAAATATTCCGATCAAAGAAGAATTGGAAAAAGAATTTGGACTAGAAGTTAAAGTAGAAAATGATGCGCGTGCAATGGCATTAGGAGAATCCTGGTTTGGCGAACACGGTGATTTAACGAGTATGCTGGTTGTGAATATTGGACGAGGTGTTGGTGCTGGTCTTGTCATTGACAGAAAGCTATACCATGGAGCACAAGATATTGCTGGTGAAGTAGGTCATATGATAATCGATTTACATGGGGAAATTTGCGAATGTGGTAATCGTGGATGTTTACAAACGTTTGCAACAGGACCGGCGATTGCTAGGAGAGCAATGAAAGAATTGACGATTGATTCAATCACTGCAGAGAAAGTCTATGAATTAGCTGTGAGTGGTAATGAAGAATTTGCGATTATACTAAAGGAAACTGGAAGAGTGATTGGGATAGGATTAACAAATTTAATACATATTATTAATCCGCAAAAAATTGTGCTTGGTGGAGGAGTAACAAAAGCTCAAGAGCTTATTTTTCCAGTTGTACTTAAAACGATTGAACAATGTGCATTGACACCAAAAGCGAAACAAACTGAAGTCACCATAACAAAACTGGGTGATGATGCAACACTTATTGGCGCTGTTTCTTTACTGTTAGTTGATGTATTTGAACCTAATTAACTTTTTGACTACATTCCTTACGTCCTTTGTGACGTAGGGATTTTTTTATGGGCAGGTAAGACTATTTTTTGTATTCTGTGTAGACAGAATACTACGTATATGATAGTCTTTTTAAAAGTTAGTAAATATTTTACCTACTTTATTTACTCTGACTTTACTTGACTGTAAATGTGTAGTGAATATGGTGGCTATAGAGATGGCGTGGTGAAAAATACGTTTAGTGTTGTTAACGTTTACGGAAGTAGTGATTGTACGAATTGATACCAACAAAAACATGCATAGGCTATTAGAAATAATAAGTAATCGAGTAGATGTGAAAAAGAAATTGTGCTGAGTCTTTAAATTCATGATGCATCTTTGGAATGCATTTCGGACTAGAATGCTGTACAGACTTCGTACAAAATTTATCAAAAGTGTGTTCAAGCATTAGAATTAGAAGAAAACATTCTTATGCTAACTTTATAAACAAATTTGAGGAGGTAATTGATTTGAAGAATTACAAATTTATTTGGTTGATTAGTATTTTACTTGTGATTAGTGGGTTCCTAGCGGCGTGTGGTGACAAAAAAGAAAGCGCTGACACTGCTGATGGAGCTGGAAAAAAGGCGACAGAAGGATCAGGTAAAGATGTGCCACAAGTTCTAAATTTGATTGAAATAGCAGAAATTGCGTCTGCCGACTCAGCAATTGCTGAAGATGCATTAAGTACCAAAGTACTGAACAACGTAATGGAAGGACTTTATCGTGTGAATCAAGAAGGTTTACTAGCGCCAGCAATGGCTGAAGCAGAACCTGAAATAAGTGCAGATGGAATGACGTATACGTTCAAAATCCGTGATGCCCAATGGTCGAATGGAACACCTGTAACTGCCCATGACTTTGTATATGCTTGGCAACGCGCTATCGATCCTGATATGGCTTCACCTTACGGACCGTATTTAATGGCGGGTATGATTAAAAATGCAACCGAAATTGGTGAAGGGAAAGCAGAAATAGAGGAGCTTGGGGTTAAAGCTACAGACGATAAAACACTTGTCGTTAAACTTGAACGCCCAGTTGCTTACTTCCTTTCACTGACTTCCTTCGCGACATTTTTACCAGTTAACGAAGAATTCGTAACTGCCCAGGGTGATAATTACGCAACTAACTCTGACGCAATGATATATAACGGTCCTTTCTCATTAGCAGATTGGGACGGGACTGATAACTGGAAATACGTAAAAAATGACGCGTATTGGGATGTTGCTAGTGTGAAACTTGATGAAATTCTTGTTGATATTGTTAAAGAAACTTCAACAGCAGTAAAACTATATGAACAAGGCAAGAAAGATCGTGTAATACTGAGTGCAGAATATGCAATGCAGTATGCTGATGATCCAAACATTATCAATGAGGTTGAAACGGCTGTTTTCTACTTCAAAATGAACCAACTGCGTGATGGTAAACCGACGCCACTTGCAAATGCTGACATTCGTAAAGCAATTGCAAGAGCGTTCAATAAAGAGGAACTTGCAGATGCAGTCTTGGCGAATGGAGCTAAAGCCGCTAATTTCCTAGTTGCAAATGACTTCACGCTTGATGAAAATGGTAAAGATTTCCGTGACTACAGTAAGGATTTTGCTGTTTACGATGTTGAAGAAGCACAAGCATTTTGGAAAAAAGGGCTAAAAGCACTCGGGAAAGACAAAGTAACAATTGAACTCCTTGGTGGAGATACTGAAAACTCTAAGAAACAACAAGAGTGGTACAAATCAGAACTAGAAAGAAACCTACCAGGTTTGACAATCAAACTGAAAGAAGTACCTTCGGCGGTACGTCTTGAACTTGATGACACTAGTAATTATGATATCCAAGCATCTGGATGGGGACCTGACTTTCAGGATCCAATTTCATTCATGGAGTTATTTGTAACTGAAAGTCCGCAGAATAAAATGGGTTACTCAAATCCAATTTATGACGAACTTATTGAATCTACAAAAACAACTTATGCAAATGATCCAATCAAACGTTTTGAAGTGTTTGCGGAAGCTGAAAAAATTCTTCTGGAAGATGACGCGGC
The DNA here is from genome assembly GCA_020742515.1 of Sporosarcina psychrophila. GTDB lineage: Bacteria > Bacillota > Bacilli > Bacillales_A > Planococcaceae > Sporosarcina > Sporosarcina psychrophila_B. The sequence goes on from DYWT01000278.1 coordinate 33,189, forward strand.
TATCGCGCCGACGTATCAACGCGGTGGAATGTTCCTTAGGAACCCAGCTGTAAAAGGGATTGCTATCAACCCATTCGGTAGTGACTTTACCTATAAGTGGATGTATATAGAAGCTACAGGAAAGTAGGAAGTGAAACGCTGTTGCATAAAAGACTTTGTTTACTAACCCCACATAGGGATTGGAGAATTGTCATGGTTCTTGATGTCTTTTGTAGCGGTGAATCATTGTGAAGGGGATTCTTTATGTCAACATATATAGACAGTATAGTTGGTCTATGGTACTATTGAAAAAAATAGTAGTAATAGTTTTACTGAATAATTTTACTTAGTTGAGAGATGTTTTCGGAAAGAAGATAAAGAGATTGTGTGGTGATAATGTGACATATGCATTGGGTGTTGATATTGGTGGTACAAAAATTGCCACAGTGATAATTGATCAATATGGAGAAATATATAAACGTTCAGAAGTAGCAAGTGATCCATCGGATAAAGAAAAAATGTTTCAACAAGTTATCAAAAGTATTGAAATGGTGTTAAAAGGTTCAAAAGTGCAACTTAATGACATCAAAGGTATGGGTGTAGGCGTACCGGGAAAAATAGATCGTGAGAATGGGATAGCGATTTTTCAAAACAATTTACCGTGGAGGGACTTTCCAATTGTAAGTCGTTTACAAGATTACTTTTCGTTTACAAACATTGTAATCGATAACGATGTATATATGGCTACATATGCAGAATGGAAAGTATCAAACACAAATAAACAGGACACATTTGTATATTTAACAATTAGTACAGGAATTTCCTGTGCGATCATTCATCAAGGTTCGTTTATACGCGGGAATGGTTTTGCAGGTGAGCTTGGTTTGTTTCCAGTTTTGGCAGGACAATCATTAAATGGGTTTGAAAACTTAGAAAAGTCAGCCTCAGGCCCTGCAATAAAAAAACTTGCTGAAAAGCGATTAAACACTCCTAATCTTACAACAAGTGAATTTTTCTTGAAATATGAAGATAATGATAAAGAAGCAAAAGTGTTAATGAATGAAGTGGTCGGATCTTTAGCGCATGGAATATATTCAATTATATGTTTGTTAGATCCACACAGTATTGTTCTCGGTGGTGGAGTCATTAATAAAAATCCTTTTCTATTGGATTTAATAAAAGAATCATTGAAACAATATTTAATCCCTGAACAGCAGAATAGCCTAGAACGCTTATATATAAGTAAATTGAAAAGTGATTCAGGAATTGTAGGCGCCGGTTTAAAAGGATTGAGTAGTTAAAGGGAGGATACAAGATTTTGAAACACTTTAAAGATGAGAAAATCATTAAAAAAACAAAAGCAATTTTAATTGGTGCAGGTGATAGAGGGGCTAAAGCATACGCCCCTTACGCCAATGATTATCCACACGAGTTGGAGTTTGTAGCTGTTGCCGAACTGAATCCTCAGAGACGCGAAGCATTTGCGCAACAATACTCACTTTCGGAAAATCAATGTTATGCCTCATGGGAAGAAATGTTAGAAGATGACATCGATGCTGATGTAGCTTTCATTTGTACTTTGGATAGGCAACATTATGAGCCTACAGTAAAAGCAATCGAAAAAGGATACCATGTTTTACTAGAAAAACCGATGTCACCTGATCCAAAAGAATGTATATCGATGGTGGAGATTGCAAAGGAACATGATAAACTACTAACGATTTGTCATGTTTTAAGGTATACACCATTTTGGCAAAATATCAAGAGTATCATTGATGAAGGAAAAATAGGTGACATTGTATCGATTCAATTGAATGAAAATGTTGAAGTTATGCATATGTCACATAGTTTTGTACGTGGAAACTGGAATAATAGTGATGTATCAAGCCCGATGATCTTGCAAAAATCATGTCATGATATGGATATCTTAATGTATTTGATGGACCAAAAATGTAAGCATGTCAGTTCGTTCGGGTCATTGATGCATTTTAAGGAATCAAATGCGCCTAAAGATGGCCCTTTACGTTGTTTGGATGGATGTCCTATCGAAAATGACTGCGCATTTCATGCTGGAAAGTATTATTTAGGTGAAGGTAAAGGCTGGGCGAAAAAGTTCACAACAGATCATTCGCGAGAAGGAATTATTCATGCGTTAAATACCACGCCATATGGAAAATGTGTCTATCGTTCTGATAATAATGTTGTTGATCATCAAGTAGTCAATCTAGAATTTGAAAATGGGGCTACGGCTACTTTTAGCATGTGTGGATTTACAAGAGAGCAAACGCGGATTGTACA